>JAAUTN010000191.1 GCA_012031415.1 Leptolyngbyaceae cyanobacterium SM1_4_3 | reverse complement strand
TAAATTCACACACCATTTAAAAACAAGGGGCTTAAGCCCCTGTTTTTATACCAATGACGGCCGTTCACCCCCTACGGGTCATGCCACTCTATGGACGCGGCAAATCTTCGGTCAAACGCACCTCGACAATTTGGTTAGGCTGAATGATAGCTGGCTGGGGTGCGGTCAAGTAAGTCGCCGTTGCCCCCGCAGCAAGTCCGCCCAGTAGCCCAATTCCGGTAAAGCCACCCAGCACGGTTAGTGCCAGGGCACCCAGGGCAGAATTTTGGATCAGACTATTTTCAGAAACTTCGCGATCGCCTGCTAATGTCCCCGATTCTGCCTCCATCAAAACGTTTTGCCCTTGTAAAGCGATTGCCTGGACAATAAATCGACTGCCCTGACTGCCCGTTTCAAACCGACCAATCACCTGACTGCCCGCCTCCACAATCAAATTACCGTTGCGATCGCGCACTGGCTGATCGAGCAGCAGCACCTCTTGACGCGGAACTCCTGACTCTAAGGACAGGCTAGTTTCTCCGGGATAGCGCAAGCTCAGCACCGTCCCCGAAGGCAGCAAGACATCGGGTGGAGTAGGGGCAACTGCTAAGTTCTGGTCAAATGAACTGCCCGGTGAGGCGTTTCCTGGCAAATCGTCTTCTGAAAGATTGTCTTGTGACGGTGCGATCGCCACTGATGCTGGAGGGGGCAATGGCGCAGCAGCAGTTGGGTCAGGAATTGTGGAGACTGGTGGAACGCTAACCTGTCCCGTTTGGCTAGGCGAGAAAGTTGCTGGAGGTAAAGCCGCTGGTTGAGACGGTTGAGGAATCGGGGCAGCAGGTGCATTGTCAGGTGTATCTGCGACAGTAATGCGAGGCGACTCGCCTAAAGGTGGCACCGTTACCGTAACTGATGGGCTGGTCGAAAAAGTTGCCGGAGGTAGCGCTGTGGGAGTTTGTGAGAGTGGAGCGATCGCCTCTGGTTGCTGTGCTTCAGGCTCGATTGCGATCGCCTCATCCTCACTTTCTACCGCTTCCTCATCCTCATTTTCCTGAGCAGCCTGAACATCTAGTTCAAGCGCTACATCATCGACTGCTAACCCTTCTGAGGGTTCAGTAGATAAATCGCTTTCACCCTCTTCAAGTTCAACCTGTTCTGTAACTGGTTCGCTGGCTGGTTCTGCCAAAGAAGGCAGCAGTTCTAGGGTTTCGGGCACTTCTGAAGCAGGTTCAACTGGGATTTCTAGTGCGTCTGGCTCCAGAGGCGGTAAATCTGCTGATGGTAAATCTGTTGACGATAAATCTGTTGATGGTAGATCTGTTGATGGTACTGCTGGCGCTATTGCGGATGGCAGGTCTGAGGAAATATCAGCAGCCGTGTTATCAGGAGACACCTCTAAATCTGCGTTTGAAACTGCTTCTGAGACATTGGGAACATCAATATCTGGTGAAATATCAGGAGCAAGGGGCGCTGGACTAAGCTGAGGCAGGTCATTGTCCAGTTCCGCTGCGGTTGTTTCTGGAGAGGAAGCTAGCGGAGGAGCGATCGCCGTCGTTTCGGGCGAGGTCGTCTCGGGAGTTGCCTCTGCTGTCTCTGTCTCAGGTGTTTCAACTTCTGGTGTTTCAACCTCTGGTATCGGTGGTTGAACAGGAACAGGTTGAGCGGGGGCCGTCGCAACATCTGGTGTAGCTGCTGCATCAGTTAATAACGGACGCAATACCCAGCGATCGCCATCCTGTCGAAGTTCTACCTGTCCTGGCGCAAATTCAGCATTCGCAGCCAGTTCAATTACAATGCGCGTCAGCCCCGGCTGAAACTGACCCACCCGAATCTGGCGGACTGTACCATTAAACGTTTGCTGCTCTGGCACAGTGCCAAGTTGAGTATTAGGTAAATCCAGAACAATGCGGGGAGGCTCTGCCAAAAGAAAATAGCGCGGCGTTGTGCCCTCTGGCACCGTCACCTGAAGTTCACGGGTATCGGGGTCAAACTGCCAGTTGGTTAACGTAGCTGCTTCCGCTGGGGCAATGGAGGGGATGGCGATCGCCCCAATTCCTATCAGACTCAGCCTTAAGAACGGATTGCTAACGGCAGTCAACGTTGCCAAACCTAAGCTGAACCCAACTCGCACAAATCTTGCTTTTCCCATTGTTCCGCGCCTGAACCAGAGTCACTTGTAATAGAGCTATTCAACTAATGGAAGCTTGGCGAGTAAGCAGCAGTCTCAGAAATGAGAGGCTCAGAATGATGAGAAATAAAACTAGACCGATGGTGCAGGCGTAGCTTCTTTCTAAATCTTGAAAGGCGAGATCGTAGACATAGTAAACGATGGTTTTGGAGCTATTTCTGGGACCACCCTGAGTCATGATGTAAATTTCTTCAAACACTTTAGTGGCAGAGATGGCAGAGATAATCGCAACCAGAAATAGGTAAGGTTTCATCAGCGGTATGGTGATGTCCCAGTGTTTGAGCCAGCCATCGGAGCCGTCGATCGCCCCTGCTTCATACAAATCTGCCGGAATTGCCTGTAGCCCTGCCAGATAAATCACCATGTAATAGCCTAAGCCCTTCCAGACGGTGACTGCCATGACGCTAAACAGGGCAAAGTTGGGGCTGGTGAGCCAGGGAATGCCGTCAGAGGTTAAGTGGAGCGATCGCAACAGTTGATTCAGCAAACCTGTCTCAGCATAGAGCCATCTCCAGGCAATGCCAGCCACCACCATTGAGATCACGACGGGCGTATAGTAGGCTGCCCGAAACCAGCGAATTCCCGGTAGCGCCTGATTCACCAAAATTGCTAAGAGCAACGGCACAATCACCAGAATGGGCACCACGCCAACCAGGTAAAGAACCGTATTGCCGAGGGTTTGCCAGAAGAGGCGATCGCCCAATAACCGCTGAAAATTTTCTAGCCCAATCCACTGAGGCGGCTGGGTTACGTCATACCCGTAGAGCGTAAAGCTGAGATAAAACGCCTGTAGAGCAGGATAAAAAACGGTCAGAGCCAAAACAACCAGAGCAGGCAGCAAAAATAAATAGGGGTTGAGCCGCTGCTGAATTGCAATCCAGTTCCAGCTTCTTTGATGCGTCTGTGCCTGATCCTGCATTTCGTCTGCCTGCGTAAGTTCTCAGAGGATGATTTCGGGCGATCGGATTTCCGCCCAAAGTTTTACAAATTTTTCGTAAAGAAGGACTGTCATCTGACTTAAGTTTTATAGTACACTTGTACTAAATAGATATTACTCTTGTACTACCAACTCACTACAAATAAATCTACTCATACCTCACAGCCCACTGCCCAACTGCTTGATCTAGAAATTTACGGCTGGCAAGTCTGCACTTAGAGCATTCTAGCGGCCCTTCGGTTTTTTGCGTCTCGCAACCCAGTCAATTCCTCTTTTTTCTCCTTCCTCTCACCCTCCTACCCCTAAGGGAGGCAACAAGATGAATCAGCGTCCCCTCCGTAAACGTAAGCCTCGCCGCAAAGTGAAATACCTCCTCGCTGGCGGCTCAATGCTGGCAATTGTCGGTGTGCTGGTGGATTTGCGGAATGTATTTCAGCCGCCCACCGCTCAGGATGTTTGTCAGGAAATTGTGCAGTCTCAGTCGGTGTTGTCGAGAGACGAACTAGCTCGTCTGCTGAATGTACCGGAGCGAGACAGCAAGACAGCGGTGCGCGAAATTGTCAGCGAACCTTATTGCACATTGCCCGATGTAGAAATTCGGGAAGGTGTGACGGCTGAGCGAGAGGCTTACCCGCTGGCATTCGATCCGCAGACCTGGTTTGTCGTTCTTTATGAGGGGGAGGAGTATGCAGGCTACTCGTTTGTATTTCAGCAGTAGGGCAGTGCTGGCAGTACTGCTGTTGGTTTGTACGGGCTGCGCCAGGGCGGGTAATGTTGCGCCGCGTGCCCTCCAAATTCAGCAGAATTGGCAGCTTCAGCCCGGTAGTGAGATCGCTGGACACCGCATTTTGGGGGGCTTGGGCGATGTGTCGATTGAGCCAAACGGCGGCAAGGTGTATGCGCCGTTTGATGGCAAGGTTGAACCTCACCGAGACGATTGTGTGGTGTTTTCTAGCCCAGAAGTTCCCGCTTATTTACTCAGGCTGTGTGGGGTGCGCCGTCCCAAGTTGGGACAGGTGCAGCAGGGAGAGGCGATCGCCTCTGCTGAATCTCTCCAGTTTGCCGCTCTGCGCCGTCAGCCCGACGGCAAGTGGGCCATGGTTGAACCGTCTATCGATGTCCTTGAACGCACTTTGAACTAACCAACAAATAGCGAGAAGCAGCAATGAACAACTTTCACCTGTATGCAGTGCGTCTGATGGCGCTGGCGCTGTTGGCGATCGCCGCTGTGATGGGCATTTCACCCCATGCTCATGCAGCCAATTCTGAATCGATCGAAATCAGCTTTGACCTTGCCCCAGTTACGCCCACCCCCGCTCCATCGGCCCAGCCTCCAAAACCGACTCCAGATGCCCAGGCAGAAGCGCCTCAAGTCAAGCCACTCCAGATGCCAGCGCAGGCAACCCGCATTCCGGTTGGGGTAGCGGATGGTTCCAAAGCAACAGCAGAACTGCCGCCGCCGCCACCCGAAGCGTATGTGTCAGACCTATCAGAGCCGCCCGAACCCGCAGTTCAACCTGTTCAACCTACTGTTCAACCCGCAGTTCAACCCGCAGTTCAACCTGCTGCGACTCCACCCGAACGGGCTGAACCGGAGCCAATTCAGTTTGAAGCGGCGACCCCTGCTGCATCTGCGGCAACTCCTGCACCCAAGCCAGCCCAAGCTCCTGTTGCCCAGGTTCTCGTTCACCCGTCCAAACCATCGGCTCAAGCTGCTGAACCAACCGCGCTTAGCTTTGACCTGAACCCTACATCCAAACCTGAGCCAACTCAAACCCAAACTTCACCCGTCGGACAAGGTGGGCAAGCAACCCCACAGCCTACAGCCCATACCCCTGGAGCTACAAACTCCACCTCCTTAGATGTACTCTTCCAGAATGATTCTTACTCAATTGTGGCAACCGCAGTCGGCAGCGCTGAAGGCACACGAACCCCTGATGGCGGTAGAACCTGGGCCTTCCAGGGACACGTCGATCCGGGTAATGGAGTCTGGAATCTGGGCACTTTTTCCTATCAGCATGGAGCAAATTCTCCTGATGAAGCAGACCGAAAGCAGCTAGAGCGGCTCAAAGGGCAGGCTCAGACGCTTAGACGGGCAGCCCAGGAAAGAGGCATCACTCTAACGCTGGAGGAAGAACTAAACGGAATTGATCTGGCAAACCAGTCTCCCCGTGCAGCGCTCAGTCGAGGTGGCTATATGGATCGGCTAAAAGAGGCTCATGACATCGGCTTGCGCGGTTCCGATGCAGTGCTGTGGGCGCGAACTCGTTCTTTTCTAGATCCAGATACAAACCGCTGGAATGCACCAGGGTTAGGCAATACGACTCGCGGCGTAACCAGTGATCAGGATCGACGGATGCGGGCGATCGCCCGCGCCATTGAAGCTCACCCAAAAGCGCAGCCAGTTGCAGCAACATCCTCAGTGCCCACAGAACAAGCTACTATGCCGCTAACCGCTGCTTCACCAGAAGTTCAGCCTGAGCAGATAGCCAGCCAGCCACCAGAAGTTAAGCAGGATGAAGAGGCGATCGCCAACGACATCATTTCGCTGGATCTGGCTCCGATGTAGTCAATCCAGATTATTGGCAATAGGTCACTTGCAGTAGGAACAGCAGAGCCGGAAAAAAGCTCTGCTAGGCTTGAAGTAAACCGTAGGGAAAGGCGATCGCTCTTTAGCATCGTTCTTTGTAGAATCGCCTTTTTGTAGAATCGCCCTTTATAGTGGAATCATTCCAATTCCCCTCCTACAGTTTTTGCACTCCAGGCTCCTGTTCCATGTCCAATTCCTCTTCACCGCTAATTCAAACGTTAACCCCAGAACGCTGGGCGGGCTGGAGTATGGACTTTATCAACGCAGGCTATGCGGGGCTGCTGGTTAAGAACGGGCAACTGGTGCGAAAGCTGGAGCCAGGGCGACATTTTAGCTTTGCGCTGCCCTGGATTGAGCAGTGTCAGTTGATTTTGGTGGACAGCAAAGTTCGCAATCTAGAGGTGCGATCGCAGGGCGATTTTCTGTCACAAGACCAGTTCCTAGTAAACATCTCACTCAACGTGATGTATCAGGTGATCGATTCCAAGCGGGTTGCCCTGGAGCTATCTGATCCGCTTGCCACCCTGACTAGCGCCGTCAAGGACTGTTTGGGGGTCGTAGTCGGTCAACTGCGGGTTGATCAATTGACCAATCAGGGGAGGGTGCTGATTCGGCAATATCTGCTGGAGAACATCGACACATTTTACCTGTTGGGGTTCAACCTGGATGACGTGCGAGTGAGTGACATTAATTTTCCGCAGTCGCGCGGCATTATTCGTCAGGTAGAAGGCATGAGCGCTCGACAGGAAGCCGAACACGAGGCGGCACTGAAGGCGCAAATAGCTGGGTCAACCCATCCCGTTGCCCCCATTCAGCAGGTAAATATTGTTTCGGGTGGCGCAGGTCAAACGGGCGAGGCGGCACTACCGCTGCCAGATGCAGCACTGGAGCAAACCGCAGTCTTGCTTCAGGGGCAGTCATTTCCACAGGGACAGCTATTTTCACGAGGGCAGCCATCTCCAGCGGCCAACTTGCCTGCGGCGAAAAAGCAGCCACTGCCCGCAACCATGCTGGCACCGAATGATGGAGCGATCGCTCGTCTCATTCACGTCACGTCGGGGCAAGTGATTCCGCTTTCAGCAAACACCTTTACAATTGGGCGAGAACATTCTAGTAGCCTGGTTCTCGACGATCCGTTGTGTTCACGCAATCACGCTCAAATTGTGCGGCAAAACAACGAAGGAGCCATTCTCTATCAGCTAATCGATACGGGCAGTTCTAACGGCACCTTTATTGATGGACAGCGGCTGGTTGCCCATCAACCCCGCTGGCTTATGTCTGGCAATGTGGTTAAAATCGGCAGCCAGGAATGGAGCTTTGAGACTTAGCCGTGCCGATTGACTTCTTCCTGGAGCCACGCATCAACAGGTTGCCCATCGCGCCGTCGTAGCTCGATTTCAACAACCATCACCAGACCTGAGCCAGGAGGGGCAGGCTGCTGGTGAAACAGAATGTCGTAGTCGGCTGGGTCTTCGTTGCGCTCTCGCAGCCAGTCTTGCACCCTGGTTGTGGCAAAAAACGACTGACCCTGCTCAAACATCCGGGTAATTTGCATTTGTAGGGTGTACGGGTCGAGTCGAGCCATCGCTTTTGTCCAACGGATTCGTTAACGGGCTAGGTGCAGTTGAGATGCAGCTATCATATCGCTTACTTAGGGCGGTCAGGCAAACTAATTTGCTGGAGCAGGTGTGCTGAAAGTGTGGTGGAGCAGGTAGATCACCCTGAACGACGAGTGGAATGTCCATGCAGGTGAGTCTGTGGCAGAGTCGCCTGATATTGCCAGTGGAGAAACCAACTGCGTCTGGATGTCAGGCTATTTAACATTGGCGGTTGACTGCTAACGGCTATTGACTGCTAACGACCACGCTGAAGCCGAATCAGTTCTTCCTGGATGCGCCGCTGCAAATCTGGATCAGACTGTTGAGTAGTCGTGATCACGTTAAACCGACCAATGGTTAAGTCGTTTTGCTCAACAATTGCAATCGACTGATTACAGTAATTGACTGCAATTTCTCGAATATTGCGACTCAGGTTATTCAGGCTAGCGGGCTGATGGCAGGCGATCGCTGGAACATCCCGATCTCCGGTAATCTCCTTAATCTGGTTGTAAGCTGCCTGACGAATCGGCTCGATCGCCAGCACCGAACGCGCATAGTTTTGCACCTCCTGGTTGCTAACCGCGTTGGCTTGAGCATAAGCGGAATTACTGACTACAACGGTAGCCGTGCGATTCAGTGAGTTGACCTGTAAGCTGGGAACCAACCCAGAAATCAGGCTTACGGTGGAAAGAAGACCAATGACCAGCGGGCGCACGAGGCGCGGTTTAAGTCGAACTCGAACCAGGTGAAAAGGTTTGTTCATAGTCGTATGTAACAAATCGAGAATGAGAACACTACGTTAGGGGCTATTGTTTTGAACTATTTTAAGCGAGGTAAGTTCCAGCAAACCGTTTTGCTTATGCAAGTATTTTTTGTTTTGTCATCGCCCGATCGCATAGTTCATCGTGTCGGATACCCCTAACAGAACTTTTGGAAAAGCTGACATAGTTCAACGGTTTTGGTTTGCAGAATGGCGGTTTCTTCTGCTCCTCGCTTTAAGCCAGCTTCTAATTCTAGAAGAAGCGGTAGCGCTTGCTGGAAGCGCGACAAAGGAATGGTGCTGATCTCTTTCTGCAAAAAGTAGATTTGTTTAGGGTTGTTGACTTCTGCGGCTTGGGCGATCGCCCGTTCATCCCGTTCTCCTGCCTCAACCATCAGCTTGACCCACAATCGAGTGCGAAACTGCCCCACTAGCGTCATCACGATTCGCAAAGCGGGTTCGTTGCGGTTTAGCAAGTCAGCGACCAGCGAGAGCGCTTTGGCGGTTTCTCCCTGACGAATTGCGGCGGCAAGCTGTAAGCTACTTTGCGTTGAAGTTGTCACCAGCAGGGCAACCGTTTCCTCAGTCACAGGCTGCTTACTGGAACCCGCGTACAGACGCAGCTTTTCCAATTCGGTAAACAACTGTCGTGTGTCATTGCCGATCGCCTCGGCTAGCAGTTGAATTGCGCCGGAAGTCAGCTTCACCCCGACTTCTTGAGCCGCCTGTCGCACCCGCTGCATCAACTGATCGGTTTTCCAGGGAGAAATAGCCGCAAATTCACGAATTTCTCCTAGCTTTTGCAGCAGTTTGGTAGATTTGAGCCGACCATCAGGTTTGGTAGAAGTGGTCAGCAGCAGCACCACATTTTCAGACAAAGCGGGCAGTGTGCGCTCTAATTCGGCTAAAGTTTCTTCAGGGCAACGCTGGCAAAGGGTTGTTTCCACTAGCCAAACTAGACGACTGCCCGCGCCAAAAGGCGGGGTCATCGCCTGATTGAGCGCCTGGGTAATGGCATTGGGCTGTTCAGGGGGAATTTTGTCATAGTTGAAGCTAGCCCAGTCAGGATCAAGGGTGCGATCGCGCAGTGCCATCACTGCCCGGTTTAACGTAAAGTCATCTTCTCCCCAGTAGAGGTAAATCGGCATAAAAATCTCCGGGAATCATCTCCTGCTACAGGAATCGATTGCATTTTTTAATGGAGAATCAGACGCTTTAAGCACTGTTATAAACTCGGAATATCGTTAGATTGGTTAGAGTAACCTTTCTTAAGTTATATTCCTTGATTGGTATTGCTTAAATCTAGGATGCGAGGCGATCAAGATTGGACGACACTTATCAAGTTTACGTAAATCGAGTAGCGCGGATGACCCTACCTGAGTCCTATCGTTCTCAGGTTCAGCATATTCAGTCATCTCCTAAATTTCAGCAATATCCAGACGGCAATGCAAAGCCCGTGCCGTTTCCCGGCTACTCGGTGATTACGCCGCCCTGGGTTGATGATGCCAAGAACGAGGACTTTTATCGCTGGTTGCAGAGCCATCAGCAGCAGCTTTTGCAGGAGGTAGAGCCGGGCGTGATTGTGCCTGTGCCAGCCGACAGCTTTCATTTGACGCTGGCTGACCTGATCTGGGACAGTGCCTATCACCATGCCCAAGAAAATCCGGCATTTGAAACCAAGCTGAGGGAGCAGATTACCCACAGCTTTAAGCAGAGTGAGCCGCTGGTTCAAGGTGAAAATCAGGTGTTGTGGCAAGCTCTAGGGCTGATTGTGATGACGCGGGCGATTGGCATTTGTCTGGTGCCTAATGATGAAGGCTCGTATCAGCGAGTGCTGCAAATGCGGCGATCGATTTACCAAAATTCAAACTTGATGGCGCTGGGCATTGAGCAGCAGTATCACCTGACGGCTCATATTACGCTGGGCTATTTTGGCACTGGCTCAATTCAGTCTGATCGCGATCGCCTCAGTCAAACGCTAAACAATCTAAACCAGCAGCATCTCGAAGCAGGTGCCCAAAAGCTATGGGTTCATCGGGCGGAACTGCGAAAGTTTGATGACATGACGCGCTATCACCGCGAGGCAGACTGGCCTGTGCTGGAGTTTTAGCGATGTCTTCGCTTCATCACCCCATCCTGCTCCAGAGCTTTGCAGCGATCGACCGGGAGTTTGGCGATCATGCCTTCAGTCCGCAGGAATATGCGATCGTGCGGCGGGTGATTCACAGCACGGCAGACTTTGAGTTTAAGCACCTGATGCGGTTTAGTCCGGGGGCAATTGAGGGGGCGATCGCTGCTCTGCGCCAGCAAACTCCAATCGTCACCGATGTCAGCATGGTTAAGCAGGGTATCACCACTCTGGTGGCAAAAACCTTTGAAAACCCTGTGGTGTCAGCAGTTGAGCAGGCAGAACAGGCGCTTCCTGGCAAAACTCGTACTGAAACAGGGCTGCTGCGCTGTTGGGAGCAATTTCCCCAGGCGGTTTACGGGATTGGCAATGCTCCTACTGCGCTGCTGGCGCTGTGTGAATCGCTTCAGTCGAGTCCTGGAGCGGTTCCAGTTCGACCTGCTCTGGTAATTGGCGCACCCGTTGGCTTTATCTCGGTGGTGGAATCGAAAGCGGCTCTCGCTCAAACCGCTGTTCCCCAAATTCGCGTGGAAGGGCGAAAGGGCGGATCGGCGGTTGCCGCTGCGATTCTCAATGCGCTGATCGTTTTGGCTTGGGAAACTCGGTAGGAAGGCGAATGTCCGTTCGCCCTGCTTCAGTTGTAGGGGTTGCTAATTTGTAATGATTTTGGGACGTGAATCAAGCGATTGTGACGCTAACAAGGGGCTTAAGCCCCTTGTTTTACAGGTAAGTGCGTAAGTCCTGATTAACGCAGTATGCAACTAAAGGTTTGAAAACCCTGGCTTCCTGTGGAGCAGGCATCTTGCCTGCTTGATTTGGACGGGCAAGATGCCCATCCCACAAGCGGCTAGAAAAAGTTGCACATTGCGTCTGATTACGTTTTCACCAATGCCCAATTGTGAAGTGTTTGTGGCCTTAATGAACCTCTAAACAATGATTAACGCAAATCGTTCCCAGGCTTAATCTCAACCTCGTATTTTTGCTGAAGCTAGCAAGCGCTTTACTGGGTGAGCATTGCCACTCTGTGAAAAATTGCTGAGATTCTCATCCTCGTTATAGCTGCTGTTAAGGCGGTTGGGTGAGCGATCGCAATTCTATCTAACAGTTTTTCGTGGAGACTATATATCTATGTCCCGTTTATTTAAGCTGGCATTCCTGGCTGCTGCGGCTCTAGCAATTTTTCCTGCGGCTGAGGCTGAGGCAATCACGCTGAGCAGAACGCCGACCCTGAATGGAGAACTTCCTATTGTGATTGGGCATCGGGGCGCTAGCGGCTACCGTCCAGAGCATACGCTGGCAGCCTATGAGCTAGCGATCGAGATGGGCGCTGACTATATTGAGCCTGATCTGGTATCAACCAAAGATGGAATTCTGATTGCGCGACATGAGAATGCGATCGCCATCGTAGACCCCACCACCAACGTCATCCTTGAAGCCACTACCAACGTTGCAGAACTGCCCCAGTTTGCCGATCGCAAAACCACTAAGGTCATTGACGGAGTATCCATCACCGGATGGTTTACCGAAGACCTTACCCTGGAGGAACTGAAAACCCTGAAAGCCAGAGAGCGAATTCCACAAATTCGCCCCCAAAACGTGGCCTTTAACGATCAGTTTGAGGTGCCGACGCTGCAAGAGGTGATCGACCTGGCAAAGCGTAAAACTGAAGAAACAGGTCGCACCATTGGCATTTATCCAGAGACTAAGCATCCAACTTACTTTGACTCAATCGGGCTATCTCTGGAGGAACCTCTAGTCGAAACTTTGACGGCAAATGGATACGTGGGTGAAGAGGCTCCTGTGTTTGTCCAATCCTTTGAAGTTGGCAACCTGCAACTCCTCAACACTCTGACGGACGTGCCGCTGGTGCAGCTATTTGGTGGAGCGGCTCAACGGCCGTTTGATTTCATTGTGAGTGGAGATACGCGCACTTACGGCGACTTGGCAACACCAACGGGGTTAGGGGCGATCGCCAACTACGCCGATGGCATTGGCCCATCCAAGCGGCTAATTATTCCCACGAATGCAGAAAACCAGCTTCTACCTCCCACCACTTTAGTCAGTGATGCTCATCAAGCCGGACTACTGGTGCATCCTTACACCTTCCGTGATGAAGATGTGTTTTTAGCAGCGGACTACAATGGCAACCCAGTGTTGGAATATGAACAGTTCTTTAACCTGGGAATCGATGGCTTGTTTAGCGACAACCCAGACACCGCCTTTGCCGTCCGCAACCGGATTGCTGGCAACCCTAATCAGTCCGTGCCTGAGCCAGGAATGGTATTTGCGCTGGGACTTGTGCCGCTAGCAGGGCTACTCCACCGTCGCAACGCTCAATCTAAAGCTTAAGCGACTGCGACTTAATCACATCTCACAGTCAGGGCTACGCACTTTCTCTGTGTAACAAGGGGCTTAAGCCCTTGTTAGTGGGGTCCGTTTGTCACCGATGAAGCAATGCGTTCCGTTGCTGTTTTGGTTGACTATAGCGGCAGCAAATTAGAGAAGAATGGTCGTTAGCCAATCTCCACACCTACCCAAGCGAGATTTGTTGGGTTGGGTGGAGCGTAGCGTAACCCAACCTACCCGTTCTCATCCTTACCGATATAGCCAGACCCGCAGCAGTGACAGCAGCTGATCGGTGTTGACGGGTTTGGTGATGTAGTCGGATGCGCCTGCTTCGATGCATTTTTCGCGATCGCCCATCATCGCTTTAGCAGTCAGGGCAATAATCGGCAGGGCGTTAAAGCGCTCTTCCTGACGAATCGCCTGCATCGTTTCATAACCGTCCATCTCAGGCATCATTACGTCCATCAATATCAATCGATGTCTGAC
>JAAUTN010000190.1 GCA_012031415.1 Leptolyngbyaceae cyanobacterium SM1_4_3 | reverse complement strand
CTTAATGAAGTCGCGGAAGAATACTTTGCTTGCGATGCCTATGAGCTAGAACAGATGACTCACGCTGAAGATCCCTGGAACTGGCCAGAGGAGATCTACCACTAGACGCACCCTCCACCGAAGTTATCAAGAAAGAGTGGATGAAGGAGTTTTACGGAGCACGTGTCGAAGAAGATTAAAAGGACTAAAGTCCCAAAGACTAGTGCATCTGGGATTAGATCAACGAAGCTGAAGCCGCAAGGCATCAGCTTTTCGTTTAAGTACTATCAGGATGGTCATAATAAGTTCTCTTGTAATGGGAAAGCAGCTACATATTGGCTAACCTTAATTGACCGTCTAAAGGCTCTATCAGGTTTATCTAATCAAGAACTGCTGGTGAACCGCAGTAGCACTCTTAGATGTCATCCAATTAGATGGGAAGACACAAGTGAAAATGGCTTTGGATTGCCGAACGAGGAGCAGTTAGTAGACACCCCCTACCAGTTTTCTCTCTCTTCAAACGAGCATGGCAGAGGGGTACATCCCAGTTTTGTAATTGGCGCGGGCTTCGCCCGCGCCAATTACAAAACTAAATGCAAAATTGGGATGCACCCTGGCAGAGTTCATGGATTTCTTATTGATGAGGTCTTCTATATTGTTTGGTTAGATCCCGACCATCTGCTTTATCGTGCACAAGGTTAGTAGAGCGCGCCGCATAATGACCCCAATGCACGCCGACCGCTGAAAGCCTATCTGTTGAGCGTTCGAGCCTATCTGCGACGGGTGATTAGGAACGTTGAATTCGCACACCCGTTCCTTGAATTTGTGAACCCGTTCCTTGAATTTGTGAACCCGTTCCTTGAATTTGTGAACCCGTTCCTTGAATTCGCACACCCGTTTGTTGAATTTGCAAACCTATTCCTTTGATTTAGGCATAGATCTATTGAATTCGCATACCCGTTTCTTGAATTCATAAACCCGCTTATCGAATTCATGTCACTTGACTAATTGAGTTTTTGCATGGAAATTTTCCTCGTTATAGATGACCTAGTGTCTAAGGCTCAGATGTACAACATTCCATTACTTCCATTACTGCCAGAACAACCTGATCAACCATTAACTATTTTCAACCTTCAAGACGCTGTGCAAACAGCAGTAAATATTTTGTATCACTTGCGGGATGAAGAAGAGGAAAGCTATCAAGCCTTTAATTACAAGGAATCAATTGAAATATACGGAATTTCTTTAGATGGAGAAATTAACCCAGTGAATTCAGAGAATCTCCCTGGTGCTTCATCTTGGAGACAAAGTTTCAGATCAGATTTTTTATCAAGACTTAGCACTTATGTAATGACTGTTTGTAATTTAGATGGAATTCTTGAAAAGACTTACGATAAACTCTTGAAGGCTCTCAGAGAAAAAGCTAGTGAAGAACTTAAGGACAAATCATTTACTCTTTCACCAGAGGATATGAAGAAAATTGGAAAACGAAAGGAAGAGCGAAAGGAAGAGATCAAATACTATTCTCGACTGAGAAACAAGGTATTTGCTCACACTTCATACGCAGATCCCCTAAAAGATCCAGAGAATTTACAATTAACTTCACTTGAATTTTACTCAGGAGCTAGTATGAGATTTGCTAGTGATCACGTATATATCCAAATCAAGCCTCTCCTGTCAGGAGATAACGAGCAAATAGAATTAAGTATTTTCGGAGACTACTTCAAAATGGTACTTCCACATTATGAGAAATGGGCAGCTATGTTCGTAGAAATTCTAGAACAACTACCATCGCGTTAACTTGAACGTAAGTATCCTACTAAGTTAAGTGTCCCCTCAAGGAATTCGCATAATAGAAGCCAATCACTCGTTCTAACTCGAATGTATTTTATGAAGCCTTTTGCTTCCCAGTAAAATTAATTTAGTATCGATCGCCCCCACTTCAACAAGATGCTGCCAACAAAATCTTTTCCACCTCATCCGGCAACCTAACAGGATAGAAACGGTCTATCGAAAAAGCGTAATCTTCGCCACTTTCGTCGATCACACGAATCAGTTTATGGGATTCTGCTTCTGGGTCAGGAATAGAACGATATAACTTTCCAACTTCCAGCGAAGCCTGGTATCCCTCATTATTCAGGCATACAACAAAAGATATTTGAGAAGTTTTATCTACTGCCATCGCTAATCTAAAAAGGGTCATCATAGTTCACTTGTATTCTTAAGTATCTCTAAACATTGGTCAATCTGGGATAGGAGTGTCAAGATCAGAGAAGGACTTAGGATTGCTCTGAAACTTCTATGCCAGATCTTCAGGTTTCGATTGCTCAGCACTACCACGAGCGCACCAAGTACGACCCAACGACGATTCAAGAGAAATCTCAGGGGTTGGACTGGGACAAACAGCCGATTCCGTTCAAGGAATATAAGATTGGGGCAACCTATGACCTCAAGCCTTACCTGACGGAAACAGAAGCGTCCCTTAATGATTTTGGCGATAGCTGGGAGCGACTGTCGCGGCTGCTGTTTTGCAGCTATGGGCTGACGCTAAAGATGATGACTCGCTATGGCGATCCGGTTTATCTCAGGGCTGCGCCGTCTGCCGGAGGGCTTTATCCGGCTGAGGTTTACCTGATTTCACGCGGAACGCCGCTGCTCCCTGCGGGGCTTTACAGCTATCAGCCACAGTCTCACTCACTGATTCGCTTTTGGGATAGTGAAGTCTGGGAAGATTTACAAAAAGCCTGTTTCTGGCATCCGACTTTAGAAAATACGCAACTGGCACTGGTTGTCTCGGCAGTATTTTTGCGTTCCGCATGGCGCTATCAGGATCGGGCTTATCGTCGAATTTTTCTCGACACGGGGCATCTGCTCGGCAATGTTGAGTTAGCAGGAGCGATTAACGATTACCGCCCTCACCTGATTGGCGGCTTTGCTGACGAAGCGATTAATGAGTTGCTTTACCTTGATCCAGAGCAGGAAGGGGCGATCGCCATCATTGCCCTGGCAGATCTGCTAGACATCCAGCAAAACCTGCCTTTGGCGCAAACCGCTTTGCCCTCCGCCACCCAGGTTAAGTATCCTAAAATCTCGGATGGGGAGTTGCTGCACTACTTCCACCGCGCCACTCAGATTGGCATTGCTCAAAGTTCTCCCTTTCTCACCAATGCCAAGCCCGAAGCAGAGTCCGTGCTAGTTGCTGAACCAGCGGAAGACAAATATAACTTTCCGTTTTGCCTGAAAGTTTCCACCGTTGCCCCTTCAATCTTTTGGGGCGAAAACCTATCGGCACTGGAAAGCACTATTCTCAAACGCCGCTCGACCCGTGCCTACAGCGGTGAACCGCTCACCCTGGATGAACTCAAGGCGCTGCTCGACTTTACCTACCAGCCGCACCACTACATTGACCAGAGTTTAGATCGATCGCCTGACTACTTTGACCTGAATTTAATTGAAACTTTCATTGCCGTCTCTGGCGTTGAGGGCTTAGAGGAAGGCTGCTACTACTACGCTCCTAAGGCACAAGAACTGCGGCAAATTCGCTTTAAGAATTTCCAGCGGGAGCTACACTTCCTCTGTCTGGGGCAAAACTTGGGACGCGATGCGGGAGCGGTATTGTTTCACACAGCGGATTTGAAGCAGGCTGTGGCGGCGTATGGCGATCGCGTCTACCGCTATCTGCACATGGATGCCGGACATTTAGGACAGCGGCTCAACCTGGCTGCGATTCACCTCAACCTGGGTGTAAGCGGCATCGGCGGCTTCTTTGACAATGAAGTCAATGAGGTGTTGGGCATACCCACCGATGAAGCGGTTCTTTACATTACAACGCTGGGGCGGCCGGCGTGAGAAGAATGGACTTACAGGGGACATTCGCTACTTTTTAAACATCCTCTTCAGCCGAATGGCACTGAAGTCAGTAAAAAACGAGCGCAAGCACTATGCAGTACCAGTTATTTGTCCAAAGTTTGTCTGCTCACGATGCAGCCGAGCAAAAATTTGTGGCATCGGTCGTGGAAATGCCAACGGTGAGCGGAGAAGGGGCAACAGAAGCAGAAGCGATCGCCCAGGCAAAAGTTGCCCTGGAGTCCAAACTAGCTACAGGCAAGTTCGTCACGATTCAAATCAGATCGGCTGACCAGCTTGATGAATTTACCAACGAGGAAATCGATCCCTGGTTGAAACATCTGGGGTTGTTTGCGGATGATCCAACGTTTGAGGATTTCCTAGAGGAAGTTGCTGCTTACCGTCAACAGGTCGATGAAGAGGCAGAAGCATAATGTTATACGTAATGGATACGGATCACCTCAGTCTTTATGAAAGAGGTGATCCAATAATCCGCGATCGAGTTCTAATCATTCGGCAAACTGCTTCTGATAGCCTTGCAATCACAGTAATTAATGTAGAGGAACAATGTGCAGGACGTTTAGCTCAGATTCGCAAAGCAACAACGACTCGGACCCTTGTCTCCGCTTATGAAAAACTCAAAGCAACCCTCGTTTTGTTCTCTGATATCCAGGTTTTAGATTACGACGTGAAAGCCAATGATCGCTTTCAAGAATTTAGAGAAGCTGGAGTTCGTATTGGTACACAAGATTTAAGAATTGCAGCGATCGCTCTTACCCATAATGCTACTCTTCTCACTAGAAATTTGCGTGATTTTGAGCGAGTTCCAGGGCTAGCGATTCAAGATTGGTCAGTTTTGTAGTAACACGTCTAGTCCAAAACTGTGCGAATTTCAAAGGTTTTATGCACCAAATTAGCCTGGACGCGCCACTAAGCAAGAATTGCAGGTTATTCAATCTAGATGTATGCTGACTCCACAACCTATTCCCCAATCACTTAAAATCGTGGCGTATCTATTTATTGTTAGCGGTGTGCTAGCTGTAGTGGATATTGTCCTATCTCTGTTGAATAACAAAATCAACATTGATTTGGATGTCCTGGGTCTTTTTATTGGTAGAGGGCTACTCCAACTTAATCCCACCTCTCACACCTGGGCTATCGTACTCACCCGAATCAGTATGCTACTCGGAACTATTGTTATGTTTCTGTTCCTGCTTACTTCCAGCGGATTTGAGTTGTTTGGTCAAACAGTGGGTCAAGCTCCACCTGGACTCGCTTTCATAGTGAGTGGTGTGCTTACAGCGGTGGTATATTGGCAACACAGTATCCTCAATAACTCAGAGATAAAGCGCTTGTTTGGCAAAACATCGTAATCACTGAGTGAGCATTAGCTTCCCTCATCAATGACGGCGCTGCGATCGAGCAATAGCAAGTTGCGAAGCTGATCGGTGTCAAACTCGGTTAACCAGTTTTCGCCCGTGCCGACCACCTGTTCAGACAGTGTTTTTTTGCTTTCAATTAGTTCATGGATACGTTCTTCTAACGTGCCAGTGCAGACAAACTTGTGAACCTGCACATTGCGGGTTTGACCGATGCGAAAGACGCGATCGGTTGCCTGGTTTTCTACCGCCGGATTCCACCAGCGATCGAAGTGAAACACATGATTGGCTCTCGTTAGGTTAAGTCCTACACCCCCTGCCTTGAGCGAAAGGATAAAGACTCGCGGGCCCTGCGGATCGTTTTGGAAGCGATCGACCATTTCTTCTCGCTGCTTTTTGGACGTGCCGCCATACAAAAACAGGGTTTCCCGGTTGAACTGCTGCTCTAGATAGGCTTTGAGAAATTTACCCCATTCTGCAAACTGAGTGAAAATGAGTGCGCGATCGCCCTCTGCCAGCAGTTCATCCAGCATTTCCTCCAATCGCTGAAGTTTGCCAGAAAGGGAGCGGAAGGATGAGGGATGAGGGATGAGAGATGAGGTATTTTTCGTATTCTTGGTGTCTTTTGCGGTGGCTTCTTTAAACAAAACGGGATGGTTGCACACCTGTTTGAGCTTGACCAGCAGCGCCAAAATCTTGCCGTGACGCTGAATGCCTTCGGCAGACTCGATTTCAACCAGCGACTGATCGACGAGCTTTTGGTAAAGGGCAGCTTGCTCGGCGGACAGTCCACAAAAGACGGTCATTTCCTGCTTGTCAGGTAAGTCTTGAATGATGGTGCGATCGGTTTTGAGTCGTCGCAGGATGAAGGGTTGAACGAGCGATCGCAAGGTTTGCAGGGAAGCCGTGTCGCCGTATCGCTCGATTGGCACGGCAAACCGCCGCTGGAAGAAATTGCGCGGCCCCAAATAGCCAGGGTTGAGGAAATCCAAAATTGACCAAAGTTCTGACAATCGGTTTTCAATCGGCGTTCCGGTGAGGGCGATGCGAAACTGGGTTTCAAGCTGGCGCACGGCCTGAGACTGTTTTGCTTCTGGATTTTTGATGTTCTGTGCCTCATCCAGCACTACGCCCTGCCAGGAGACGCTTTGCAGGTCTTTGGCATCGCGGTAAACCAGTGCGTAGCTGGTAATCACCAGGTCATATCCTTTGACTGCTTTGGCGAAGGCTTTGCCTTGCGATCGCTTATCGCCATGATGCACCAGCACTTTCAGCGTTGGGCCAAACTTCTTCACCTCACGTTCCCAGTTGCCCAGCACCGAGGTGGGACACACCAGCAGCGTCGGGGCTTCTAGCGCATCCTGTTCCTTTAAGTGCAGCAGCAGGGCAATCAGTTGAATCGTCTTACCCAAACCCATGTCGTCGGCCAGGCAAGCCCCCAGTCCCCAACGCTCTAAAAAGGCCAGCCACGAAGTTCCCCGCACCTGATAAGGACGAAGTTCGCCCTGGAAGCTTTCGGGGGGGGCGATCGCCTCCACGCTCTGATTGCCAGTCGTCAGCGTGTTGATTAGCTCTTGCAGCGAACCCGATGCCTCAAAATTGACCACAGGCAGCTTTTCAATCATTTGCGTGTCGCCTGTGCTGATTCGCAGCGCATCTTCTAGCGACAGCGACATCTGATCTTTGCGGCTCTCAAAAAAGCTCTGTGCCGCCCGCACATCCTGAGGACGCAACTCTACCCATTCCCCGTTAATCTCAACTAGCGGCGTATTCAACTCCACCAGCCGATCAAACTCTTCCTTAGAAAGTCGCTGACCGCCAATCGACAATTCCCACTTAAAGTTGAGCAGGCTTTGCAGCCCTAGCCGCTGTTTGTTGCGCTTTGCAGGCGTTTCTGCCCGAACCCGCAGCCCCAGCCGATTTGCCAAGCCCTGATGGTTTGCCAAACTGGGCGGCAAAACTACGCCAAAGCCGCTGTCTTGAAGCTGCCACGCCGCCGATTTGATAAAGTCATAAACCTGCATCGGGTCAAGCGGACAGGCTTGTGGCTGCTGCACTTGCAGGCTCGGCTCTAGCACCGGATATAGCCTGGAGGCAAAGCCCAGTCCTGCCAACAGCGTTTCCTGGGGATGGTGAATCGTGCGTCCCAAGTAGTCCAGCCGTTCTACCGGATTGTTCCAAATCGTTTTAGCGCTGACCAGGAAATCGGCATCATGAGCCGCCTGAAGATAAAACTCTAGCGCCCAGTCCGTCTGCCCTGGTGCAGGCGTTCGCAGATCAAAGCAGGTGCGAAAGGAAGCAGCCTGCTGGGTCAACTGCTGCTGAATGGGGGCAATCCAGTTGTTCAGGATTATCTCTAGCGGCTCCAGCTTTTCGGTTTCTGTGGAAACCATTTCCGGATGGGGCGAGTCGGCTGGGGTCATTCCTAGTGCCTGAAGCCACTCTCGCACGGGCGTATCTTTGGATAGGGGAATGGCGGGCAGCGGCTGGCTAGCCAGTGCAGCCCGAATCTGAGCATCAATAGTTTGGTTGAGGAAGCTGAGCAACAGATTTTGTGCGCTGGGAAAGAGGGCTGTTTCAACAGGCTCGGTAGAAGACGGCTGGTAGGCACGGCAGACGGCGGGCATCTGCCGCGAGAAATGCTCCAGACGAGCCTGGTCAGCGGCGCTGTCTAGCAAGGTTTGCCAGCGGGCGATGGCAATTTCATCTAAACGCTCCAAAATCGGTAAAAACTTGGAACGGGCTAACAAATCCAGGTGCCAGCGGGCAACGTGTGACCAAAAGCGCAAATCTCCACTCAGCCATGATTCTTCACTGACAGAACTCAAGGGGAGAGACTGGAGAAATTGAATTGCTTCTAGCGGCTTCAGACAAAATCCCTGTACCTGCCAAAACTGAAGCGTAGGGGCAGCGTTTTCATCAGGAGCATGAGATGGGGCGGCGGAGTGCTGCGGGATGGCGATCGCCCTGGAAGGGGAAGTTTGCATCGCCTCCTCCGTTTCATCGACCTGAACCGGGTACGTGGGTAGCGCCAGGGCAACCGACTGCCAGCGGGCAATGGCAGCTTGTGATAGAGTTGCCGCTTCTAGAGTTTGGATCGCAGATTGAGATTTTGAGCGGGCTGATTTTGGTTTTGTGGCGGCGGTATGTCTAGCTTCTAAAGGTACGTCTGAGACGGCCCAGTTGATTTGGCGAGAGTGATGCAGCGATCGCAACCCTTCGATTAGCTCTGCTGCGGTGATCACAAATGGATGCGGCGGCACCGTATCTCGCTGAGTGTCTTCTGCCTGCGGCTCAACTCTGCGCCAGGTTTCACCCCAAATCAAGAAACAGCTTGCTTGAACCCCAGAAGGCTGAGCCAAAGAAGACATTTGAGGCTGGAGTAGCCAGCTACCGTGTAGAATTGCCATGCACTAAGCGTCACTAGCGATCTAAGAGCGATCTTATAGAGGGGGCGATCGCAAAATACTGCATCACCACTCACACCAGGGCAACCGCTGGAACCTCAGAGTTTCCTGGTATGAGGCGAATTTCCCTGAATGAAGCAGTTATATCTGCAATGCTGGATTCATTGTACAACCATATTCTTAGGGTGGTTCGTGGGAGGTTTGATCAGGTCTCAAGTTGACCGTGCAAAAGTGATTTCAAGTTGAAATTCCCTGGTTAGAGTTCTACTTTGAGGTAGGTCTGTTGCACTGAACTCTGTGCAAATTGCTGGCATTGGTAATGGACGGAAACCAGCGAAACTGCCTGAAGAAACGTAAAAATTATTGCAATGCGCTACGATTGAATCAACTTTAGGAGTAACTTCTAACTTCATCATTTTCTAGTCGCTAAACCAGTTGGGGAAATGGTTTAGCCCTCGTGATGAGAATGAAGCGATCGCCCGATATCTCACAAACCTGTCTCAATCTTGAAGATAGATTGAGAATTGATTCGGGCAGTTTCTTCTAATAACTCATTGCAACAGCAGACTAAGAGCATCAGTGCTACGATTGCCACAGAAGAAAAAACAAGGCTAAAAGGACAGAGTGCCGCATGGTAGAGGAAATAGATAAGTCAATATCCTTCGACGGACGGGATATTCGGCTTAAGGTAGGTCTGCTTGCACCGCAAGCAGGCGGTTCCGTGTTGGTTCAGTCAGAGGAAACAGCAGTTTTTGTAGCGGCAACCCGCGCCGCTGGCAGAGAAGGAATCGACTTTTTGCCGCTGCTGGTCGATTATGAAGAAAGACTGTACGCCGCCGGACGGATTCCCGGTGGGTTTCTGCGCCGAGAAGGCCGCCCTCCCGAAAAAGCAACCCTGATCAGCCGTTTGATTGATCGTCCGCTGCGGCCGCTGTTTCCCGGTTGGCTGCGGGATGATATTCAGGTCGTAGCAACTACAATGGCGCTAGATGAGCGAGTTCCGCCTGATGTGCTAGCGGTAACGGGTGCATCGATTGCAACACTGCTAGCAGGCATTCCCTTTAACGGCCCTATGGCTGCCGTGCGAGTCGGGCTAATTGGCGATGATTTCATTATTAATCCGACTTACAGCGAGATTGAAGCAGGCGATCTGGATCTGATCGTTGCAGGCTCACCCGAAGGCGTGATCATGATCGAAGCGGGGGCAAACCAGTTGCCTGAGCAAGACATGATCGAGGCGATTGACTTTGGCTATGAGGCCGTTCGCGATCTAATTCAGGCACAGCGTGACCTGATGGCAGAACTGGGCATCGAGATCGTGACCGAGCAGCCCCCTGAAGTAGACTCGACCCTGGAAGACTTTATTCGCGATCGCACCGAAAGCTCGATTAAAGAAATTCTGACTCACTTTGAATACAGCAAAAGTGAGCGTGACGCAGCACTGGATCAGGTGAAAGAAGGAGTGGTGGCGGCGATCGCTGAACTACCCGAAGAAGACTCTATCCGGCTTGCGGCTGAGGCAGATACTAAGGCTCTGGGCAACACTTTTAAGGGATTGACCAAGAAGCTAATGCGCCGCCAGATTGTCGAAGATGGCGTTCGAGTAGATGGTCGCAAACTCGACGAAGTGCGCCCGATCTCGTGCCGCACCGGAATTTTGCCCGCGCGGTTCACGGCAGCGGACTGTTCCAGCGAGGATTAACGCAAGTCCTGTCCATTGCTACATTGGGCACCCCTGGAGATGCCCAGGAGCTAGACGACCTGCACCCCGATGAGCAAAAGCGCTATTTGCACCACTACAACTTCCCGCCCTACTCAGTCGGTGAAACGAAGCCGATGCGATCGCCCGGTCGCCGCGAAATTGGGCATGGCGCACTGGCAGAACGGGCAATCATCCCCATCCTGCCGGACAAAGACAAGTTTCCTTACGTCATCCGAGTCGTGTCAGAAGTGCTTTCCTCTAACGGCTCTACTTCAATGGGTTCAGTCTGCGGCTCCACCCTGGCGCTGATGGATGCTGGGGTGCCCATTACCAAACCCGTCAGCGGTGCCGCAATGGGGCTGATTAAAGAAGGCGATGAAGTCCGCATCCTCACAGACATTCAGGGCATCGAAGATTTTCTTGGCGACATGGACTTTAAAGTTGCCGGAACCGACAGCGGCATCACCGCCCTGCAAATGGATATGAAGATCAACGGCTTGCCCATTGCTGTGATCGCAGATGCAATCCGTCAGGCAAAACCCGCCCGGATGCACATCCTAGAAAAAATGCTGACCACTATCGACAAGCCTCGCCCTGAGTTGTCTCCCTACGCCCCGCGCCTCCTCACCATCAGAATTGACCCCGATATGATTGGCATGGTGATTGGGCCCGGCGGCAAAACAATCAAGGGCATCACTGAGCAAACTGGAGCCAAAGTCGATATTGAAGACGACGGCACGATCACCATTTCGGCAGTCGAAGGCGAAAAAGCGAAACAAGCCCGCAGCATCATCGAAGGCATGACCCGTAAGCTCAGCACTGGCGATGTATATGTTGGTCGTGTCACCCGCATTATTCCTATCGGCGCATTTGTCGAATTCCTTCCTGGCAAGGAAGGCATGATTCACATCTCGCAGCTTGCCGACTACCGCGTTGGCAAAGTTGAAGATGAAGTGGCTGTGGGTGATGAGGTGATTGTCAAAGTACGCGAAATCGATGGTCGCGGACGAATTAACCTGACCCGTTTGGGCATCCACCCTGACGAAGCTGCTGCTGCTCGTGAAGCTGCTGCGGCCGGTTAGCGCTTAGTTCCTTCGCTCTGATGGTGGGGCGATCGCTTCCTGAACCTGCGGGTGGGTGGCGATCGCCCCAAATTTTCGTTGTCCAAAAAGTTTGCCGTCAGCCATAGCGATCGGTCACGCTGATATGTTAATTTTATAAAGCTGAGTTTTAAGCCCGGCTCTGAAATGAGGGGGCGATCGCTTAGCATTAGGCTCAGTAGCTCAGTAGGTTAGAGCAGGGGACTCATAAGCCCAAGGTCGCAGGTTCAAATCCCGCCTGAGCCATCTTTTCAATGAAAACTTAATCCCCGTATCCCAACCAAAACCAGGGATACGGGGATTTTGCGTTTTGTCAACCATCCCTAATCATCCCTGACCATCCCTAATACCCCACTGATTTTTAGGACAAATTTTAGGCATGGAAATAGCAGGGCGAGTTGCACAGGCTAATGGACGGCTGAAAGCAGCGAATACAGGTGTGACGATTGAGGTTAAGGGTAATAGGTTTGTTTTACGAGCAACACTTCCTCCTAAGCCTGGTAGCAAGTCCCAACGCCCCTATCAGCAACGAATTTTTTTGAGCTATCACGCTAATCCGGCTGGATTGAAGCTAGCTGAGCAGGAAGCTAGAAAGGTAGGAGCATTGCTTGATTGCAAGCAGTTTGATTGGCAACCGTATGTAAAAAATGACGTACAGCAGACTTTGACGGTGGCTGACTGGGTTGAAAAGTTTGAGCGCGACTACTTCACTAGACGCGAGCGCAATCCTCAATCGGAGACGACATGGAAAGACGATTATTTGAAGGTGTTCAAGCGCTTGGGGCAAGACCAGGCGCTAACGGTGGAGTTGCTGACGCAGGCGATCGCCGCCACATCCCCCGATACTCGCAACCGGAAGCGATTTGTTTTTGTCTGCACAAAACTAGCAGAGTTTGCAGGTCTAGAGAGCGATTTTGCCAACTTGAGAGGACGGTACAACCCAAAGCAGGTGCAACCGCGTGATTTGCCGTCTGATGAAGTCATCACAGCGCAGCGCGATCGCATTCCAAACTCATTATGGAAACGGGCATACGGGCTGATAGCCACTTATGGAATCCGTCCTCATGAGGTGTTTAAATCCTCTTTTGAACGGTTCCCAGTGTTGACTGTGCATGATGGCACTAAAACGGGGTATCGGCTGGTTTATCCCTATTATCCAGAGTGGTCTGAGGATTGGGATTTGGTGGGTGAGTTGCCCAAAGTGAGTGGAAAAAATAACTCATCAATTGGCAACCGTGTTACTCATGCATTTGCTCGATATGACCTATCATTTGTCCCTTATGACCTTAGACACTGCTGGGCAGTCAGGACTATTCGATTTGGGTTGCCTGACACCCTTGCAGCGCGGCAAATGGGGCACTCTGTTGCAGTTCACACGGAAATTTACCATGCCTGGATCACGGCTGATGAACAAGAGCGGATCTATCAGATGTTGATGGCAAGGGGCGATCGCCCCAAACCTCCCATGATGTAACTCACCTTTCTTCTTGAGGAGTTTCTAAAACTGTCTCAATGCGCTTCAAATGCCATCGGTAGGTAGGTCTGGCTGCTTGTGGTCTGGCTATATTTTTCCAGTGCTTTCCCTGTTTGAGCAGTTGCTCATCACGTAATTT
>JAAUTN010000189.1 GCA_012031415.1 Leptolyngbyaceae cyanobacterium SM1_4_3 | reverse complement strand
TTTATGTAGGCAGTCGACGGTAATTTCGACTTTTGGGGCGATCGCCATCTTCGTAAAGCTGATAGGGTATGTATAGGTCAGGGTATCTCCTTTGACAAGTGCCCCTGTTCATCCCTTCGTACCTCTTATGGCAATCTCGGATTCCTCCAGAGCTAAAGTGTCCCAAACTAATCTGCCCCAGTCAGAGGGTGAGTTGAATTGTACCGTTCAGCATCCTGTTGACCTGAGCAACGTTCGCAACCTGCATCGAGACATTCTCAGTGTCGAGAAATCGCAGCGGATGGCAGAGTTTTTTAGCTTGCTGGGAGACGCAAATCGCCTGCGAATCTTGTCTGCTCTGGCAATTCAGGAGCTATGTGTCTGTGACCTAGCGGCGATCGTGAAAATGAGTGAGTCAGCCGTTTCTCACCAGTTGCGGGCGCTGCGGGCGCTGCGTCTGGTGAGTTATCGCAAACAAGGGCGAAATGTTTTCTACTATTTGAAAGATAGCCACGTCCTCAACCTCTATCATGAGGTCGCTGAACATTTAGATGAGCCAGAAGATTAGGGTCAGGGCAAGCTTGAACCCAGCGGTAGGAAGCATTGCATCAGAGCCTCAAGAGAAATTCCTAAGCTGTTAAGTCAGCACCATGAGCTTAAGCCGCATCGCACCAACCATGAGGGGTTAAGATCTGCGACTTCTTAAAGAGGTCGCAGATCTGGGCCGGGCAGGTTTATCAAGGCTTAGATTAATTGTTATAACCGCTAATTTTACTCTTCACCACCCTGAATTCTCAGCAGCAAGAAGCCCATTCCTAGCCCTACTAGGATTAAGGTGAAAGCCAATATTGCAGCATTAAAAATTTCGCTATTCACTCAAGTTCTCCTATGTGCAGATGAGTTGGGTTTTCAACCCTATCTGAAGTATTCTAAAGCAGTTTGTAGCCAATGTTTCTTACTCCCACAATTCCTATTTTAGATAGAGCTGCTGCGCGTCCTCGGCTAGCGATCGCCCTCGGTGATCCGGCAGGCATTGGGGCTGAAGTGGTGCTGAAAGCGCTGGCAGATCTAGCAGTAACGCAGGACTGTGAGATAGCGGTAGTGGGCAGTCGCAGGCTGTTACAAAACGCCTATCAGACTTTGCAAAAATCTCTAATGTTGCAAGGGCGATCGCGTGTAGATTTGGCAGATCCAGAAAGCCTAACCATTTTGGACGTACCGCTAGCTGAATCTGTTGAGCAGCAGATTGCACTGGGTACGGGCAATGCGGCAAGCGGTGCCGCTGGATTTCGCTTTTTAGAGACGGCGATCGCCCACACGCTAGCAGGTGACTTTCAGGGCATCGTTACCGCCCCGATCGCCAAATCTGCCTGGAAAGCAGCAGGACACCACTACCCCGGACAAACTGAACTGTTGGCTGAGCGGGCGGGGGTTGAGCGGTTTGGGATGCTGTTTGTAGCGCGATCGCCCCATACAGGCTGGATGCTGCGAACGCTGCTGGCGACGACTCACATTCCGCTGCGGCAGGTGCCCGATGCCCTCTCGTCCCAACTGATGACCGCCAAGTTAGAACTGCTGCTGCTGTGTCTACGGCAGGACTTTGGTATTACCGAACCGCGCATTGCGATCGCCGGACTCAACCCCCACAGCGGCGAACAAGGGCAACTGGGGCACGAAGAGCAGGACTGGCTGATTCCCTGGATACAGGAAATGGGCGATCGCCATCCTCACATTCATCTCGAAGGTCCTATTCCGCCCGATACCCTCTGGACGCGCCCCGGACGAGCCTGGTTTAGCTCTGCCCAGTCGTCAGATCAGGATGCCTATTTAGCGCTCTATCACGACCAGGGGCTAATTCCAGTCAAGCTCATGGCCTTTGACCGAGCCGTGAACACCACCATTGGGCTACCGTTTGTTCGCACTTCTCCCGATCACGGCACCGCCTTTGATATTGCGGGTCAGGGAATTGCTGATGCAACTAGTATGAAAGCGGCTCTGCAACTGGCGGCTGAATTAGTGCAGCAACGCCTTATGCTGCACTAATATACATTGATAGTCTGAAGCGGCAAATTTGCTCAGGACTTGAAGTGGCAAATTTACTCAGGACTCAATTTTGAAGAAAAGTATCGGTTCTGGCAAAAATCTGCCTTGAAGATCTAGAGTTAACAAGTTTTCCGCAGCACAGACTGAATCAGTCGGGCATTCGACTTAGGGAAGAAATAGTAATTTTGCAGCCAAGCCACCGAATCACTCTGATCCTGCTTTAGAAACCATTAGAGGCTCTTTAGCAGAATGCATAACAAGAGGAAAATGTCAGGACTTGATGACTTTTGTAACTTTTATTAATATAATCGGATAGTATTTAGCTTGAAGATAAAAAAGATTCAGTATAGAGGGCTACAAAGTCAAGCGCTACATAGCTGATCTGTCCAGATTTGTCTATTAAATTTGTCTTGATATTGGTAAGCTTTCACTTCTATTCGTCTTTCGGTCAAAGTCGGTCGTCACAGTTAATAAGTTGGTTAAAGCAGAGGGTGAATCATGCTCCAATCCATCCAATATTCTATGGACTTCATTCGAGATGAAGCTCGTCAACTCGTTCAGCGAGGAGTAATTAGCCGTCACCAGCCCATCTATGTACTTTGCCAGTACATCCCTGCACGGGAATGGGCATGGGTTGAATGTGAGTTAGAAAAAAGCAGTTTCCTACTACGCGATCGCATTGGCGATCTGTTGGGGCGAGAAGACTGGGATAACGACTAGCTGATAGGAAAACAATTGAGTTGCGGTGACAAGGCTTGGCGATTCTAGGCGATCGCCACTACTGCAAATGTCAGGTAGTAAGTGTCAGACAGCCCGTGTCAACGTGAGTACCAGATGAGCATCAGAGACTTTGCCCGACTAGGATGATGAATCTTGCTCTCGCAATCTCTCAAGCTCTGCCCGAATTGCAGCAATTTGTGCGGTTAACTCTTGCAGGTCAAGCTGCACATCGGGAGGAGCCGCTGTCGCCGTACTGGAACTGCTAGTGCTGGGGCTGGGGAAATCGCTGTCCGTTTGGGCAGCCCGTTGAGACAGGATTGTGTCTACAAAGTTTCGCGCTTCCTGCTCTGTCATTTCTCCTTTGACAGCCCACTCTTCTGCAAGCTGATTTAATTCAGTCCTTAGCCTGTACAAGTTTTCGTCTCGGCGCTGTGGGTCTTGCAGGGTTTCAACCAGGGATGCGGTTGCGCCCAGAGTGACGCGAAACCCCTTCTGGACAATTTGAAGAATAGTGTCTGGGTTCATTAAAGTTTTTCAAGGCTAAGCGTTCGCTGCCCCGATTCTACGCTTTCAGGGAAGCGATCGCAATTATCGAAGGTTTAAGCTCTTAAGCTCAAAGGTTTTAGTCAATGCTGTTCAAGGTACTGATTGATATCCTCAATTAGGCGAGTTAACTCCGCTTCAGTGCTGAGACGAATTCGCTCGTCTCGCAGCGTTACCAGAACTTTGGCGGCAAAGGGACTAGACCAGATATTTGGGTTACAAAAAATTTCCAGGAAAACGTCTCCAGTATATTGATATTCCATTGGCTGCTTGGGGCTGGGTTTGCTGCTGCTGCCTGGTGCAGCGTGGGCGGCAACGGCTCTGAGGCTCTCCATCAAAGTGGCGATCGCGCCTGAAGCGCTCGTGCTGCCTCCGGTGAAAAATTGAATGAAACAGATCCTTCAACCAGGTTGAGTCTAAGTTGGGAAGACATCCAGAACTCCTCAGTACACAATTCATCACGTTGCACTTAATGGCTCAAAAGCCCCACTTGCGCCGCCCACCAATGTCCAGGTGAACGATGTGCCTGCGGTTGCCAGGATAGACCCCAACCCCCCCGGGCCACCAGGACATTACGGCATTTGCGACCTGCCTTCCCGAATATCCAGAGACAGAAATATCTGCGGCACTGCCATCTAAGTGCTGGCTATTCCTCACGCCGCCTGCCTGCCTGTTGTAAGGCTCAGGGCGATACCAGGAAGTGATTCTAAACGGTCTGCCAATCTGGTTTCTAGCCCGTTGAAGTTGTCTTGCCAGAGCCAGAATATTGCTAACTTCTCGGGCCGTTTTGGGAATGCGGGTGCCGCTCTTGGTTGCTTCTCCCCAAGTAAAGCTACCGCCTGGAATAATCGGCTGATCGGTGTAGAAGGTACTTTGATTGCCAGGAAGCTTAAAGCTTCTCCCTTGAAATGGACGAGGCGCACCCGGTGCGGGGCTTGGCGCAGGCGATGGAGTTGAGCTAGGAACTTGAGGAATGGGGTAGACCACATCATTGTCAAACTCAACCTGGGCGTGCTGTTCGTAGACAAACCAGGTACTCAGTCCCCGAATGTAATCTTCTTGCTTTTCCAGCGCAAATTTGATGTGGTCTTTAAAGTCTCCTTGAGCGTCAGCGTAAGCATAAGACTGAAGCTCAAACGATGCTCCTTTGGCGATCGCCTGCACTTCTTCAGCACTTAACTGCGACGACTGAAGCGGACGACGCTTGAACAGGGTATTGTCTGTCACTTTCAGGATGAAACTGGCTGCCTGCTCTTCTTGGGGGTAAACCACCTTGCCATCAAACTCAACCTGAGCATGGCGATTGTAAACATACCAGGTGTTCATACCGCGAATGTAATAGGACTGGTTGGCGATCGCAAATTTGATATGCCCATCAAATTCTCCGTTTGCATCCGCGTAGGCATAGGATTGAATTTCTAACGTGGCACCCGCCGACACGCTGTAACGTTCCTCTGACTCTAGCTGTGAAGCTTGAATGGGACGGCGCTTAAAGACGGTGTTTTGGGTCACTCTTAAGACCTGACGCACCATAGGACGATCCTCACTAAAACGGTTACTGGGGACGATATTTCTGGCATCACTCAGGTTTCTCTTAAACAGGAATCTAAGCTGCAATTGCCCTGAATTGAGCCGAGGACGCTGATAGTCTTCAATCATACAGGCGCTTCTGACAATTTGGGCAGCTACCCGCATCTTGCTCACAAGACTTATGCACTCCTCTGTGAACCAAGGGGAAACGATATGATTTCCATAGGATTTGGTGAAGAGCATTGCTCAAGTGAGACAAAGTGGTGGACTATCGCGCTCAGGTGCGTCGAGTGTTGCTGATCACGCTGCTACTGAACCTGCTGGTGATGAGCATCAAAGCAGGAGTAGGTTGGTGGACAGGCTCGCTGAGTTTAATTGCAGATGCGCTACACAGCGTCACCGATAGCGCCAGCAATGTGCTAGGGCTGGTAGCCAGTAGGTTTTCCTCTCCTGAACCGGATCGAGATCATCCCTATGGGCACCAAAAGTTTGAAGCGGTTGGCGCTCTGGGAATTGCGGCATTTTTAGGAATTGCCTGTTTTGAAATTTTGCAAGGGGCGATCGAGCGCATCGCCCAGGCTGGGCAAGTTGTACAATTGTCGGCGATCGCCCTGTGGCTAGTATTTCTGGTTCTAGGAGTCAACATTTTTGTCGCCTTCTACGAGCGACGAGTCGGGCAACGGCTGGGCAGCAATATTCTGATTGCAGATGCTCACCACACGATGAGCGATATCTGGATCACAATCACAGTCCTGGCTGGCTTGCTGGGTGTCTGGTTAGGCTATCAGTGGTTAGACATCGCTCTAGCCTTTCCGGTGGCGCTGCTGGTGTTTCGCAGCGGATGGATGGTGCTGCGGGCTAACCTGCCCTGGCTGGTGGATGAGATGGCGATCGCCCCTGAAGCCATCTACCAGGTCGTTATGCAGGTGTCTGGTGTCGTCAACTGTCACGATATCGCCTCTAGAGGGCTACTGGGACGGCAGGTATTCATCGAAATGCACTTAATTGTAAATGCTGAAGATGTAGCTACAGCCCACCAAATCACAGAAGCCGTAGAAGCTCGCCTGGAAGAAAAATACAGCCCCGTTCGGATTAGCATTCATGTTGAACCGCCAAACTATCGGTCCAGTCAGATTAGCTATAGCAAGGGGGAGGGATGAAGAATGAAGGATGAAGGATGAGGGATGAGGGATGAGAGATGGGGGAAAGGAAGACTGAGAAGACCGATAGGATAGAAGAAGAAGTTTAGGGAGAGAACAAAGCATGGATTTGGTTTCGCTTCAGGGCTGGCTGGATAACGCCTCGTTTGCCGTTCTGTTTGTCACCATGCTGCTTTACTGGGGCGGCACGGCGTTTCCTCGCGTTCCCTATCTGGCAATTTTGGGCACGGGGGGAATGGCGATCGCCAACCTCTGCATGGCGACTCTTCTTGCCTCTCGATGGATTGAGGCAGGCTACTTTCCCCTCAGCAACCTATATGAATCGCTGTTTTTCCTGGCGTGGGGCATTACCGCTGTGCATCTGGTGGTCGAGAATATGAGCCGCAGTCGTCTTGTGGGCGCAGTTACATCACCTGTAGCGATGAGCATCACCGCCTTTGCAGCGCTATCTCTACCGTCTAAAATGCAGTCTGCTGAGCCACTGGTGCCTGCACTCAAGTCAAACTGGCTGATGATGCACGTCAGCGTCATGCTGCTCAGCTATGCTGCGTTGCTGGTTGGGGCACTGTTGGCGATCGCTTTCCTGGTTGTTACTCGCGGTCAGAATGTTGAACTGCGAGGTAGCTCTGTCGGAACTGGAGCCTATCGCGATTCGCGCCGTCAACTCCGCAGATCCAGCGAAACTGAGCCAGTCTTGGCAATGGCTGCTGACAACTCATCCACTGAAAAACAGAGCGCAGGCGGCACCGCTGTTTTGGATGCTGTAGCGACCTCTGCCCCTGCCGCTGTCAAGCCCTTGTCCCCCCAGCGCTTGAGTTTAGCAGACACCCTGGACAACATCAGCTACCGCACCATCGGGTTAGGGTTTCCGCTACTCACAATTGGGATTATTGCTGGGGCAGTCTGGGCTAATGAAGCCTGGGGTTCCTACTGGAGTTGGGACCCAAAGGAAACCTGGGCACTCATTACCTGGCTAGTTTTTGCAGCTTACCTCCACGCCCGAATCACTCGCGGCTGGCAGGGTCGCCGTCCAGCAATTCTTGCCGCATCGGGCTTTATCGTAGTCTGGGTGTGTTATCTGGGAGTCAATATCTTAGGGAAAGGGTTGCATAGTTATGGTTGGTTTTTCTAAGTTTGATAAGGGGTGATGGGTAGTTGCTGATGCCCTGGACACCAATCCATGCCTCCGTACATCGAACAATTCGCGCCAGAAATTTGTTGCAGAAAAGTCAGCGTTTGCTGGTAGCGGTTTCTGGTGGGCAGGATTCTTTGTGCTTGATGCGGCTGCTGCTTGATTTGCAGCCCAAATGGAATTGGACTTTGGCGATCGCCCACTGCAACCATCGCTGGCGAATGGATGCTTCAGCTAACGCGGATTATGTTGAGCAACTGTCCCAGGGGTGGGAGATTCCCTATTTTGGCGTGGCGGCGGTTGATTCACCCACAAGCGAAGCCGCCGCTAGAGAATGGCGCTACGGTGCGCTAGCTGAAGTTGCCCAAAAGCAGGGCTACGCCGCTGTTGTAACTGGACACACGGCCAGCGATCGCGCTGAAACCCTGCTCTATAACCTGATTCGAGGCAGCGGTGCTGATGGACTGCAAGCGCTAACCTGGCAGCGAGAGCTAAACCCTGGTTTGCATCTTGTCCGACCGCTGCTCGAAATCACTCGTGCTGAAACGGCCCAGTTTTGCCAGACGGCTCAGCTTCAGGTTTGGCAAGATTCAACCAACCAGGATTTGCACTATGCCCGCAATCGCATTCGCCAAGAACTGCTGCCCTACCTAAAAACTCACTTCAATCCTCAGGTCGAGCAAGCTCTATCCCAAACCGCAGAACTCCTGCGAGGCGACATTGATTACCTGGAAACAGCCGCTACTGCCCTGAGACAGCAAGCAACCACAGCAGAACTTTCTGCTTCAGCCCAAACTTCAGCCCAAACGTCTCCACAGCAAGGCGTTGAATATTGGCTAAACCGTCTCGTGCTAAAGTCAGCCCATTCAGCACTCCAGCGGCGAGTCATGCGGCAATGGCTGCGACAGGCTCTACCCGCAGCCCCCAATTTTGAACAGATCGAAAAGCTAACCGCCCTCATCTCTGCCCCAAACCGCACTCAAACTGATCCTTTCCCAGGCGGAGCGATCGCCACCGTCCAGGGGGACTGGATTTGCCTCAAAACTCCTGACGCAGTGTGCAGCTTTCCCAAACTGCCGTCACCCTAAATCCCTCTTCTAACAGAGCATTTTTAGGCAAAGCGTGGAAATCAGGCAGGCAAATTCTCAAGCCGCTCAAAATATAGCCCAGTCTGGTGAAGAAACCAGTTCAGATCAACCCGATAATGCTTCCTAGCAGGCTTTATTGATGTCTTTGCTCCTTACGAAAATTAACCTTTAAAAACATGGCGACAGGTAACTTTTCAAATGAGCAACTTGCTCAACCCACAGCAGAGCAGGCAATTCCTCAAATTAATTTGTTTACAATGTTCCGCTTGGGGCTGTTTCAAATGGGGTTAGGGTTGCTGTCCCTGCTGACTCTGGGTGTACTCAATCAGGTTCTGATCTCGGAGTTGAGGATTCCCGGAACGATCGCGGCAGGGGCGATCGCCATGTATCAGTTTGTTGCACCTGCGCGAATCTGGTTTGGGCATATGTCTGACTCCAAACCCATTTTGGGCTATCACCGCACGGGCTATATTTGGCTTGGCTTAGCGCTTCAGGCAGTCTGCTTATTTTTAGCGGTGCAGGTGGTTTGGCAACTGGGAGCCAGTACTGTTGAGGGCTGGACGGCTGCAAGTACGGGATGGGCTGCGCTGCTAGCATTTATGTTTGCGCTGTATGGGTTGTGCATTAGCTCCAGTGCGACCCCATTTACAGCGCTACTGGTTGACGTGTCGGATGAGGAGAATCGCTCGAAGCTAGTCGGGATTGTCTGGGCAATGCTGATGGTGGGAATTGTAGTGGGGGCGATCGCAGGCGAGAAAATGCTAGAAGGCATGACTCCAGCGACATTACAGCCAGCTATCAACCGTCTTTTCATCATTTTTCCGATCGCCGTTGTGGTGCTGGGCGTGCTGGCGACCTTTGGAATTGAGCAAAAATATTCCCGCTATCGATCGCGTTCCACTATTACTGAACGAGAAGATCGAATTAGCCTCGGTGCAGCCCTCAAGGTTTTAACTGCTTCCCGACAGACAGCAATCTTCTTCACCTTTTTGCTGGTGATGACAATCAGCCTATTTTTACAGCAGCCCGTTCTGGAACCCTATGCCCGTGAAGTGTTTGGCATGACGATTGGCGAAAGCGCTGGGTTGAATCGGTACTGGGGCTACGGCATTTTGGTAGGAATGGCAGTTTCAGGCTTTGTTGTCGTGCCGCGATTGGGCAAACAGCGTACCACCCAACTGGGTTGTCTTTTCACATCAGGCTGTTTTGTGCTGGTGATTTTTTCAGGCTTGACCGAGACGCAAGTAATGCTCAAAAGTGCGGTAATGCTGTTTGGGCTAGCCTCTGGCATTTTAACCAACGGCGCGGTGAGCCTGATGTTAGACCTGACCGCAGCCGAAACCGCAGGCACGTTTGTTGGTGCTTGGGGGCTGGCACAGGCGCTATCTCAGGCAACTGCAACGGTTGCTGGAGGAGCCTTACTAGACCTGGGGCGAAACCTGTTCCAACGACCGCTTCCTGCCTTTGGACTGGTTTTTGGGTGTCAGGCGATCGGAATGCTCGTCGCAGTTTGGCTGCTGGGTCGGGTGGATGTGCAGGAGTTTCGCACAAAAGCATCGAAGGCGATCGCCGCTGTCCTGGAAACCAACTTGGACTAATTGGAAGAATGAGGGATGAAGGATAAAGAAATTTCCTCATTGGTAACGAGCGGAATAGGGTCGGCTTCATCCCTCATCCCTCACCCCTTATCCTTACTGAAGCGGACGGCTAGGCTCATCTGCGCGGTACTGCTGCACCATGCTGCTCGCCATCTCATAGTGTTCCGCAATCGCAGGCAGCAGTTGGGTCGCGTACTGTCTCAGCGATTCCTCTTGACCCTGCTGAATCTGGGTCTGATACAGAGCAATGGTTCTCAAATGAGCATTTACCTGTGCGCCCATGTAAGCCCGGTCAAACTCTGCGCCAGAAAGCTGGGATAGCTGTTCGGCGATCGCCTGATTTAGCGGGCCAGGGTCAGCAGGCAAATTCACCCCATACTCAGAAACAAGCTGCTGTAACCGCTGGTTTGCCAACGTATGCTCCTGGATCATTTGCTGAGCGAATTGTCTGACTTCTTCACTTTCAGCACGCTCTAGCGCCAGTTGAGAAGTTTGAATTTCAGCATTGTTGCTTTGAGCCGCCATAAGGATGAACTGCTGATCCAGGTTGCTCACCGGAGCCGCCGAAAGAGTGGTTGGTGAAGATGGGCGGGTAGGCGTAGCCGTAGGAGCAGCAGGCATACTTCCGGGAGTCATGCTTCCAGGAGTCACGCTTCCAGGAGTAGTAGAACCGTTGTAAGGAGCCTCGTTAAAGACGCTGGGATTGGGATTTAATTCATCCGTTGCCCCGGTGTTGTTATTGTAAGGAGCCTCATTGAAAATGCTAGGTCTAGGATTGACCTGCGCCAGTCCCGGAAGCCCAATTAAAGAAGTGAGTGCCGCAGCGCCAACAGCGCCAGTCGCTACTTTGATTAAACCTTTGCAATTTAGTCGCTTCATGGTGGGGAAACCTTGATGTTAAAAATCTAGTGCAGAATAAGCTCTTTGGCTGAATGACTCTTTGGCTAAACTACGCTTCGGCTAAATTAAGTTCGCTCTATGGGCGATCGCTTTATCAGCATTAGAGGGTGTTTGAAAAGTAGCAAATGTCCCCTGTAAGGGCGTAGCATTCGGCAGGTAGACCCTGGAATAAACCGAAAATTCTTGCCCGAATGCTACGCCCCTACAAGCTTTTGGGCTACAGATTAGACTTTTCAAACATCCTCTCAGAAGTAAACAGAACTGACGCGCTTCTCTGCTGAACAAGGGGCTTAAGCCCCTTGTTCTGGTGGCAGTCGCCTGATTTTGCATTTTGCTTGCCTAAGTCCTGATAAAGTCAGTGTCAAAAGGAACCTGAGAGCTTTATGTCAAGGAGGCTGTCTAGAGCCTCAGTCAGAAGCGCTTCCGCATCTGATGCAGTTTTCAGGCAAACCCGAAAAGCTGCTTTTCTGGCTCAATAAAGCTCTCAGGCATCTACCCGAGTCTTATCCTTCTACTGATTGCAGCGTAATTGCTGTAATTTCCCCAAGCCTCTACCGAAGGGGCAAGTTGCTTGCTATACCAGCGGAACAGGAGTGCTATGCGATGCTAGAGCAAACGGTAGCCGGGGTGATTCGCTGCAAAATTTGCTTTAGCACCAGGGCTGTCCAGTCGAGGTCTTCAAGGGTGGTGTGTCGTCCGAGGGTGAGGCGGATGCCCGTTTTGGCGGCGCGATCGCCATACCCCATTGCCACCAAAATCGGACTGGCAACGAGCTTGCCGCTGTGACAGGCAGACCCCGCACTGATGCCAATTCCCGCCAGGTTCATTTGCCGCACCAGCGTTTTGCCGCTGAGCTTTTCGCCGTCAGCATTCAGCAAACAAAAGCTGACGTGATGGGGCAACCGATGCAGGCGATCGCCCGTCGGCATCAGTTCTGGCACATCCGCCAGTTGGTCAAACAGGCGATCGCGCAGTTGAATCAGTCGGGGCGTTTCTGCTGCCATTTCCTCAGCCGCAAGCTCAGCCGCAGTGCCAAATCCGGCGATCGCTGGCACTGCCTGCGTCCCAGAGCGCAGCTTAAATTCTTGCCCACCGCCATTCAGCAGCGGCACTAGCTCAACACCGGGGCGCACATACAGCGCTCCTGCCCCCTGGGGGCCATAAATCTTGTGGCTTGATAGAGAAAGCAAATCAACGGAAAGCCGCTGTACATCAATCGGCAATCGCCCTGCCACCTGCACCGCATCGGTGTGAAACAATGCTCCATGCGCCTGAGCAATCTGCCCCAGCGTTTCAATCGGCTGAAGGGTGCCAACTTCGCTCTGTCCATAAATGATGGAAACCAGAACGGTGTTAGCCCGTAGTGCTACCTGCAAATCTTCAGGATTCACCCGCCCCTGAGCGTTTACAGGTAGGCGCGTCACCTCCCAGCCCCACTGCTCTAGCAGCCGTGCGGGTTCTGAGATGGCAGAATGCTCCACACTGGAAATAATCAAATGCTGCGGCACCGCATACCGCTGGGCAACCCCCGTGATTGCCAGGTTGTCTGCCTCAGTGCCCCCCGCCGTAAACACAATAGAATCCGGCACTGCGTTTAGCAAATCTGCCACCTGGACTCTTGCCCGTTCTACGACAGTCGCAGCCCGCTGCCCCCATTCATGGAGGCTAGAAGGATTGCCCCACTGCTGGGTGAGGACTTGCTGCATTTGGGCGATCGCCTCCGGGCGAGTTGGCGTAGTTGCACTATAGTCCAGGTAAATTTGCATAAATCATTGCTCATCGGCTCCTTCATTCAGCATATAGCCCCTCAGCCCGTGTGTAACCGTATAACTCGTTGCCAAGCTCCGGCTTGGCAATGCCATCGGGGAAGCTCCTGCTTCCCTTGACGAATGAGACGAGTTTCACTCCCCACAATTGGAGTTATTGGAAGCAGGAGCTTCCGGTATGCCGTTACCAAGCTCTACTTAAGAATGAGAATTAAAGGCATTGCTGATTGAAAGAATGAATTCTCGTAGGGGCGAACGGCCGTTCGCCCTTACAGAAGTTCCCGGAACAGGCAAACCATACCTACATTCAGCAACGCCTGATTCCGCGCACTGCTCCTTAGGAGCATGAATTTAATAAAGTGCGGTATTTCGGTTAGGGGCTTGGCAGTGCCAAGCCCGTACAGCAGAGGGATTAGGCAGTTTAATTAATTCACGTTCCTAAGTCATTCCGCACTGCTGTTTTGTGATTCTGCATAGCTCCTGAGTTATTCCGCACTGCTCCTCAATGATCCCGCACTGCTGCTTTGTGATTCCGCACTGCTCCTCAATGATTCTGCATAGCTCCTGAGTCATTCGCATGCTCGAGTTCATTCCGCACTGCTCGATTTATCGCCTGCTC
>JAAUTN010000188.1 GCA_012031415.1 Leptolyngbyaceae cyanobacterium SM1_4_3 | reverse complement strand
CCAATCACTACAGCCATCCCCAATCCCCAATCCCACTCCCAATCCTCCAATCCCCAATTTCCTATCCCCGGACTGCAACTCGGACATATCTTCATCGGAGTTCAACCTGCTCGTGGCTACGACCTTGACCCAGCCCTGAACTATCACGCACCCGATTTAGAACCAACCCATGAGTATTTAGCTTTTTATCACTGGGTGCGATCGCACTTCAAAGCACAGGCGATCGCCCACATCGGCAAACACGGCAACCTGGAATGGCTTCCGGGTAAAGGAGTAGCGCTCTCTGAAACCTGTTACCCCGAAGTTGCATTAGGTGCGTTGCCTCACCTTTATCCGTTTATCGTGAATGATCCAGGTGAAGGGGCACAGGCAAAGCGCCGCGCCCAGGCAGTGATTGTCGATCACCTTACGCCACCGATGACCCGCGCCGAACTGTATGGTGCTTTGCAGCAGTTAGAAGGATTGATTGATGAGTATTATGAGGCGCAAAGCCTTGACCCAACTCGGTTGAAAGTGATTAGCGATCGCATCACCACCCTTGTTCTCCAGGAAAATTTACATCAAGATCTGGGGCTGCGAAGTGATAACCCGAATGCGATCGATCACTTACAGCTGAAAACCTTTATCTCAGAATTTATCACTCGTGCCGATGGCTATTTGTGTGAACTCAAAGAAGCCCAGATTCGAGATGGTCTACACATCTTTGGGCAATGTCCTCAAGGGCGACAACTGCGAGATCTGATTGTGGCGATCGCCCGTCATCCAGGAAAAGGTAGATTAGGGTTGACTCGATCGATCGCCCAGCACTGGCAGCTAGACTTCGACCCCCTCACTGCCAACCCTGCTGATTCCCTTCTCACTCCATCTCCCCATCTTCCCTCCACCTGCCGAACTATTGGCGATGCGATCGAACATCTCGAACATCACGCCGCTAACCTCATTGAATCCCTCATTACCTCCCCTACTCCCCACCTCCCCATCCCCGACCTCCACTGGATTACTACTCACCTCATCCCCGCCCTTCAACAAACTCACCAGGAAATTACTCACTTCCTGCATGGGCTAGATGGACGCTACGTTCCCAGTGGAGCCTCTGGCGCACCAACTCGCGGTCGTCCTGAAGTCTTGCCCACCGGACGCAACTTCTACTCTGTAGACATTCGCGCCATTCCCACTGAAAGCGCCTGGGATGTTGGGCGCAAAGCGGCTGAAGCGCTAGTGGAACAATACACCCAGGAACACGGCGAATATCCAAAAACCCTGGCGTTATCCATTTGGGGCACCTCCACAATGCGAACTGGCGGAGATGACTTAGCGGAAGCCCTGGCGCTGTTAGGCGTTCGACCCGTTTGGGATGGATCAGCCCGACGAGTCATAGATTTTGAAATTTTGCCACTGTCCGTTTTGGGCCGCCCTCGTGTGGATGTCACGTTGAGAATTTCGGGCTTCTTCCGCGATGCGTTTCCTAACCTGATTGATTTGTTTGGTCAGGCTGTGAAAGCGATCGCAGCCCTGGATGAACCCGCGAATCAAAATCCTCTGGCGGCTCAGGTGCAGCAAGAAATTCAAACCTGGCAGACCGCAGGATTGACTCAAGAGCAAGCAGAACGGCGATCGCACTATCGCATCTTTGGCTCAAAACCTGGAGCCTACGGAGCCGGACTACAGGGATTAATCGAATCTCAAAACTGGACGGATGATCAAGATCTTGCCCGCGCTTACATGAACTGGAGCAGCTACGCCTACACCGGGCAAGGCGAAGCCCGCACCGACCCCGAAGCCTTCAAGCAAAGATTACAACAGCTTCAAGTGGTGCTGCACAACCAGGACAACCGTGAACATGATTTGCTTGATTCCGATGACTATTATCAGTTTCAAGGCGGGTTAACGGCTGCGGTGCGATCGCTCACGGGCACAAATCCCACCACTTACTTTGGCGATCATTCTCTACCCGAAAATCCCAAAATCCGTAAACTCCAGCAGGAAATTGCTAAAGTCTACCGTTCTCGCGTCGTCAACCCTAAATGGATTGCTGGCGTAATGCGACACGGATATAAAGGTGCATTTGAATTAGCCGCAACAGTAGATTACCTGTTTGCCTATGATGCTACTACTCACTGTGTTGAAGACCATATGTATCAAGGTATTGCTCAGGCTTACTTATTTGATTCTCAAGTTCAGGAATTTGTTCAGCAGAAGAATCCCTGGGCTTTACGTGACATGGCAGAGCGTTTGCTAGAAGCCAATCAGCGAGGGCTATGGCAGGATGTGTCAGAGAAAGTGTTGGATGAGTTGAGGGCGATCGCCCTTCAAGCCGAAGCCACAATCGAAGACAGCACAGCCAACAGCATTCATTGAAAGCAATGAGCAGTTAGTGATTAGGTTTCATAGTTTCTTTCAGCGCTCGTAGCTGTGACTCTCGTTTCTCCTCCTCAGCTAATTCTCGACTCAAGAAGTAATTGAGAAAAGTCCGAATTAGGGCGATTACTGCTAACTTTCCTAGCTCCTCAAAGGTAGGGGCAACAATGGTTGAAAGAATATCTGCTCCTAGCTGAAACTCTAACGCCAGAGCTAGCCAAGAACCCAGCCGCAAGCGCAGCAGCAGAAAATTAGATTCCATCGTCCGTTGAGGATGACGAACCGCAGCCAGCACAGACGTAACTAATCCTACAAAAATGCAGAAGGCTGCGATCGCCTCCATGCTGAACCGCAGCAATTCCACTGCTCCTTCTAATCCACCCTCTAGAAGTTCAATCATGTTGACTGAAAGCAAATAGGTTTAGAGAAAAGCGACCCACGATCGCACCCTTCAAAGTACTGCATGAGTGCGACCGCTCCTGTAGCAATTAAAAACGGCATAACCGTTCAAGATGTGGCTCTGCTACTTTCAATTCTAAAAAACAAAAGAGGGTTGCCACTCACGATTCTCTCTTCTACTTCTTTCATACCGAGTCTCTCTGCAACGTTGCAAGATTCAAGATTGGGGCGATCGCAGCTTGCAATCAGATATTGATAGCCAAGTTCGTCAAAACAATACTCCAGAATTCTGGTCGCCGCTTCTGTTGCATAGCCTTTCTTAGTAGCCTGGGGCAGCAAAGCGTAAACCAGTTGGGGCTGTTCTTCCTCAAAGAAGTACCACAAACCCGTCACTCCAATCACTTCTTCATTGTCTTTAGTTCTAATTAGCCAAAGCCCAAAGTTTTGCTTGTTAAAAAGCTTTTGGCTCTCACTCAACATTTCCTCAACCTGCTGCAAAGCTAAAATCTTGTCATCACACAAATATCTTCTGACATACGGATCAGTAAAGATATGTTGGAGAATATCAAGCTCATCTTCTGAAACGGGCTTCAGTTGTAACCTTTGAGTCCCAAATACCAGGTTCATCATACCTTTACCTGAGTCAATGACTTAAAACTATCATTTCATATTGAAAGAAGCTCGATTCAGATCTGCGACTTCTTAAAGAAGTCGCAGATCTAGGCAGAATTGAGGCGAGAATTTGCTCTTTCCATTCATCTTCTCAATCAACAGACGTTGCTCGTAAGTACAAAGACTTTGGCAAAACCTGCTCTTGTCAGAGGGTAAATCTCCTCTCCCAAAAACCTCTCCCCAAAAAATCGTATTTTAAAGCTCTGTCGAGTTGAGGGTACATCCCTGAAGGACAGAGCTATGATGTTGTTTGTAGTGTAGGCATCCATTTGACCCATTTGTGGGTATGGCGATCGCACTTCACTGTGTCGGGTCGAAATTGCCTACGGTTTGTAGGACTCAATCTATGCGGTTACGATTTAGCCAACTCCTGATTAGCCTCGGATTTGTACTGGGTTTAGGAATGCTGCCCGCACAGGCTCAAGTCTCAAATGGACAAGTCGCGGCGCTGGTCGAAGCGTTGCGTCAATCCTCTCCCCAAACTGGCAATCCAGACGACGGTTTGTATAGCGACTGGCAAATCATGGGAGCAAACATCCCCCGCTGGTCAAGATCCTGTTTAGGCAGAGAGCTAACGCCCGCCCAGTTTGAAGCTGACCCCAATGCTGCCCGCAGCGTCGTCACTTGCGTCATGCGCGATGTGCTGCAAGATGAATATCGCGCCAGTAACAACAATGAACTGTTAGCCGTGCGGCGATCGGCCGCCTGGTGGATGCGGGGCGACCCTGAACAATACAACAGCGCTGAAATTTCAGACTATGTGCAGCGGGTTGTAACTGCCTACCAGCAGCAGGAAGGAAGATCTGCGGCTGCGCCTGCTCAACCTGCTCAACCTGCGGCTTCGCAACAGCGCCCCCCTCAAAGCTCCGACTACGATCGCTATATGCAAGCGGGCTATGCGGCAACCCAAGCGCGAGACTTTGAGACGGCGCTGCTTTACTTTAGGAGAGCCTTAGACGAACGACCCGATGATTCTTACGCAGAGGAAGCGATCGATAACGTCGAAGACTACCAAGATTCTCGTGCCCAGTAGCGGCTAACAATTGGCTTTAGTTCACTCATTCACTGAAGATATGAAACGGTTACTTATTGGTTTAGCAGTCTTATGTGCTGCGCTTTCCGTTGCTCCGGTTGCCCTGGCTGTGGAAGATTGGGTAGAAATCACAGAGAATGACGTGGGCGATCGCTTCCTCGTAGACCGCAACTCGATTGAAAACCGCGACGGCATCATCTGGTATTGGGAATATCGAGACTTTCAGGAACCCAACAACGCCTTTGTGGGAGTCGAGCTAGACCAGCCTGTTTTTGGCGCACTGGTTTACCGCTCGGTAGATTGCACCAGCCTGGTATCGCGGCTCAGACGCATCACCGTTCATGGTAGAGGGAGACAGGTAATTCACCGTGCCGTCTATGATGACAATGGGCGGCTGACACAACCGATGCGAGGCAGCAGTTCGGCAGAAGTCCTGCGATTTGTTTGTGATCAGGAGCAGGCAGAAGAGACAGATGAAAGCAGTTAAAGATGCAGAATTAGTAATGGGAAGTTAACCTTGTCTCCAGGTAAAACCTGGAGATGCCTGAGCGAGGCTCCGCCTAGCGAAGGAAGAGGCAGAGCCTCCCAAGTGGCATTACCAGGCAGAGCCTAGTAACGAGGAGAACCAGGAGAATGATTTGAGTATGAATGTGCTGGTGGGGAAATCGCTGCAAGGCGGCAAATATATCCTGGAGCAGCCTCTAGGACAGGGTGGGTTTGGCATCACCTTTAAGGCCGTACATCGAGATTTGGGGCAAACGGTGGTGATTAAAACCCTGACTCCTGCCAGCTATCAGCACCCGCAGTTTGCCGGACTGGAGCGGCGGTTTCGCGATGAGGCGAGACGGTTAGCACTGTGTGTCCATCCCAACATTGTGCGGGTGAATGACTTTTTTGTGGAAGCGGGCATTCCTTACCTGGTGATGGACTATATCCCCGGTCAAACCCTGGAAGAAGTGGTTTTTCCAGATCATCCGTTGCCAGAGGCGATCGCCATCCACTACATTCGCCAAATCGGGGTTGCCCTACAGGTGGTTCACCAAAACGGTCTGCTGCACCGTGACGTAAAGCCGCAAAATATCATTTTGCGTCAGGGCACCCAGGAAGTGGTGCTGATTGACTTTGGCATTGCGCGGGAATTTACCCCCGGCACGACCCAAACGCATACCAGTCTGGTTTCGGTCGGTTACGCACCGATTGAGCAGTATATGTCGCAGGAAAAGCGTACTCCTGCTACCGACGTTTATGGTTTGGCAGCAACGCTTTACGCCTTGCTCACCGCAACCGTGCCGATCGCTTCCATTTTGCGAACCCGTCAAACCTTGCCTGCGCCCCGCGAACTGCAACCTCAAATTAGTCCAGATGTCAATCAGGCTATCTTGCGCGGCATGGCAGTTGAGGTGCAGTATCGTCCAGCAACCGTCGCAGAATGGCTCACTTTATTGCCATCGGCATCGGTCGGAACGGCTGAAGGGTTGAACGGAGCTATTCCAAATTCAAACATTTCCCCGTCCCCAACCACCGCAGCAACCGTCGCTGTCGCTCCCCGCTACGCAAACCATGCTGGATCTACTCCAGGTCAGTCAACCGTTAAAAAAACAATCGCAACTCCTGGAACTTCTGTAAAAACGGCGGCGGCAATTCTACCCGCTCGATCGCCCCAGCGCTCAAGTCGGATGGCTCCGTTGCTGTTAGTGGGAGTGGCGATCGCCGCTGCCATCGTTGGTGGAGTGAGTGCAATGTTGATGCGATCGCCCCAGACTGCTCAGGCTCCAGAACCAACCCCAGCTGAAACTTCAGCCGAAACACTTCCCCCCGTTGAACCGATTGAGCCATCTCCTACACCAGAAGCTTCCCCTACACCAGAGCCGGAACCTGAACCCAAACCCCCCATTGCAGAAACTCCTGAACCTAGCCCAGAACCCGAACTGCCTCAAAGTCAACCAGACACCGCTACCGCCCCACTCAATCGCAGCATCCCCGGATTTGGCACAGGCACCTTAGCCGCAGAAGTGCAGGATGCACTCGGTGCGCCAACTCGCTCCAGAGATGGCTACTGGCCCAACACCCGCTCTGACCTGTATGAACTGGTGCCCAACCAGGTCACTCTTGCCTATATCTATGACAAAAGCAGCGATCGCATTCGTCAAACCGAAGCCTCCTTCGCTCAATCCGTCGATCCGCTGGTGATGCGGGTAACGCTAAACGGAATGCTAAACGGCAGATCTAGTGAAGAAATTGAGCAGGCGCTTGAACAGATTCGCGATCGCCAGCGCAACGATTATTCTTTTACCTCTGGCAATTTAGAAGGCTTAATCGAACGCAATGAGAGCGATCGGATTTACATTGGCATTTGGGAAGAAGATTTGCACTGACAGATAAGAGGATTACTTACAGCGATTGCCGCTTGAGTAATCCACACGATCTACCAGCTTAAACTCCGACCCAAGAACCTTTCAATTGAGATCCTCAACATTGACGAGAGAGTGGAGTTAGAAACTTCAATCGCTGGAGCAACTTCTAGAATCTCCTCGACAGAGCGATATTTTCCAGCTTGAAGCTTGGTTTGAATGAAGCGTTCTTGCTCTGGAGTAAGGCTGGTATGCGATCGCATTCGCCAAACGCTATGATTCGGATGTCGGGTTCTTGTTACTGCCCATGACCTCTCAGTTGCTCAACGAAATCCTGGCTCCTGACTACACCAACATCGTCACTGAGGACGATACCCCCGTGGATAACTTTCAATCCGAAAAGCAGCAACGACTGTTGGTTGAACCCCTCTATAGTTCCTGGAAGCCAGTAGTTCCCTTCATCGCGGCCGCCAACGTAGGCTTGTTCTACGCGCTCAAGCAAGACCCGATTGTTCCCGATGCCTTTCTCAGCCTGGACGTTGAGGTACCTCAGGACTGGAATTTGAAGCAGAACCGCTCTTACTTTGCTTGGGAGTTGGGCAAGTTTCCCGAAGTAGTGATCGAAGTGGTTTCCAATCGGAAGGGAGGAGAACTGGAGGGCAAAAAGCAAGACTATGCCCGCATTGGGATTGCTTACTATGCCGTCTTTGACCCGCTGCAACAATTACAAAAGGCAAATGAACTGAACGGTTCGCTGCTAAAAGTTTGGGCGCTCAACGCAAAGCAGTATGTGGAACTACCAGACCCCTTCTGGTTGGAAGCGGTAGGGTTAGGATTGACGCTGTGGGAAGGCAAGTTTGAAGGGCGGCAGGAGTTGTGGTTGCGCTGGTGCGATCGCCAGGGGCAGGTCATTCTCACTGGAGCAGAGCGCTCAGCCCAAGCAGAAACCCAATTAGAAGTAGAACGGCAACGAACTGCAACAGAACGGCAACGCGCTGAGGCAGAACGGCAACGCGCTGACCGACTCGCTGAGCAGTTACAAGCAATGGGGATAAACCCAGACGAAATCTAGGCAGTGTTTTGAGGCGATCGCCCTCATTCTCAGTGTTGGATGAGGGGCGATCGCCTAATAAACTCATGCAAAGGTAGGTAAAAGCGGAACTCAGACATTACTCCGGCTTGTGTGCTACTCGAATCAAGAAACTCCCAATTAAACTCCTCAAAGAGAGCCTTGAGATCAATCTCAGGCTCAAAGCTAAAACTCGTTAGAACGAGTTGGAATGCCCAAGCGCTCAGCAACTTCTGCGGCTGAGATACTAGAAGCACCTGTTGCTCGACGCTGCTGAATAGCCAGCAAGCTTTGCCCAAACTCTGATTCAACGGTTAATCCTGCGTCTGGATCTGGCAAAAAATCTTCTTATAGAATTTTCCATTCTGACTCTGGGATATCAGCAGTTGTCATGATGTTACGCAAAGTTCCAAGCGGTAAATCACGATTCTTAGGGTAAGGTACAACGACTTGCAATCGCTGGTTGGAATTACGCCATTTACGATGGCTCCCTTTCTGAGAAATTAACTCAAACCCATATCGTTGCAAAATCTTTTCAACTTCATCAGCATTCATGCGACGAATGCGACTCATTACACTAGAATCTCCCGCAAGAGTGCCCCTGATGCCAGTTCAATCGGCTCTGGTTCTAGATAAAGCGCTATTGCTTCACGAATATTCTCTAAAGCTTCTTGTTCTGTTTCGCCTGCCGACACACAGCCCGGTAGCTCTGGACACCAAACAGCCCAATCACCTGTTTCTGGATCAGGTTCAAGCACGACGCGCCATTTCATATCGTTCTAACCTTGTGAATGTTGATTCTAAATTACCTGCTCACCTATTATTTTAAGTGCTGGTTGAAAGGGGAATATGATTCTAAACAATCAGTAGATTGCGATCGCCCCTCCTGATTCTAAGCGTTGAGTAAGGGGCGATCGCTCTTCTCAATCCGGTTAAATTCATAAATGATTCGGTAATCTCCTACCCTTAGCTTGAAGAAACCGGATAGATTATTTGACAAAGGTTGCGATGTGATTTGCTCGAAGTTCTGAGCTAACCCGTCGATTTTATTGATGATGCGTTGACAGACATTTTTAGGAAGCTTCTCTAAGTCAGCTAAGGCTTCTTGCTCATAGTTGACGGAATAGCTCATGAACGATCTAAACCCAGATGCTCAGCAACTTCTGCGGCTGAGATGCCAGCACTTGCCGCTTAAATCTGCCGAATGCCAGAAGCGCCTGCCGCTCGACGCTGCCGAATAGCTAGCAAGCTTTGCTCAAACTCTGGTTTAACGGCTAATCCTACATCTGGATCTGGCAAAAAATCTTCTAGAACTTCCAGAACGGTTTCACGAATCAAGGCTTTAAGTTCGTCAGTAGTAAGGTCTTTGACTTGCATGACACTGAAATTAAGCTGTTGGTATGAACTCTAGTGTAGTAAACAGCAGGTCAAAATCGGCACTCGACTCAGAACAACATCACCGCGCTGCCAGTTCATCTGAAAAGGCTTCGTCATAAAGGTCTATCTTTGTCTACGGTAATCCACGAATTGCTTCTCGAAATGCCATAACTGCATCGAACTGTTCTTCTGGTTTGATGTACTGCGCTAGCAGAGATACATCTAGTTCGGGCAGCAGTTTGCTGGTCTGAATTAGCTCATATGCAGTCGATCGCAAGTGGTGAATTAGAAACTGTCCAGTTTGCCCCTGTCTAACTTGCCCCTGTCTAGCCTGCCACAACCAAACTTCTGTAACGCCCAAACCCTGATAAATCTCCAGCTTATCGACTAAACCACTCGTGATCACAACTTCAATTGCTAAGTCAGGAAACTCCTTCTTTTGTCCCAAGCAATAGCACTCATCCGGCTCTAAACCTCGCTGCTTTGCTGCTTTGCGAAACGTTGTCGAACCACCTGCATGAAATCGAGTGCGTGTTTCCTGTAAGTATGCCTCCACCAACATCCCAATCATTTTCTTCAAGTCTTCATGTTCAGGGGAGTTGGTCATAATCTCCAGAGTTCCTTCCAGGTAGCTCAACCGCAACGTTGGAAAATCATCTCCCAAAACTCCGAGAAGTGATTCGTATTGTTGCCAGCTAACTCCTTCCAGCAGAACTCGCGATTCGGCATCTAGGGCTGAGGGTTGAGGTAAAAGCTGAGGGTTCATAAGACACAAAACGGTGAAGGCTAAACTGAAGGCAGCAGTTCTATTTCATCATTTTATAGAGTTTTCCACTCTGGCTCTAGAATGTCAGCCTCTGTCATGAGTTCTATTGCTTCACGAATGTTCTCTAAAGCTTCTTGTTCTGTTTCGCCTGCCGACACACAGCCCGGTAGCTCTAGACACCAAGCAGTCCAATCACCCGTTTCTGGATCAGATTTGAGTACAACACGCCACTGTATACTATTTTAGCCTTTATTGACTCTAAATCACTCGCCTCACTCACTATTTTAAGTGCTGAGTAAAGGAGGAATGTGACTTTAACCAATCAATGGAGTGCGATCGCCTATCCTAATTCTGAGCGCTGAATGAGGGGCGATCGCTCTCATTGCACAAAGTCTGAATGCTAGTCGGGGCGATCGCCCGATGAAACTTATGCAAGGGCAGGCAAAAACCAAACTCAGCACCGACGAAATTATGACGCGAACTCGACAAGACTACTCGACTCAAGAACTTTTCAATTAAACTCCCCAAAGAGAGTAGGAAAGTCACGACGACCACTTACAACTCGCAAGATTTCAATGCCGTTATCTAGAAGCCTGTAGAAAATTACATAGCCTTCTAGAGATAACCCTCGGAGTCCAGGGCGAATTGTTGCATAGCTTTTGCCACTATTAGGAAAGGCAACGAGTTGCTGGCACTTGCGGTTAAAAGTCCGAAAAAAGCGATCGCCCGCTTCCACATTATTCTCAGCAAAGTAGTCAGCAATTTCGTTGAGATCTTGGACAGCAAGAGCATTGATAACGTAACGACTCATGCTTACGCCTGATTTGCTTGCTGAAACCGCTCTAGGATTTTGTTGACGAACGTTTCGCCATCAACTAGAGGAGTAGAGTGTGAAGCTTCAATTGCCGCGTCAATTTTTGTCCGTACTTCCTCAACCCACTCTGATTCAGAGCGATCGTACTCATCCAACAATCGCAGAGCAACTTCTAGAATCTCCTCAACAGAGCGATATTTCCCAGCTTGAAGCTTGGTTTGAATGAAGCGTTCTTGCTCTGGAGTAAGACTGATGCTCATAGAAAACCTCTGTTCAAATCATTCCTTATTTTAGAAGATACTCGAAGTTTGGCGATCGCCACTAAGCTAATTTCCTAATCTTTGAGGAGGCGATCGCCCACCTAATTCTAGGCATCGGGTAAGGGGCGATCGCTCCCATTGCACAGTGTTAGGGTATAAATAGATAAATCAGTAGATGCTAGAACAATGAAGATCACCTCTGATGGACAAATCACCCTTCCGTTAGAAATCAGGCATCAGCTAGGATTATTGCCTGGTACGGAGGTTGAATTAGAAGTGGTTGGGGATACTGTTTATCTCAGAAAAAGTCTGGATGCTAGTCGGGGCGATCGCTGATCAAACTCATGCAAGGACAGGCAAAAACCAAACTCAGCACTGATGAAATCATGGCGCAGAGCCGACGAGACTAGAAACATAGTCCTTTAAAGCTGTAAAGCAACTATTAGTCTTTTGTTTACTTGATTCATAGTCTCAGGACTTAGAGAACCTAACTTCCTAAGAATCATTGATTGGCTCAGCGTAAAAATAGACTCACAACGAATCACAGATTTAACCCTAATTCCCACAGCCGCAATTTCATCTCCCTGAATCAAATATTGGGTAGGCGTTATTGAGCGACTCGTATTTGATGTACATGGAATGACCATTACATCATCTAAAATTTGGTTGAGTGAGTCGGCTGAGACAATAACAGCGGGACGAATTTTGAACTGCCGTAGCTCTGTCGAAGGCATCGGCGCTCGACACAGCACAACATCACCGCGCTGCCAGTTCATCTGAGAAAGCTTCGTCATAAAGGTCATTCTCAGAACTAAGCCATTCCTGATAAGCCTGAGAGGTTTCGCTAGAAAAGTCTTCATGTTGCCCGTCTCGTGCTGCGATAAGCAAGGGCAATAGACCTGCTAACTGATCATCAGATAGTTGCTCAATTAAACTTAGAGTTTTCTGGCGGATGTCCATAATAATCATCCTTTTTAACTTTCATTGTAATGCGATCGCCAGAAAAAGAGCTATTCAGCAGTTTACGTTTGATGATGTAGATACAGATGTTGGTATCTAACAGAATCCTCATTCCCATTCCTCTCTGGAGTCAAGGACAGGTTGCTCTCTAGTTTCCATAAAGTCTTCAGAAAACTCACTTAAGCTGTCAAATAAAGATCCCCAGGGATTCTCTTTAGCGATTAAAACAATCGTGCTGTCAACTTTTTTGACATATACTTCACTACCCTCAACCTGAAAGTCTTTAGGCAAGACTACTACTTGATTTTCTCCCTGTTGAAGTACTTGAGCTGTCTCCATTACCAATCTCCTGTTGCTGCACGTCTACTCTTTATTCTCCCTCACCCCTTTACCCCCTTACTCCTCTTCCTCCCTCAACTCCCGCAATGCTGGATTCTGCTTCTCTGCCCAAAGCGTCAACACCTCCGTCAACGCCCACACCTTTTGTTCTTCCCGACAGCGCCTCAATGCTCTCAGTGCGCCTCCCCAATCTTCCAATTTGGCGTAAGTCTCTGCTATCCACTGTAATGGGCTAGATGCATCTGCTGTCTCTGCTGCTGCAAGTGCTTCCTTCAAAACCTGCTGGGCAGCTTCACTATCCTCTAGTTGCCTGTAAGCTTCAGCGATCGCACTCAACGCATTTGATCCGGAGAAGCCTTCAAGGGTTTGAGCCGCTGTGAGCGCTTCTCTCAAAACCTGCTGGGCAGTTTCACTATCCTTTAGTTGCCTGTAAGCTTCAGCGATCGCACTCAACGCATCAAATTTATAAAAGGAGTCTTCAATGGATTGCGCCGTGTCGAGTGCCTCGCTCAACACCTGTTGGGCTGCATCAGTATCCTCTAGTTGTTTGTAAGCTTCGGCGATCGCACTCAACGCACTGGATTTAGCGAAGGGGGCTTCAAGGGTTCGAGCCGATGCAAGTGCCTCACTCAACACTTGCTGAGCCGCATCGGTATCCTCTAGTTGCGCGGAAGTTTCAGCGATTGCACTCAACACACTGGCTTTATCTTTGTTGGTGT
>JAAUTN010000023.1 GCA_012031415.1 Leptolyngbyaceae cyanobacterium SM1_4_3 | reverse complement strand
TTGTTTTCCATGCCAATTCCGTTGTCCTGGACAGAGAATAGCCACGCCTCATTTTTCTGAACAGCGCCGATGTGAATGACTGGGGGCGATCGCTGCGAAACTTAATTGCGTTGCTTAATAGATTTTGGAAAAGCTGGGTGAGTTGAATCGAGTCTGCCATCAGTTCAGGTAGCGGATCGTGAGTGATGACGGCTTTGCTTTCGGCGATCGCTAGCCGCAAATTCTCCAAAGTACGGTCAAGTGCGCTTTGACAGTCAGTTCGGTGAAACTCTCTGCCGCGTGTTCCGATGCGAGAATAGCTAAGCAACGCTTGAATTAATTCTTGCATCCGAGTTGTGCCATCCACTGCATAAGCAATGAAGTCGCGGGCATTCTGGTCAAGCTGGTCTTGATATCGCCGCTCTAAAAGCTGAACATAGCTAGCCACCATTCGCAGCGGTTCTTGCAGGTCGTGGGAGGCAACGTAGGCAAACTGTTCTAGTTCAGCATTGGAGCGGGCCAATTCCTGGCTCTGGTGCCTTTCTTGCTCCAGTAACCGTGCTTGTGCCAGAGCAATTCCTACCTGGTCTGCTAGCTGCTGCAATAGCTCAATTTCAAAGCTGCTCCAGACTCTTGGGCAGATACAGTGATGAACCGCCAACAGTCCCCATAGTTCATCCTTTAAGAGAATTGGCACTACCAGTTCTGCCTTAATCTGAGACTGATGAAACCACTCGCCTAGCTCAGGTGGCACATTATCCTTCTCAACATCATCGATCGCCCAAAATTGCTCTTGCTGATAGCGCTGCCGAAAGTCCTCAGATAGCGGTCTAGGGTAAAGTGCTTGAGCCAAAGCAGACTGACAGCTACGTGCTAGCGCTTCGGTGATACCTCTACTGCTGCAACGTCCTAATTTATAGATCAGTACCCGATCGGCTTGCAAAATTTTTTGCACCTCGGTCACGGTGGTTTGCAAGATTTGGCTAAGATGCAGCGATTGGCGAATCTTGACGGTGATATCAGCAAAAAGCTGCGATCGCAAATTTTGTCGCTTTAATTCCTGGATGTTTTGGTGGGCTTTGATTAGCCGTCGCACTCGCTGCCGCAATACTGCCCAGTGAATTGGCTTAGTGATGTAGTCCGTCGCGCCGACCTCAAAAGCGTAATCTACCGATTCCTGATTTTCCAGACTGGTAATCATCAGAATGGGAATACCCTCAACCTCTGGCATTGCCCGAAGCTGACGGCAGCAGTCAAAGCCATCCATCACGGGCATCAATGCGTCGAGCAGCACGATTGCTGGATGAGTTTGCTCAAAAACTGCCAGTCCTTCCTTGCCGTTAACTGCCTCGGCAACTCGATATCCGGCTTGCGTCATCGCCAAACGCAGTTCCAGTCGAGTCAGCTTGTCGTCGTCCACAATCAGCACCAGCGGCGGGTCAGGCACTGTAGCTACCATGATGCTTGCTCCTGGTGGCGTTCAAGCTCTAGAGCGCGTTTGACTTGCTCGTAGTCGCGGGTTAGCTGAATGGCCCAATTGCGACCCTGGTTTAAGCCGTCACTCACCCTAGTGTTTGGGCTACTGGTTGGGCTGTCCTCAGCACTTCCTTTAGAGTTTTGACCCGTGCTACAGGTGCGTCCTAAGAGTTCTAATTCTTTGCAGACATTGGAGAAAGCGATCGCCCCTAAAGTCGCACTGTTTGCCTTGAGCGTATGGGCGGCACGATGCAGGGTAATCGCATCAGACTGGGCGATCGCTCTGTGAATTTCTTCGAGCAGCTTGGGCGCTTCCTCTAGATAGCAGTCAATCAGTTCCGTCAAAACTGCCTCGCTCCCTGCTCCTACCATCGCCCGTAAAGCTTGCAGTACCTTCGCGTCAATCACAGCAGAATTGGGCAAAGCAGCCGACACATAGGTTCGCTGCTGTCGCGTTAACACCCTGAGCAGGTCTTGCATCTGAATCGGCTTGCTGATGTAGTCATCCATGCCTGCCTGTAGACATTCCTCGCGATCGCCCTGCATCACACTTGCTGTCATCGCCACAATTCGAGGGGAGTATTCTAAGAAACCGGCTTGACGAATCATGCGAACTGCCTCTAACCCGTCCATTTTTGGCATTTGCACATCCATCAGAACTAGATCATACTGCTGACGTTGCAACGCTTCCAACGCTTCTAATCCATTACTCGCCACATCTGCCTGATATCCCAGTCGTTGCAGCAGCAACAGCGCAACCTTCTGGTTCACCAAATTATCTTCAGCCAGCAGAATTTTCAGCGGATACTGTTCCGCTAAATGCGGGTCAATCTCCAGCGCAACCTGAAATGGCTTAGACAAGACAGGCTGCATTCCCAACACGCGAATCAGGGCGTTATAAAGCTGCGACTGCTTCACAGGTTTCGTCAGGCAAGCCGCAAAATCGACAAGCATCTCAGCTTTATTGTCTGGCTTACCCATTGAAGTCAGCAGCACCAGCGGCAGATCTTGATAGTCTGCCTGTCGTCGAATTGCTACCCCCAAAGCCAAACCATCCATTTGAGGCATCTGCATATCTAAAATTGCTAAATCAAAAAACTGTTTTGCTCCCAAAATCGACAGTGCCTCCCTAGCCGATGCAGCAGTGTGAACAACCATTCCCCAAGATTGAGCTTGCAGCGTTAGAATTTGGCGATTGATAGGGCTGTCGTCCACAATCAAAAGTTGCTTGCCTACAAGCTGTGGCTGAAGCTGAGCAATACCTGTGTCAGCAGCAGGAGACGAGTTAAGATCGGCAGCGGCCGTAATGGTGAAATAAAAAGTTGAACCTTGTCCTGACAACAATGGAACCACAGGCTGTTGCTGTAGTTGCTCCTGGCAAGGCTGTTCTTTCCAAATCGGTTGGCTCCACTCGGCAGGTAGATTTCCTGCCAGCTTACCGCCACTCTCTACCCACATTCGCCCCCCCATCATTTCGCTAAGCTGCTTGCTAATCGCTAGCCCTAGCCCAGTACCTCCATACTGGCGGGTAATGGAAGCGTCAATTTGGCTGAAGGATTTAAACAGGTAGTGCATTCGGTCGGCAGGAATGCCGATACCAGTATCTTTTACGGTAAAGAGGAGAGTGTAGAGGGAAGGAGTAGGGGAGCAAGGGGGCAAAGGGACGACAGAGACAGCAATCTCTCCCGCTTCGGTAAATTTGATGGCGTTGCTGAGCAGGTTGACGAGAATTTGCTGGAGCCGCGTAATGTCTCCTAAAAGTAAACTTGGGGTTTGAGGATGAATCCAATAGGCTAGCTCTAGTTTTTTTTCTGCTGCTTTAGGAGCCAGTAAATCGAGGGAAGATTCGACGCACATTCGCAGGCTAAAGGGCTGCTGCTCTAGCTCTAGCTTGCCAGACTCCATTTTTGAGAAATCTAGAATGTCGTTAATGAGGGTGAGCAGTGTGTTGCTGCTCTGATAGATTGTTGCTAAAAACTCCCGCTGGCGAGGGATGAGTTGGGTGTCGAGCAACAGTTCGGTCATGCCGATGATGGCGTTCATCGGTGTGCGAATCTCGTGGCTCATGTTGGCTAGAAATAAGCTTTTGGTGCGGGTGGCCGCCTCCGCTTCAACTTTGGCAAGCTCTAGTTTGGCGTTGGTTTGAGAAAGTTCTTGGGTTCGCTCTAACAGTTCTTTTTGCGCCAGGTATTGCTCGGTGATGTCGTCAAAAACCCACAGGCGACCAGGCACGTCGCGCACCCGTGTTGGGGTGCTGGAAACACTCAGAACTTTGGGTCGGGGCTGGTCAAAGATCCAGTTCCAATTGCGAATTGATGCTTGCGGCTGGCTAAATAGCTTTGCACCTTGAGATGTGATTTCAGCAGCGTTGCTAGCCTGGGTTCGCAGGGCAGCCATTGCCTGAGCAATTAGGGGCGGATCGACTGCACCGGGCGGTAAACTTAGCTGTTCAGCGGCGGCTTGATTGAGCCAGCTTTGTTCGCCGCTTTCGTCCATGAATACCACCCCTTGATGGATGGTTTCTAGCATGGCTCCAAACCGCGCTTGCAGTTTATCGAGTCGCAGGGTAGTGTCACAAAATTGAAGCAGCGTTCGCAGTTCGCTGAGAAGAGATTTAGTGAACTGTTGCAAATCAGTTGAGAGGTTGATCCGACGATACCAAATTAATAAGATGGCTCCTCGCAGATTGTCTGAACCCTGTAAAGGCAGAATGGCTAGCGATCGCACCCCCTGAGCCAGCAACACATGAGAAGCTTGTTTCACCTTTGGATAATTTGGATAAAATAAGCTGCGGTTTTGCTTCAGAGCATCGGCGAATAGAGCAGGATTAGTCAGTTGGTTGGGCAGTGCAGTTTGAGGTGAGCAAACTAATGCCTCGGCTGTAACTAAATCAAGTTGGCGTAGGGCGATCGCTCCATCTGCTCCGGTAAAGTCCCGCAGTAAAGCCACCGCTGTACCAATTAGCGTTTCAGCCGTTCCGTTCTCTTCAGGCTGAGTTAGAGATTCTAGAATTTGTTGGGAAGCCAGTTTCCACTCGATTTTGCGGAGAAATCGCCCAACGGCTATACCAAATACTGTGACACTAATCAGTTCAACCAAATGGCGAGTCAGCAACCCATTGCTGCCGATCAAGGCTGTACCGATCAGGGTGCTTGCTACTCCTGCAACAATAATTAACCCGGACAGGGGCAACATCGCACAACCAAGCAGCAACACCAGCGACAGCAGGCGCACCGTTCCCCAGCCCTCTAACAGCCCTAACCCTACTAGCAGCGAACACAACGCCACCAAAAAAGGTCTAAAAGTGGGTAGCCAGTCAGGATGATGTAGCCGCAGTCGAGACAGCAGCCACTGGAAATGCAAATTTGGGGTCAGGTTAGCAGACATGAGGCGATCGCTCTGGAAACCCTATCAGGCGCACTCAGATGCGGCAAGTGCCCAGTCGCATCAATAGGAATATACTGACTTTTAGAAATTTTTGCCGCCATATACTGCCCAACCTCCATCGGCACTGCAATGTCATTGTTAGATTGCAAGATAAAAGTCGGTACTGTTAACTTTGGTAAATCTGCTCGATGATCTGACTGAAAAATGACTCGCGCTACAGCCTGGGCAATATCTGGACGAATCGCAGACAGCGTACTGGCAAATTCAGTCGCTAGCTCTGGCTTATCTGGATTTTGCATGGCGATCGGCGCAAACCCACTCGCCCAAGCATAGTAATTAGAAGACATTGCCGCATAAAGGGCATCTAAATCGGACTGCTCAAACCCACCCACATATCCCACATCATTCAGGTAGCGCGGAGATGCACTAACAAAAATTAACTTGCTAAACCGATGCGGCTCAACCAGTGCAGCCAGCAAACTTACCATGCCGCTCACCGAATGCCCCACCAGCACACACTGATCCAGCTTGAGCGCAGCACACAGATCCAGCAAATCCTCTGCATAGCTATAGAGACTGCCATATCGGCGTGGACTGTAAGCACTAAAATCAGACTTACCAGCACCGACATGATCAAATAAGACAATCTGGTAGCGAGATTGTAATTCTGCAACTTGATATCGCCACGCCGTTTGATCAGAGCCAAACCCGTGAGCAAAAATCAGAGTTTCTTCCCCATTTCCCAAAACGTTGACGTTATTGCGTTGAAGCATTCTGGATGACATTTTTATAAATCTGGATTAACTCCCAATGCCCTCAACTGAGCAGCCAATTGTTCTGCCCGCTGTCGTTCCTGCTCTGCTCGCTGCCGTTCCGCTTGAATTTGCTGTTCTGCCAAGATAACCCGTTCCTCACCCGTCAGCAGTAAATTTCCCTCAGCATCCCACCAGCGCAGCCAGGGTAAATTCATACTCTGATACTCCCCCTGCCAAATGCCTAATTCAGCGCTCAGCGGGAAAATAGAGTAATGACCTCGTTCATTCACAGGCAAAAGTTGATATTGGTTTGCCACCAGACAATAAACCTCAACCCGGGACTTGGTCACTTCATAAATGCCATAAAATGCAGGACGAATTACCTGTTCATAAATCCAAAATTTACCTGTCCAGGGAGTTTTGTCGCGCTCCTCCGAGCCATTCCCCGACACAAACTCTAAGGCGATCAGCGGCGGAATGTGTTCCTGCCACAGCACATAGGAACGCCGTGCCTGTCCATTTAACAGGGGAGGCACATTAGGCACATAGAACCAATCCGGAGCCTCAGCCCCCCGCTCAGGCGGCTCCGTCATGCGCCAATAAATCCCTGAATCCTGTCCAATGCAGTATTGCCCGTCTGGATGAAGCTGATCGAGAACAGGCTTGATTGAATCAGTCAGCAAAATACTTTGGGGATGCTCCTGAAAATTCTTCACAAACGTACCATCTGACTCTGGTAGCTGGGTGTGATCAGGCAAAACAGCCCCAGCCTGTGGCAAATCAGCAAAAGAAGTCATTGGAATTTACCTTTGCAGCCATTTCTTTTATTCTAAAGAGCTTGCAGACCCCATTTTCTTTTCTCCTCCAAAGGCGATGAAGCAAGGGGCGTTACGCTATTCACTCAACTTAATACCAATGAACAAAAACAGAGAATTAAAATCCCTAGCTTCTCAAAAAAGCTAGGGATGGGAGTGCTTCATGGACACTTGTTTTAGTGCAATCCAAACTAAGCTGACTTGCTTCGTTTCCACTTAAACTGCTTGCCGGAGAGAAATTACTGCATACCTGGCGATGCTTTTGCAAGGACGAACGGCCGTTTGTCCCTGCAAAACAGAACCTTCTCCAAAATCCCTCTAGCAATCGTAGTAGAGCGCAAACTCATAGGGGTGAGGACGCAGCCGCATGGGGTTGACCTCGTTATCCAACTTATATTCAATCCAGTTGGTGATGAAGTCTTCGGTAAAGGCACCGCTAGCCAGCAAGAAGTCATGATCTGCTTCCAGAGCCTTTAGCGCATCCAAGAGAGAACCGGGGGTAGAAGGAATCTTCGCCAATTCCTCTGGGCTGAGGTCGTAAATGTCTACATCCAGGGAAGCACCGGGGTCAATTTGGTTCTTGATGCCGTCAATTCCAGCACAAAGCATTGCTGCAAATGCCAGATAAGGATTAGACGTTGCATCTGGGCAACGGAACTCTAAACGCTTGGCTTTAGGATTGGTTCCTGAGAGAGGAATCCGAACCGAAGCTGAGCGGTTGCCCTGGGAATAGGCCAGGTTCACCGGAGCCTCAAAACCAGGCACTAGGCGCTTGTAAGAGTTGGTTGTTGGGTTGGTAAATGCCAGCAGTGCAGGGGCGTGCTTGAGGATGCCACCGATGTAATGCAGCGCCATCTGGCTTAAGCCTGCATAGCCATCGCCTGCAAAGAGAGGCTGCCCACCCTTCCAAATGGACTGGTGAGTGTGCATTCCAGAGCCGTTATCGTTAAAGAGCGGCTTAGGCATAAAGGTCACGGTCTTACCGTACTTCCGGGCGACGTTCTTGATGCAGTATTTATAAATCATCAAATTGTCAGCCGAGTTGACCAGGGTATCAAATTTGATGCCTAATTCACACTGTCCGCCAGTCGCAACCTCGTGATGCTGCTTTTCAACGGGTACGTTACACTTCGCCATCGTCAGCAACATTTCCGTCCGCAGATCTTGAGACGTGTCGGTGGGAGGAACTGGGAAGTAGCCCTCTTTGTAGCGAGGTTTGTAAGCAAGGTTCCCACCCTCCTCTGTGCGACCAGTGTTCCAACGTCCTTCGACTGAATCGACATAGTAGTAACTGGAATGTTCGTTTTGGTCAAAGCGAACATCATCAAAGATGAAGAATTCTGCTTCAGGACCAAAGAAGGCTGTATCGCCAATGCCTGTTGCTTGCAAATAGTCTACGGCTTTCTGAGCAATGACCCGAGGGCAACGTGAGTAGGGTTCTCCAGTTCTGGGTTCCTTGATGCTACAGATGACGCTCAGGGTTGGCTCCTTCATGAAGGGATCAATCCAGGCAGTTTTAGGGTCAAGCACCATTGTCATGTCTGACTCGTTGATTGCCTTCCAACCCCGAATACTGGAGCCATCGAAAGGCACACCATCAGTAAAACTGCTTTCGTCGATTTGGTTATGGTAAACCGTCAAGTGTTGCCAAATTCCTGGCATATCAATAAATTTCAGGTCAACCATTTTAATGTCTTGGTCTTTGATCCAACTCAAGACTTCTTGGGGGGTCTGTGCCATGAATTACTCCTTGTTTCTGGGCTATCTCTTCTGGGCTATCTCTATTGGAGAGAGAGTGATGCTCCGGCAAAAAACTGTACAGTGTGACACGAGTGCCTGGTAAGCAAAGCCATCTGTGCAGGGCAACCTAGTTTAGAGCTGAAAATAGAGGTTTTACAGCACTGGGTTAACTCAAAAGTTTGAGGTCAGTATCTCCTTAAATAGCGCTGCAATCCGTATCAGAACTAGCTTTGCTGAGGACGATATACCCTGTATTAATTGAGCTTTATTACACCTGAATCATCCTAGAAACACGATTAGCCAGGTTTTGTATCGGAAACTACAAAACGTAGCTTGTTGGTAAAACAAGTGCTAGGTTTTTGGGCTGACTTGACTGTTTTACGCTACAAAATTTAACAATTTGAATCTGCTCAATCCTAGATTCAGCCTCGGTTACGCCAAACTCAGCGTGATACACTTTATCCTGAACCCTGAATATATAAACTTGAGTTTAAGTATAAGAATCATTGGGAGACTAAATTCATGCGGGACGCAGTGACAAGCCTGATTGAAAACTACGACATTACAGGTCGCTATCTAGACCGAAATGCGCTTGATACCTTGAAATCTTACTTTGATACGGGATTAGCGCGGGTTCAGGCTGCTGCGGTTATTAACTCTAACGCTGCTGCTATTGTTAAGCAGGCAGGTTCACGGCTGTTTGAAGAAATTCCTGAACTCATTCGCCCTGGCGGGAATGCTTACACCACTCGTCGTTACGCAGCTTGCTTGCGTGATATGGACTACTACCTGCGCTATGCCAGCTATGCCTTAGTTGCAGGCAACATGGATGTGTTGGATGAGCGAGTTTTACAAGGGTTACGAGAAACTTATAACTCTCTAGGGGTGCCGATTGGCCCAACCGTAAACGGTATCCAGATTATGAAGGAGATTGTTAAGGAGCAGGTTGCTGCTGGAGTTGAAGATACAGGTTTTCTAGATCAGCCCTTCGATTACATGACTCGTGAGCTAGGCGAGAAAGACCTTTAATTCAGATTTTTTGGGGACAGAAAATGGGGTGAAGGAATCCTTCACCCCATTATTGCTGTTGATATTGTCTAGGTGCAACAAGTCGCCATTGAAAATCTTTGAGCTAAGCGATGTATCCTTCAGGCTCTAGAACCCAAAGTCCATACCCTTTCAAAGATTTTGTGATGATGGTTGAGTCCCCACGATGGCTCAATCGGACAATGATTTGCTTAGCTTGTTGAACATCTTCAACTACTTTGAACAGGCTGTAGTAGTTACCGTTGAAGGCGATCGCCGCAAGAGGCTTTTCCAGGTCAGGTACGCGGATATGGCAGGGGCGATACTGACTCCGAGAGGTTAGGATGCTGCAAGGCTGTTCTTGGGGCGATCGCTCCGGCTGGTCAGTCACGCTGTACTTAGCCCTCAAAGACTGAGCTAGTTTGGCTTCTGCTTCTAAAATCCAAATAGCATAACCTTTTGGGGTTTCGGTGATGATACTTACGTCACCTCGATGATTAAGTCGGCTAGCAACCTGACCAGCCCGGTTTTGGTCTTTCTCAAACTTGAAAAAACTGTAATAACTCTGGTCTAAGCAGATAGCAGCCAGGCACCGTTCTGAGTCAGGTACGCAAATATGACAGGAGCGATATTGACTACGAGACTTAAGAATCTTTATGGAAGGAGAGATAAAGCTTTGGAACTTCAGAGTAGAAGAAGGCTGCATAGTTTTGTCAGAAGCCAAGTAGAATCTGCTTCAAATATCTTTAAACTCATTCTCATTGTTTCTAGGTAAGATGCCATCCGATAAAGTACGGGACATTGACCAGAGACGTAGAAAATAGGGGAAAGTATGACAGTGTGACGCTACGCACCTTATTCAAGACGTTTTTGCGTGAACTCCCTTACATAGGGAGAGAGTCTCGACAAAACTGGTTCTAAGGTATGCGCGTAGCGCTACATTTCTCTACTTTGTAGTTTTTACGAACACGCTGTAACTGGTAGTGCAGTCTGTAACGTTTAACCAGAATGGAGTGGGAGGTGTTTTCCCACTCCATTCTTTAGTTTGTTCAGATGTCGAACCGAGGGTCCTTAAAGGTCTCTTGAACGACTGCCTACTTTCTCAAAGTCTTCTTGAGTTTCCATATCCTCCACCATAAACTGCCCATCTAGCTCAGTGGAAGACTGAGGTATTTGAACGGGAATATCTGCCCCGTTGATAACCGCCCCCAAAAAGCGGACATCATCAGAATCTAAAAATTGTTCAACTGCTTCAGCCAGAACACCTTCTTCGGTGTAACCTGGACGAGTCACGAGAACCATGCCGTCAGAGTAAGGTTCTAGCAGCAGAGCGTCATTGTATCGGCTCAACGCAGGAGTGTCTAAAATAACCAGATCGAATCGACCTCGGACATCCTCTAGCACCCGTCTCATCTCGGTTGACTCTAGGATGGCGGCTGCCTGACTTTGAGCACCTGGACTGGGTAAAATATAGAGGTTTTCGATTTCTGGAACCAGTCGAATGCAATCGCTCAAGTGACCATAGTAACGTAGCGGTTCAACTACGCTTTCTGGATCAGGCACTACTTTCAAAGACTTAGCTTGTGAGGGCGATCGCAAATCTGCCTCGATCAAGAGTGTTCGTTTGCCTGCTCTAGCAGAGGCGATCGCCAAGTTATAAGCGCTAACAGTCTTCCCTTCGCTATTCAGCGTACTAGTTAGCAACACCATTTTCAGTGCCTTCCCGCCAGCGGCCCGTCGCAGATTTCCGCGAAATCGCTCGTAAGGCTCAATATAAGGAGAATTGGCATCAACAACTAGTGGCAATCCATCTCCTTCATCGGGAATTACAGGCAGCAAACCTAAGATTGGCACTTCCTGCTGTCGCAAAGATGCCTGCAAATCTTGAAGCGTATGGAACGTCGCATCCAGTGAATCCAGCAGCAGCACCAAGCCACCACCAACCAGGAGACCCACAAACGCACCGACTGCTAGAATCACTACGCTGTTGCGCCCCTGCTCCTCAACTGGCCCTGGCTGAGCTGGTTGAGCAATAACTAGACTGCCAACCGTTTCTTTTTCGGCGATCGTAGCGTCTTCTAGCCTGGCTTGAATCTGGTCATAAAACGATTTTGTTAGCGCCACTTCTTGCTGAAGCCGCGCTTGTTCAAGCTGTTTATTAGGAATGCTAGTGTACTCCTGCCTCAACTCCTGCTCTGATGCAGCAAGAGCGGTAAGCTGCTGTTCCAATGTGTCTCGCTGTGTCTGTAGCCCTACTAAAGTGTTTGCCAACTGCTGTCTGGCCGGGTCAAGGCTGCTGTCCTGACGAATCTGACTGGTTGGTAGAGGTGCAGCAACATCGTTACCACCAACCACCTCTGCAACCCGCTGCCTGAGCAGCTGATCATACGCTTGTTGTTGATTCCGCAGCGTTACCATGTCAGGATGTTCAGCACGCAATCGCTGACTCAAAATCGACATCTGAGTCTCATTTTGATATATCAGTGTCCGCAGGTTAGCAATAATCGGGTCAGCACTGAGTGCAGAAGAAGTATATGCCTGGTCAGGGGATAGCCCCAACCTGCCTTGTAAGCTCCGAATCTGGGCATCAATTCCTTGTAGGGTCAGACGAATCTGCCGTTGCTGCTGCTGACTGCCTGTGATGCCGCCAACTAAGGCTCCATCCTGGGCCGCCTGAATTGCTGGACCCTCTTCACGAACATACCGTTCTAAATTCTGCTCAGAAGTTCTCAGATCCCCACTGACTTCCCCTAGCAGTTGATTCAGGTTGTCAATGACGTTGTTAAGCTGCTGTGTATTGAACAAGCGACTTTGCTCAACCATTGCCTCCATCAAAAGGTTGGCGGTTTGCTCCGCTATCTCCTTGTCAGAAGCCTGATAGGACACCACCACCTGAAACACGGCGGCTTCACCATCTTCCTGCGGATTGACCTCCACAACAGCATTCTGGCGAATCTCGCCTGGGGAAACCTCTAGCTGCTGGGTAGCTAACTGCTCCTGAGCATAGTTAACCACATAGTCAGACAGCAGCATTCTTCCAGTTAAGGCTTGTCCTTGCTGCTGTAGAGCTGTACCTGTTGTTGAGAAGGTGACAGGAGGAGAGCTATAGGTTAGGACACCCTCAGCTACGTGGCTAACAGGAGGTTCTGGCTGAAGAACAGCAACACCCGACAAGCCCAAGACAACAAGAAAGCCTGCTAGTCCAGCCCATTTGTGTCGATCCAGAGCTACGAGATAACGTTTAACAAGAGGGGGGGTCATGGCAGTAGGGAAGAATCGAAACGGTTAAACAAGCTTTGGGTCATGTAAACTCTAGCATCAGGATCAAAAGATGACGCTAATTGTCATTATCACCAGGACCAAATAGGTCATTTGCTCCATCAGCTAATGAATCGAAAAACAGTAGAAATCCTAAAACATCGCGGAAAGGTTGTGTAAAGGTATTGAGCGCGTAGGTGACACGGCTGACAAAATTTCGACCCACCACCACGACATCGTTATTTTCAAGCGGTGGATCTTGAGATGTATCTCCCAGCAAAGCATCTCTAGCATCCAGTTCTTGACTAATCGCTCTACCTTGTTGAGGATCAAATCGAATCAGGGCTACTTCACCTAAGTTTGCGGTACTTGGGGTAATGCCGACAGCAGTTAAAGCATCTAGAAAGTTACTGCCGTTGGGTAGGTTGATGCTGTTAATGGTTCCAGGCACTGACCTTCCTCCAGCCGAATAGTTGAGGACACGGATGACAATTTGCTGCTGAGAAATCGTTGAACGAGCAATTAGATTTCGATCATAGTCGGCGATCGCATCAGATGTCAGGGTTGGAATAATAATTGAATCGCCATCTGCTAGCCTGACATCAGGGATAGCATTAGCCTCTCTCAAGGGAGTGTAGAGATCGACATTCTGCTCAATCACTGAGCCATCTGTCAAAGTTCGCCGAACTCTGACTGTTCTTAGGTCAGCTAATCGGGTTGTGCCTCCAGCGGAAAGCAGAGCAGTTGAGAGTTGAGGCGCTGCCAAGGGTAAACTCCCGGTCTAACAACCTCACCCGTAATAGTAACCTCAACAGGGCGTTGGGCCGTTAGTATCAGATCAACCTGAGGATTGATGACATAGCGATTTAAGGCAGTTTGAATACTATCTGTGGCCTGCTGAAGAGTTAGCCCTTCCACGGAGAGTACGCCTGCCAGGGGAACGATAACGTTACCTTCTAGATCCAGGGTTGCCTGAAAGTTCAGTTCTGGATAGAAGGGTAAGGTCGCAGCTAAGGCATCGCCTGGTCCAAGACGATAGGCATCAAATTCAGGAGAAAGTTGATTTAGCGGAGTGCTTGGATCGGCTGAGGATGGGTCAAGAATTTCGCGCCGATCGATAAGGCGCTCTCGTGCCTCCTCTAAAAGCTCTTCGGCAGCAGGGTCAGAACTAGCGGGAGGCTGTTCTGGCTGGGTCTGACTGAATGCAGCAAGGGAGGAGGTACTAGATTCAACGATCCAAAACAAAATGGCACTCGAAAGCACTGAGGCTACAGAATACAAGCCAATAAATGACAGGGCAGTAAACCGAAGGATAGGTTTGCAGGATAAGACTTGAGGCATGGGTCTTAACAGGGTTAGGCTCCAGCTACGAGCTTGTAGATTTGTGTACTAGAAAAGATTTGGGGTATTGCGTTAACAGACTGGTTCGCAGGGTCTTGGTTCCTTTACAGGCAGGATGCTGTAGCCACAACTGTCTGTGCTACGATTCCGCATTCAAGGCACTTTGCATGAGTGCTGACTGCACAGCTTGCCCCAGAGCGATCGCTGAAGTTTCAGTTCCTTTAATGTCGCCTAAGGGCTGAATTGGAATTAGGATACTGACCGCCACCCAGGGCATTCGCTGGCGATTGCGCCACTGAGAACGTTGATCTGCCCAAAACCAGCGACTGGGAGCCGGGCTACCTCCATTTGACCAGGCGTACCACTGCAAGACCGCGTAGGTTCGCTGTTGGTTCCAGCCCCTCAGAAAGCGGGCCTGAACCTGGACAGATTTCACTGAACTGTTAGCAGGTTCTTGCGTCGATGGCATTTTTGCCTCAAACCTGATTTGACGCTTTGAATCCGCAGTCCACCGTTGCACCCCGTTAATATCCATCCACTCTACCTGGGGTTGGTCGCGCTGCCAAGTCTGAGGGCGCAACATAAGAAAAATGGGTGCCTGAGAGTTAGTTTCAGTAGCGGTTTGATTGGCAGGTGCGATTGCTTGAACTGACCAATCTTGCCCCCCGATTTCAACGGTTTCATGGTTGAGGGTTTGCCATTCTGGTAAAACCAATCCCTCCTTCTCAATCGCTCTAAGCTGCTCTAAGGTGGCAACTTCAGGTAGACTTTTCCAAATCCAGCCACCTGTAAAGTAAGTGGAAATGGCGGGAACGGCAGCGATCGCCAGGATGAACAGAATTACGAGCATTCTGAGGATCTGCGAGCGCGGCGATGTTTTAGACAGAGATAGCATAGCTCAACCTCAACCTCAAGTTCATGTTTGGGGACATTCAGGCAGATCAGGAAGACTAGAATTCGACGGCATCGACGCTATCAGAATTATCAGGAATCCAGGCTTCAATTCCTCTCAAAAGAAAAACTAAGAGTCCTAACATTGCGGCTGAGTAAAGATCGCCTCCCCACCCGTCATGGAGCCATGTGAAAGCCTGTTCTTTGCCAGTGCCATGAAAGAAGGTCAGTAAAGTATTCCGAAGAATGTTAGCAGTGACACTGACAAAAATGATTCCTGCAAAGAAACTAAGTGTCCTGGTACGAGAAGCCAATGCACCTGTCCAATGAAGCAAGAGCAACCCTACATAGAAGCTTGTAAACAGCATCTTTAGCCCTGCACAATAAGGAGCGACTTCAACAATGCGATCGTTAACGTACAAATAAATTTGGTCAACTCTAACACTCATGCCAAGCTGTTGCAGAATAAAGCCTGCTGTTCCAGCAATAAAGCTTTGTAGCGGCAAAGTGTAGGGAGCTAGCAGGTAAGGCACTTCAGTTGGAGTCGCCAGAAAAACTAGCAGCAGAGGGAATGCCTGGAGCCGTAGACCTGACATTCCTTTCAACCATAGACATAGCCCCGTCAGAATAATTGGCAAGGAAAGATTAATCAGGTCGGTCAGGTTGCTGCGGTAACAAGCGACTCCTAACAGCAACAGGAAGACTCCAGCAAGGTGAGGCAGATCTGGTAATTGCTGCCAGCGGCTACGGTTACTCCAAGCTAGATAAGCAGCAAAAGGCAAACCGATTAGACCATGACTAAAATATTCATGCTCAATGCTGATACTTTTGTTGAGCCAACCGTCGATCCAGTGGAGTAATAATGGAACATACATCAGCAGCAGTAACCCCAGTACAGCGCCGCTGAGGGCATAGCGTCCAATGGGTAGGGGGAGTTGTTGCCTGATTTGCATAGCTTATCCTGGAACCAGTGAACTAGGAGTTTGAAAGGTGAGCAGTGCGGGAGTTTGAGTCAATTCCTCAAGCACATCTACAACTTGGTGTATCTGACTATTACTAAGACCAGGGTACATAGGCAGCGAGAGAATTTGCTGACATAGCTCCTCAGCATGAGGAAAGTCTCCCAATTTATAACCTAAATATTGGAAAGCAGGCTGAAGATGGCAGGGCAAAGGGTAGTGAATTCCAGTTTGGATGCCTCGTGCTGAAAGTTCGGTTTGAAGAGTAGAACGGTCGATGGGGCAAGCTTCTGTCACGCGCACGACATAAAGATGATAGACGTGCCCACTCTTGCTCAGATTTTTGATTGGTAGAATGCCTTGCGATCGCAGAGAACTGAGCAGCGTGTCATAAAGTTTTCCAATCTGGTTGCGATCGCCATTCCACAATGGCAGATGGGGGAGCTTAACTCCTAACACAGCCGCTTGTAAAGTGTCCAGGCGGCTATTCGTGCCGTAGTCGGTGTGGTAGTACTTGCGGGGCGCACCGTAGTTGCGGAGAGACTGCATCGTTTGGCGCACCAAAGGCTCTTGGGTGACTAACATTCCGCCATCTCCCATTGCGCCCAGGTTCTTACTGGGATAGAAGCTAAATGCCGCCGCAGTGCCTATAGAACCAGCCCGATATCCTTCTCGTTCAGCTAGATGTGCCTGTGCTGCATCTTCAAAAATTAGTAAATCGTGATTGCCAGACAGGTTTAACAGTTGACTAGGGGAAACCATCTGTCCGTATAGGTGTACTGGAATAATTGCCCGCGTCTTTGCTGTAATTGCTTTTTCGGCTGCTGTCAGGTCAATCAGCGCCGTTTCAAGGTCACAGTCCACCAGAACGGGGGTTGCTCCGCTGCGTAGAACACCAATCAACGTTGCGACAAACGTATTAGCGGGCAAAATTACTTCGTCTCCCTGTCCAATGCCGCAAGCCTGTAGCCCCAGTGCGATCGCATCTGTACCGCAGGCCACGCCAATTCCATGTTTGGCACCACAAGCAGCCGCAAAATTAGCTTCAAACTCTGCCAGGGCTTTACCCATGATGTAGTCCCCCCGTCGCGCAACGCTCAAGATTGCTTCTTCTAGTTGGGATTGAATCGGCTGATGCTGGAGCGTCAGATCAACAAACGGAATTTCTGCAACCGAGTTACTCATGTGAGGTGAAGGAGATGGGGTGAGCGTAGGGATTTGCACGGTAGCTGTCTATAGATACGAGAAAGGCTTTAGTTCAGTTTGAGTTGTTTTTTGCCAACTTGAACACCGTAAAAGCTTGAAGAGTATGTGAAGGAAAGCTTGAAAATCGCAGATTTTGGGTCGAAATTATCGCCAAGTTCGCTTCAAATTACTCCATTGAGTAGGTTTTCCCAAAAATCAAAAATTCATGGAAAAAGTGTTCCCACCCTCCTTGCATGAAAAACGTATGCGCGTGGTGCGTTTTGGCAGCACTCCTACTTGGGAGGAGGCTACCGTAAAAAACGTTCTTGACGGAAGGGCGATCGCATCTCTAAGTTAGGGGCGATCGCCTGTTCGCTCGGACAAAAGCGACAGAAAGCGCTGTAAGGCAGGTCGTCTAGCAATTTCTTCTTTCAGCTTAATTTCTTGGGGTGAAAGCACCTCGCGCCTTCTTTCTCGCTCCAGAAAATCTAGGTAGGTTTCAAGCTCTTTGAAATTCCAATATGGCTCGAGTTTCTTGTCAAAGTAGTTAATTGAACTGCTCACTTGCTCTGAGTCATTGCCATTGATTTCTGCTAATAGCGTTGCCACACGAGTCGGAGTTTCAAAATCCTGACTAGAAGCTATTCCTTCCTCCACTGACAGAACAGCGTATGCCAAACCTTTTTCTACTTTGTCTGGTTCACCTTTTAGCTGTAGCTTGTATCGTTCGAGTTCGTATTTGCTGCCGTCAATGGCTTGATTGACGAGAACATATTTTCCGTAGCGTAAAGGACTTTCTTCACTATTACTATTTGCCGTGATGGTAGATGATGCGTATAGGCAAACTTCTTCTTCTAAAACTCCTGCATAAGGCTTTTGATTGGGTTTACCAAACAGTTGCCAAAGCCCTCCAGCAACCTTAGCGCCAACTTTAACGTATGGGAAAATGACTGGAAATACTTGACTGGCTTTACTAATCGCAGTTTCCTGGAAAATCCTTTTAGCTTGCTGCGCTGGTCGCTATCCAGGTCGTCAATTTCTAAGATTTCTATACCGAAAAACAGCGTTCTTTCTGAATAGCTATTGCATGAGAATACGACTTCAGACGGAAAATCATCTAGGAGTTTGCCACGCTCCACGTTGTTTTCGTAGTAGTGAATGCGCTGAATTTTAGGCTGTCCTTCTAAATGAGTGTTGGAGAGGATGAGTAGGTCGTTATCTTTCGCATCGCCGAGGGATAGTTCCTCATCATAATTCTTCATTACTCTGGCTGTTTTCAGTTTAATATTGAACTGTTTTCCAGCAGTAATTTGATTGTTTGAGTAGCCTGTAGCTTGTGATTTGTCGTAGGTATGAAACAGTTCTTTTGCGCCGTGAGGAGTAAACCACTCTGTTTCAGTCACTATTCTGCTCCCGCAATACTAGGTTCAATGGCAACTTTGATTACTTTGCGGTCTTTCATATTTTGAAAAACCTTTTCTAGCTGTTGGAGTGGTTGGCGATCGCTGACAAGTAGCTCAAAAGGAACCTGACTAGATAGAAAAGCCAGAGCGGCCCGGACGTATTCAGGTGTATTGTGAAAAACGCCTTTGAGCGTGAGTTCGCTGTAGTGAAGCTGTTCGGTGTTGACAGTGATAGTGGTATCGCGAGGACAACCGCCGAAGAGGTTGACGGTGGCTCCGGGACGGGCGCAGGCGATCGCCATTTCCCACACAGCGGGGACTCCAGTTGCCTCAATCACCACATCGGCTCCCCACCCGTTGGTCAGGTCACGCACGACAGCGGGCACTTCTACTTGGCGATAGTTGAAGGTTTGGGCAGCCCCAAACTTTTCGCCAACCGTGAGTCGCTGGTCATTGCCGCCAAACAGAAATACCTCGGTAGACTGCTGCACCAGGGCCGCGACAAACATTAAACCGATCGCTCCGTCACCCAAAACTGCAACGCGATCGCCCGATTTCACATTTGAGCGAGCTACACCGTGCAGGACGCAGGCTAGCGGTTCGGTCATGGCGGCTAGCGCATCAGACATCCCTTCTGGAATGGGCAGCAGATTGTACTGTACGATCGCCGCCGGAATTTTCAAATATTCCGCAAAAGTGCCGTTGTTAAAGGTGAGATTGGCGCAAAGGGAATATTCTCGCCGCTGGCAGAAAAAGCAGGTCATGCAGGGGGCAGAATTGTTGGCGACGACGCGATCGCCCACCTTCCAGCCCGTTACGCCTTCTCCCAGCGCTACAATCCGTCCGGCTGCTTCATGCCCAAACCGCGTTGGGGGTTTCAGCATTTTGGCATGACCGCCTCTGTGCCAAACTTTCAGGTCAGTGCCACAGGTCGTCGCCGCTGTCACCTGGATGACGACTTCACCTGCTGCTGGAATTGGGTCAGGCACCCGTTCCAGCCGTAAATCTTCTTGACCATAAAGTAAAGCTGCTAGCACGGTAGCTGTCCTGTGAACTCAGAGAAACCGATTCTACCCTTGAATGGCGTAGTCAACCGCAGCTTCAGCATGAATGGCAGTGGTGTCAAACAGCGGCACTGCGCTATCTGCCTGTTGAACCAGCAACATGATTTCTGTGCAGCCTAAAACAATTGCTTCTGCACCTTGAGAAACCAAAGTTTCTATGATTTGTTTGTAGCAATTTTTAGATACTGATTCTACTTTTCCTAGACAAAGTTCTTGATAAATAATGTTATGAACTAATTCAACATCCTGCTGATTTGGAATGACGACTTCAAGCCCGTACTTATCAGTCAATCTGCCTTTGTAAAACTCTTGTTCCATTGTAAATCGGGTACCCAACAGCCCAATTTTATAAAAGCCACGAGCCACAATTTTTTTAGCCGTTGGATCAGCAATATGCAGTAGCGGAATATTAATATTGGCTTGAACCGCATCTGCCATTTTGTGCATCGTGTTGGAACAAATCAGCACACAATCGGCTTTACCTGTTTCTAACTTTTGGGCGGCTTCAATCATCAACTCGGTCGCCTGATCCCAGTCTCCCTGATGCTGGAGGGCTTCGATCTCAGCAAAATCAAAGGAATATAAGAGAATTTTGGCAGAATGCAAACCACCGAGTTTTGCTTTGACTGATTCGTTTAACAGTCGGTAATATTCCACCGTTGATTCCCAACTTAAGCCGCCAATTAAACCGATGGTTTTCATGGTTTTACCGTGTTATGGCTAGCAGGTGCAGAGGCGTAGCATTCCGGCAAGAATTCCTATTTTATTCGAGGTCTATTTGCCAAATGCTACGTCCTTAAAGGGACTCGCTCTTTCCAATACCCTTCGAGGGCGATCGCCGTTCGCCCCTATGGTAGTAAAAACTGTTCTGACTGCTTAGGATTGCGGATTAAATAACCTGTGGGGTGGGTGTCTCACCCGCTCGGACGGGCAAGATGCCCATCCCACAAAATGTGCAGCTTATTTAATTCTCATTCCTTAGTACTCCGGCACCGAAGGATCGACTTCACGACTCCAGGCCGTGATGCCTCCTGACACATTGGTTCCTTCGATTCCAGATTCCTTGAGGATTGCCAACGCTTTAGCAGAGCGACCGCCCATCTTGCAGTGAGCAATTAATCGATGACCATTGAGCAATTCTTTGACTTTGGCGACCCCTTCGCCGTTCTCAATTTCTGGTAGAGGAACCAGGACGGAACCAGGAATTTTGGCAATCTCGTATTCATGGGGATTGCGAACATCCAGCAGCACAAAGTCATCAGCGCCGCTATTGAGCAGTTGTTTTAGCTCCGTAACACTCATTTCTGACATACCTGCTGTTTCCTCCGCTTCGGCTGCTTTTGCTTGGGGAATGCCGCAAAATTCTTCGTAGTCAATGAGTTTTTCGATCACGGGACGCACAGGGTTTGGACGCAGCTTTAGCTCCCGGAAAGTCATGTCCAGTGAGTTGTACAGCAATAGCCGTCCACTCAAGGTTTTGCCCTGTCCCAAAATGATTTTGATCGTCTCAGTTGCTTGAATTACGCCTATAGTGCCACACAGAATTCCCAACACGCCTCCTTCGGCGCAAGAGGGTACTAGTCCGGGTGGCGGTGGTTCGGGGTAGAGGTCGCGGTAGTTGGGACCACCCTCATAGTTAAACACCGTCGCTTGACCTTCAAATCGGAAAATTGAGCCGTAGACATTAGGCTTGTTCAGCAGGACGCAGGCATCATTAACCAGATAGCGGGTGGGGAAGTTGTCGGTACCGTCCACCACGATATCGTAGGGTGCAACAATATCCAGCGCATTTTCAGAGGAAAGGCGAACTTCGTAAAGATCAACCTGACAGGCGGGGTTGATTTCTAAAATTCGCGTTTTGGCAGACTCGATCTTGGGCTTGCCAACCCAGGAAGTGCCGTGAATGATCTGGCGGTGAAGGTTGGAGCGATCGACGACATCAAAATCAACGATGCCGATGCGTCCAATTCCAGCAGCGGCAAGGTAAAGCAGCAGCGGTGAGCCTAACCCACCCGTACCGATGCACAGTACACTGGCAGCTTTTAACCGCTTCTGTCCTTCTAACCCTACTTCCGGCAGGATCAGGTGACGAGAATAGCGTTCATATTCGTCTCGGTCGAGCTGGATTTGCTCCAGATTTGGATTTAGCATGGCAATGGCAGAAGACAGTAGTAATTTGTGAGAAAGGGCGAACTGTGGGAAGGGGCGAACGTACTTAAAGCGTGAACTGTGGAGAGTAGAATTTTACGGGCTAACTGGGGCAACAGTCCAGACTTCTTCGGATTGGAACTGTCGATTTTCATCCAATTTCCAGGATAGAACGTCTTGTCCCCTACCTTGCTGGACGGAAACAATCAGATATGAGTAGTGTGACCAGGCGCAGAGGCGATCGCATTCTGAAGGCACCGCAGCATGGTCTGTATGAGAATGATAAATGCCAATAATATCTAGATTTTTGCTACGGGCATAGCGTTGCGCCTCCAGGATTTCTTTGGGATCGATCCAGTAGCGACGGGTTTTGGTAAGGGGAGAGGTAGCTGTTTCAGCGACAACTGTTTCAGCGACAACTGTTTCAGGGCGATCGCCCCATGGAGAGAGCCACTTTGCATCGCCCACATTTCAGCTTCAGCCTCAGCATTCCAGGCATTCTCGGTTGCCCAAACCTCTACTAGTCTGCGGCACTCAAACCTATAGCCTGTGGAAGCTTGAGGTTCCACCTGCCCTAGCAGCAACCCACAGCATTCTTCAGGATAGGTGGATTCAGCATGAGCAAAAATGGCTTGCAGGTGGTCGAGGCTAATTTGAAGCACGGCACATAGGATGAATGGACTTTAACGAGCGGTGGTTGCACCCAGGTAAAGCTCGCCGACTTTGGGATCGTTTAGCAGGTCAGGGCCAGGGCCTTCAAAGCGATCGCGCCCCGTATCCAGCACATAGCCCCGGTCAGCCATTGCCAAAGCTTTTCGAGCATTTTGTTCTACCAGGGCGATCGCGGTTCCCGTCTGGTTAATCTGCTGAATTCGTTCAAACACGCTATTGACTAACAGGGGGGACAGAGCCGCAGACGGTTCATCCAGCAACAGCAGATCTGGTTGCAGCATCAGCGCCCGCCCCATTGCAAGCTGCTGCCGTTCACCACCGGAAAGGGTACCAGCCCGCTGCCGTCGTCGCTCAGCCAAGATAGGAAAGGTGTCAAAGATTTGCTGCTTTAACGGTTTCAGCGACGTGCTGCGAGTGAACGCTCCCATTTCCAAATTTTCTTCCACCGTTAAAGACGGAAACACATTGGCAATTTGAGGCACGTAGCACATCCCACGCTGCACGATTTGGTTGGACTTCAAGCCAGCAATGCTTTCGCCCTTGAAGTTGATCTTGCCCCGGTGCGGAGTCAGCAAGCCAAAAATAGCCTTTGCTAGCGTAGATTTTCCTGCGCCATTAGGCCCAATTACTGCAACCAACTCACCCGGGTAAATTTTGAAATTTACGCCTTGAAGGATGTCAAGATCCTGAATATATCCGGCATAAACGTCCTCGACCTGGAGTAAGGGTTCGGCACTCGTCATATTAGCTTCCGTTAAAGGAATAGTCTAGCGAATCTTCTAAGATTACAGTCTTTTTCTAATTTTTACGCTCTCTGGTTCCTAAGCTCCAGCTTGGGAACGAGGAAAAAGAGGGGAACGAGCAGTAAACCATTTTCGGTAGAAATTCTATTTTAGGAAGTCTCGGCACCCTTTGATGCTGGAAGCCTCATAATGAAATCAGATGCTTTACATTGCTTCATCATGGCAAGAGACCTGCGGGAATTCCTGAAACAGATTGAACAACGAGGACAATTGCGCCGAATCCAGGCGATGGTTGATCCTGATTTAGAAATTGCCGAAATCGCTAATCGGATGTTGCAGCGGGGCGGTCCAGCACTGCTGTTTGAGAATGTGAAAGGTTCTCCTTACTCTGTTGCGGTGAATGTAATGGGCACTGTCGAGCGCATTTGCTGGGCGATGAAGATGGAGCATCCTGAGGAATTGGAGGGATTAGGCAAAAAGTTGGGGATGTTGCAGCAACCTAAGCCGCCCAAGAAAATTTCTCAGGCGATCGAATTTGGCAAGGTTTTGTTTGATGTGGTGAAGGCCAAGCCAGGTCGAGATTTGCTGCCCCCCTGTCATCAGGTTGTGGTCAAAGGGGATGAGCTTGACCTGAACCAAGTTCCAATGATTCGCCCTTATCCAGGCGATGCGGGGAAAATTATCACGCTGGGATTGGTGATCACGAAAGACTGCGAGACTGGCATTCCCAATGTGGGGGTGTATCGGCTTCAGCTCCAATCAAAAAATACGATGACTGTCCACTGGCTGTCGGTGCGAGGCGGTGCGAGGCATTTGCGGAAGGCAGCGGAGCGCGGCAAGAAGCTGGAGGTGGCGATCGCCCTCGGTGTTGATCCCCTCATCATCATGGCAGCCGCTACTCCGATTCCAGTAGACCTGTCCGAGTGGCTGTTTGCCGGACTCTATGGCGGTTCTGGCGTAAATCTGGCGAAATGTAAAACGGTTGACCTGGAAGTGCCAGCCGATTCAGAATTTGTCCTGGAAGGCACGATCACTCCCGGCGAAATGCTGCCAGATGGCCCGTTTGGCGATCACATGGGCTACTACGGCGGCGTTGAAGATTCGCCTCTGGTGCGGTTTCACTGCATGATGCACCGCAAAGATCCAATTTATCTGACGACGTTTAGCGGTCGTCCGCCTAAAGAAGAGGCGATGATGGCGATCGCCCTCAACCGCATCTACACACCCATCTTGCGGCAGCAAGTCTCTGAAATCGTAGATTTTTTCCTGCCAATGGAGGCACTGAGCTACAAAGCGGCAATTATTTCCATTGACAAAGCTTATCCGGGGCAAGCCCGCCGCGCTGCGCTTGCTTTTTGGAGCGCTCTACCTCAATTCACTTACACCAAGTTCGTGATCGTGGTAGACAAAACTATCAACATCCGCGATCCTCGACAGGTTGTATGGGCAATCACGTCAAAGGTTGATCCGGTGCGAGACGTGTTTATCTTACCGGAAACGCCCTTTGACACCCTCGACTTTGCCAGCGAAAAAATTGGTCTGGGCGGACGGATGGGAATTGATGCGACAACCAAAATCCCGCCCGAAACCGATCATGCCTGGGGCGCACCGCTAGAATCTGACGTGGACACGGCGGCAATGGTGGAGCGACGCTGGGCAGAATACGGACTCGCAGATCTAAAGTTAGGCGAGGTTGATCCTAATTTATTTGGCTACGATATGCGCTAACGAAGCCCTAAATCCTCAACCTCGTTCTCATGCTCCGCGTAGGAATGGGAAGGTTCTGCCTCCTGTTTCCGAGTAGCAGAATTGGTTAAACAGGGACTTGATTGCGGCGTAGCGACTTAATAAACATTAATAATTTTTTGGCTTGATATTGAGGTAATAGGATAGCTACTGCAATTTTGAATAGAATAATTGCCATGAGTTTGGGTCTTTTTAACCAGGTGGGATCATTGGCGATCGCCACCCCCAGAAACCTCACTGCTGCTAATCCTCTACGTCGTTCTAAGTTGCCTTCCAGGGCTTTCACAATCAAATATTGATAGCAGCTTCCTATAACTTTTCGCTTTAAAGAAGTTGAAGAGTCCAGTTCTGAAGAGAGGCTTGCCTCAGCAAAAGCTCGTTCAACTACCCGCAAACTCGATTTCTCCATCTTCCATACATTTGTAGACATTGAATTTGCAGAAATTCGATACAAAACCTGCGGGGATGGCACTGCAACAAATTCGTAATGTGCAGCTAAACGCAACCACATATCCCAATCTTCGACACCAGGTACAGAGTCATCAAACCCACCGACCGTATCTAGAGCCTGTTTACGAATGAGAGGATTGGAGCCGTTTTCGACAAAGTTTCTGATTAATAGCTTGGTATAAACTTGACCATTTGCCACGATATGTCCGCCTGAGCGAAGGAATTGGTTAGATTCATCAATCCAATCCGTCCAGCTATAGGCAACGCTGGCTTGGGGATTCGCCCGTAGTGCGTTAAGTTGAGCTTCTAACTTATCTGCTGTCCAAAGATCGTCTGCATCGAGAAAAGCAATATACTCGCCGGAAGCCTGTTCAATACCGCGATTTCTGCTGGAAGCTAAGCCCGCATTAGAATAGGAAAAAACCTTAAGGCGTGGATCTGAAATATTAGCAAGAATATCTAAAGTTGAGTCTTGAGAACCGTCATTGATGACAATCAATTCTAGATCGGAGAAAGTTTGACCTAAAGCTGAATCTACCGTTTCTTTAATAGTTCTTTCACCATTATAGACTGGAATAACTATTGAGATAAGCGGCATTTGATTCTAGCTCCTTAGATGTTTTTTGATCTAAGCTTTTTTGACCTGAGACGGATCTAGGCGCAAATATCCTTGCAGTGCTTTCACATCAGAAAGACTTCCCAATTTAGCGAACAAAGCTTGCGCTTGGCGATCGGGTAGTAGACCTACCAAAACAGTTTTCAAGATTACTTTTATCAGCACTCTTGCTCGAAGTAAAGACGGATCATTCTTTAGGGCAATCCAGAGGAATCTGGCGGTTGTAAGAGCGCGTTTTCTACCTGAGGGTCTTTCTAAAGCATCTACAATTAAGCATTTGTAGCGGTTAGAAATGATGGTTTTCTGATGGCATTTGACAGAATCAGGAGCTTCGGCAAGGGCTTTCTCAATTACTCGCTTGAAGCCAATTTCTTGCCTTTCTACATTGTTAGACCATGAGTTTGAGTTGGGATATTTGCGATATAGAATTTGAGGTAGTGGAACGACGGTGAAGGGAAATTTAGCCGCTAAGCGTAGCCACATATCCCAATCTTGCCCGCCAACCAACGATTCATCAAAATAGCCCACCGAGTCCACAGCATGGCGACGAATCAGAGGATTAGAACCACTTTCAATAAAATCAACAGATAGTAACTTGGCAAATACATCGCCTGTGGCGCTGATGTGGCTGCCTCGACGGAGAAAGCGATCGCTCTCATCTATACAATCCGTCCAGCTATAGGCAACCGCCGCTTCAGGATTAGCTTGAAGTGCATTGAACTGAGATTCGAGCTTATCAGGTGTCCATAAATCATCCGCATCCAGGAAGGAGATATATTCACCAGTAGCTTCTTTAATACCGCGATTTCGACTAATTTGGGGGCCAGAATTTGAATGGGAGAAAACTTTAAGACGAGGATCTTTAATATTAGAAAGAATATCAAGCGTCGAATCTTTAGAGCCATCATTAATCACAATCAGTTCAAGATCTGAAAAGGTTTGATCTAGAACTGACTTAACTGTACGCTTGATGGTTTTTTCGGCGTTATAGGCTGGGGTGACAACAGATATTAATGGCATATCTTGCGTTAGTTAATTTGAGATTTTCTAAAAGGAAGAAAAGTACTCTCTAGCCGGAATCATATCAGATTTCCTTAGCCTGTTTTGTGCATAGTTGAGTTATTTCCAACTAATACTGCTTACTTATATCTCCTCGGAGAAAACGTTCCTTAAAGTAGTGAAAGGGACTGATTAAGTTTCCAATAAAAAATGCCATTTCGCAGGCAGGGCCTAATTCTGTATTCACTTTTTCTCGATACTTAAGTAGGTGAAGTAGCACCCTTCGGAGGCTACCAACAAAACTTCTTGAAAGCACGATTGGGGATTGCCAGGGATCGGTAAGAATCATCAGCAGACTACAAGTGCAGATGCCATAGGTGCGGGCGATCGCCGTCAAATAGCTCTTTTCTAACCGCCAGGGTGGAATACGATGGTCAATTTGCATTGCAGGATTATGCCAAATTTCCCATCCTTGCTTGTATAGATGAAGGGAGATTTCGTAATCGTCGCCGCCACCGCTAGTGTGAACCAGATGTTTTGGAACGCCTTCTATCCATGCCTGTTTGCGGATCACTAATCCTGCTCCAGGCGGCAATCTTAACTTCTCTGGCTCAAACAGTTTTGGCTGATCGCTATAGTTTCTAATTACTAAAAGATTTTGAACGTACTCCACGCTTGTTGTAGGCTCTACCTCGTAGTCAGCGCGAATTTGTCCCCCGTAGGCACCTGCTGTGGGATGGGCTTGTCCGAATCTAAAAGCGGCCGAAACCCAGTTAGGCGCAGGCAAGTTGTCATCATCCAGGAAGCCTACAAAGGTTCCATTCGCTTCTTCAACGGCTCGCTGACGGGCAAAGGCAAGACCTTGCTGGGGTTCAAAGTAATAGTTCAGAGAACAGTTTTGGCTCCAATTTGATTGATAGTCTTGAACGGCTTTTGCAGTGTCATCCGTGCTGTTGTTATCAATAACAATGATTTCCCAATTGATTTGATCAAGGTTAATTTGCGATCGCAATCTTTCCAGGACTAAAGGAAAACGCTTTGCCCCATTGTAGGTTGGTATAGCCACTGTAAAATCGATCTGCATCCCTATAATTACCCCACCTTTAATTTAGATATTAGCTATAGCATTGCCAGGAGTTATGTTTCCTTTTGAGAGCTTAAGTAGCCTTTTCTCCACAGGTAAAAAGGACTGATTAAGCTGCTAGTAAATAACTCCAATTCACAGGCTGCAACGAGATCAGTTTTAACTTGTGTGCGATATTTAAGTAGATGTAAGGCGATTTTACGTATGTCGTTGAGCGTATAGACAACCAGGGCGGGCGATCGCTGCCACCGTTTCACACTAAGCATTCGGGTAACGTAGCGACTCAAACCAATTCCGCGAAAGAAAGGAATCAGGTATTCTCGCTCTAGTCGCTGTTTAGGAATCTTGTGGCGCACCTGCATTGCTGGGTTGTACCAAATTTCCCAGCCCGACCGCTGAATGTAAGACAGCATTTCTAAATCTTCAGCAGTGAGCATATTGCCATCGACTCTGCCGTTTAGAATTAGGCGATCGGGGACATTTTCTAGCCATGCCTGCTTGCGAATTACCAGTCCGGCCGAAGGGGGCAACACTTTCTTTGCAGGCTCATAAATTAACGGTTCAGAACCCCGCTCAGTCAGTGCCAGAAAAGACAAAAGGCGGCTGAAATTTTCGGGCGGTTCGGACTCAAACTCTCCCTGGATGCGACTGGCAACTGCACCTACGTTTGGATATTCCTGGACAAAAGCGTAGGCGGCAGCAATCCACGATTCAGCAGGAATGTTGTCGTCATCCAAAAAGCCGATCAGTTTACTTTTAGCTTCGTGGATGGCGCGTTTTCGGGCAAAGCCAGCCCCCTGCGTGGTTTCAAGACAGTAGCGAATTAGGTAGAGGCTGTTTTGCTGATAGGCTTTGACAACTTCGGCTGTTGTATCCTGGCTGTTGTTATCAACAACGAGAACCTCCCAGATGAAAGACTCAGTGCCCGTTTGCAGTTTCAGAGCTTCCAGTACGTCTGGCAAACGTTGGGCACCATTGTAAGTAGGAATGGCTACTGTGAAATCGACCATGCTTTTAGCTCGGCAAGCACCACATCTAAAACATCAATCTCGAACAAGATATCAATTTCAATTAAAAGTGGCTTCAGTGTTTGCCCAGAAGTTTGTCGCGCAGATGCTTAATGCGATCGCGCAGCTTAGCAGCTTCTTCAAATTCTAGCCGTTTGGCTGCGTCCTTCATTTGACCTTCAAGCTGAGTAATCAGTTCCGGGATGTTTTCCAGCGGTAGGTCGTCAGCGTGTTCATAAGCGACTTCTAGCTCTTGAGCATTCAGCCGGCGGGAGACTTCGAGGAAAGAGAGAATCGAATTTCGCTGTCGTTTGACGATGGGCTGCGGCGTGATGTTGTGCTTGGCGTTGTACTCTAGCTGAATGGCACGGCGGTGTTCTGTGGTGCTGATTGCCCTAGCCATGCTGTCAGTCAGGTTGTCGGCGTAGAGAATAGCCTGCCCCCGGACGTGACGGGCGGCGCGACCAATCGTTTGAATCAGCGATCGCTCTGCCCGCAAAAAACCTTCTTTGTCAGCATCGAGAATTGCCACCAGTGACACCTCTGGTAAGTCCAAACCTTCCCGCAGCAGGTTCACTCCGATCAATACGTCAAAGACTCCCTCACGCAAATCTTGCAGAATTTCGATGCGCTCAATTGAGTTGATCTCAGAGTGCAGGTAGCGAACCCGAATGCCCCGTTCCTGGAGATATTCAGTCAGGTCTTCTGCCATTCGCTTGGTCAACGTTGTCACCAGGGTGCGCTCTGAGCGACTGATGCGAGTCTGGATTTCACCCAGCAGGTCGTCAATTTGTCCTTCGGAAGGACGCACAAAAATTTCGGGATCAACCACTCCGGTTGGGCGAATCACCTGTTCGATTAGACGGTCTTCAGAAATGTCTATTTCCCAATCGCCGGGAGTCGCAGAGACAAACACACACTGCTTTACTTTGTCCCAAAATTCCTCGGCTTTGAGCGGGCGGTTGTCGGCAGCGCTGGGCAGGCGAAATCCATGTTCAATCAGGACAAGCTTGCGGGCGCGATCGCCATTGTACATCGCTCGAATTTGCGGAATCGAGACGTGCGACTCATCGATTACCAATAGCCAATCATCGGGAAAATAGTCCAGCAAACACTCTGGCGGTGATTCTGGAATCCGCCCTGCCAGGTGACGAGCATAGTTTTCTACGCCGTTGCAGTAGCCGACCTCACGCAGCATTTCCAGGTCATAGCGGGTGCGCTGTTCGAGGCGCTGTGCCTCTAACAGCTTGTTGTCTTTTTCTAATTCTCCCAGGCGATCGCGCAATTCCTGCTGAATTGCATCACAGGCTGCTTCCAGTCGCTCATCCGGTGTAACGAAGTGGCGAGCCGGGTAGACGTTCAGCGCCTCCATGCTTTGCAGTGTTGCGCCTGTAACCGGGTCGATGTAGCGAATTGCGTCAATTTCGTCGCCAAAAAACTCAATCCGAATTAGCCGATCTTCATAGGCTGGGCCAATTTCCAGCACATCGCCCTTCACCCGAAACTTGCCGCGCCCTACGTCTAGGTCATTTCGCTCGTACTGCACCGATGCCAGGTCGCGCAAAACCTGCCGCTGATTGACCTCCATCCCTACCCGAAACGGAATCGAGGCTTTGAGATATTCCGAGGGAATTCCTAAACCGTAGATGCAGCTAATCGAAGCAACCACAATCACGTCTCGCCGTTCAAACAGCGATCGCGTTGCCGAGTGCCGCAGCATATCAATCTCATCGTTAATTGAAGCGGTTTTAGCAATATAGGTATCGGTAACGGGAATATATGCCTCTGGCTGATAGTAGTCGTAATAGCTAATAAAGTATTCAACTGCATTGTCAGGGAAAAACTCGCGTAGCTCATTACACAGTTGTGCTGCCAGCGTTTTGTTGTGCGCCAGAACCAGCGTCGGACGACCGACTTTTTCGATCACCCGCGCCATCGTGTGAGTTTTACCCGTTCCGGTTGCACCACGTAGGGTTTGAAAACGATGCCCTGCATTGATGCTAGATATGAGTTGGGCGATCGCCGTTGGTTGGTCGCCTGTCGGTTCAAATGGAGCCTTGATTTGAAATTCCATAGAGAGTTTCAGTAGCCATTCCTATCAGAAACGCCGACCCAGTGGTCACTTGCCATTTGTCAGCAGTTAACAATTGACAACATATGACTAATGACTAAAAACACAAATATCTGCTGATGGCATCCTAACGAATTTTTAGCCAAGGCAGCTATTGAAACGGGGTGCTGGAATTCGTAAAGATCATTCCAACACCCCGTTTCAGATGGATTCCGGCTTGTTCGGATCGCTTTACTCAGCCAGCGGAAAAATGCTGACGATTTGATTCTGCCCGGTGAAGTTCACGAGGAAATCAACCGTACCGCTTTCAAATTCGGTCGTGATGATCGCAACGTAAGAACCGTCTGCGGATTCTCCTAACGCCTGGGTCTCAACCTCAACGATGCGTTGAAATGCCCCATTTGCAGTCACGGCTTCTTCCCAACCCTGACGTAGAGTGTCGGTGGTGATGCTCGTTCTCACAGCAGGATCGTACATTTGAAGCGCAGCATCGTAGCTGCCAGCCACCAAATTATCAACAAAATCTTGGGCGATCGTGGTCAAATCTTCTGATTGCTCAACTGACAAAGGTGCAGCAGGTACCGCATCTTGAGCCTGAGCGGGGAGAGCGATCGCCGTTAAAGCAACGCCGAGCAATAGAATCGGGATGCACTTTTTCATTTAAGTTTCCTTGGTTGTTTAATCTAGGTGAATTGAGTCAGGGAAGCAGGGCTGATCCATCAGGGTGACGACATTTGAGCAAATTTTGTGCCCTCAATGAACAAGATGCCAGAGGATGTGACCTGATTGCGGATCGAGTCAATGAAACGCCGAAAATAGAGAATCGAAGGCGCAAGGCATTTCTCCCCTGCTGCTTCTTTCCTTGGAATCAATTCTGCTATCCGGAGTAATTTAAACTCTGCAAGACAGTATCTAGCAGACACTATCTAAGGTGAGTTAACATCATTATCGAGTTCCTCCTGGGGTTGGCTGCGGCTGCGGCGGCTGTCCAGTTCCACCTTGAGGTGGCTGTGCCTGAGGCTGCGGTCCGGCGAGGCAATTGTACATCCGCAAGGTGGCAGCAGCAGCGTAATTACGTAGCGCCTGACCGTTGGGGTTGAAGGCTGTTCCCGACTCGTTAACGGGAGAGGCAACATTACAATAACCCGACATCTGGCTAATTACCTGAGCCGCCCAGTGACCAGACGTGTCAGAAAAGTTTCTGGGTTGCTGGGTCTGCTGAAGCTGATTACCCCGTCCTTGCAGGTTTTGACTATATTGGGCAGCTTTGCTCAGGACAGCGATCATTTCAGCCCGGGTAACGGGTTGGGTAGGACGGAAGGTGCCATCCTCATAACCACTGATGATGTTGTTAGCACGAGCAAACTGAATCTTGGCTGCACTCCAGCGAGAGGCATCTACGTCTGGATAGGGTCTGCTGCTGGTTTGAGTGGGAATGTTCAAATCGACATTAGGGATTCTATCCAGTGATTCTAGAACCATTGAGACAAGCTGTTCACGAGTCAGAGGAGAGCGTGGACGGAAGGTGTTGTCTTCAAAGAAGCCTGAGATAAAGCCCACGTTGACAGCTTGCTGAATCTCGTTAGCATAGGTGTCGCCCGCAATGTCGCGGAATGTTGTACCTGTGCCGGGGGTGCCTGTACCGGGAGTGCCCGTACCTGGAGTTCCTGTGCCGGGGGTGCCTGTACCGGGAGTGCCCGTACCTGGAGTTCCTGTTCCTGGAGTTGTAAGTTGAGCAAGCGGGGTATCAGTAGCCAGGTAAATATGCCCTGTGCTTCTACCCTGGAATGACCGCTCAGCAAAGCGCCAGCCTGGGTTGAGGTTGAGCTTAGCAAAGCCAGTGGTGGTGCCATTTGCTCTAGCGATTTCAATTGATTGTCCACTGGGGGTGTTGGGTGCAGCATTTAGAATCAAATCACCTCCACGATTGACGACGCGAAGGCTATAGCGCAAGCCCAAGTCTTCACCTGCGGCACGGAGAGAGTAGCCGTTGCTGTCTAAGCTGCGACCACAGATACCAGTAAAGTCAAAGTTGAGCCAAAGTGGGTCAACAATCGTTGGGTTTGAGCCTGAAACACCCCAGCAAGGACGGGCATTACTTCTTTGCCGCATGACGACGAGATAGTGAGAAGTGCCAGCGGCAGTTCGGGGTGCGGCGACTGCGAGGAATTCGGTTTGGTTAACTTCTTGCTGCTCGAAGGTGACTGCGATCGCTGAGATAGAGGGAATCGCAATGTTACCCATTGCAGTAGATGCAGCAATGGCAAGGGCAGCAATAGAACGGCGAATAGAGGATTTCATGAATTACCTACGAGGATTCTGTATGAGCTTGGAGTCTCCAGAGAGGCTGTGCAAACTCCCTGTTGGGTATAAAACTATTGTTCTTCGGGAACCTCAGTTATGAGGATAAGACGGTTGAAGTTTTACGATTGTGCCAGTGAGGTTGACTCTTCCTGATTTTAATAGATAGGTTGAAAACCGAGCAATAACAATCATTTCAGCGTTTTGAAGAATTAGAAAAATGGCTTAATCAAGCAGCCAACCGTGGGACAGTCCAAGATGTGTCCTGTGGGAGAAGCGATCGCACCAAGCGACATTTATTACCGTCTCACTGAATTCTCTCATTGCCCTCCTCCAGACGGGTTAGCGAGATTGTGCGATGTTACACAGAATCTACGCCTTGAAGCAAAATTGGTGTGGCGCTACGCGCCTTGATTGAGACATTTTTGTGTGGAAGCCCTCGCTGAAGGGAGACTTCCACACAAAAATCTGTCCTAAGGTATGCGCGTAGCGCTATAGATTCAGAAAGAAGAACCAGGTTGTTTCAAAAATTCTGCTTCTGCGGGCGTGGTTTCTCGTCCCAGAACTTCGTTGCGATGGGGAAACCGTCCAAACTGTTTAATTACGTCCTGATGCCGAGCCGCATAGGAGTAGGTATCTTCAAACTCCTTGCCAAACCCCGGATGATCGGCAATAAGCTCTTGAAACAGGGCAACGCATTGATTTTGGTGATCTAAGTTTTCGCTGTGTTCCAGCGGCAGGTAAAGAAAAAGCTTTTGAAGTGGCTTTAGCGCTTGATGAATTTTTTTGGCGATCGCCCTCCGCGTGATCTCCACAGCCTTAAAATCAGTCGCAAAAGCTCTGGGATCACGGCGAAACATATTCCGGGGAAACTGATCTAATACCAGAACTAATGCTAAGCAACCAGCGGGAGACTCTTGCCAGTGGTCGAGTTCACCCACTGCTGCCCGCTCGTAGATCGTGAGGAAGCGATCGCGCACATGCTGGTCAAAGGTTAGATCCTTAACAAACCAGGCTTTGCGCCACTGATCAAAGTTCGCCAACCCAGTTTGAGGATTAGCAAACCAAAAAGTTAGCACTTCGTCTGTTTGCGCCATGAGGGGAGGGGAGGATGCGGGATGGTAAGGGGGTAGGTAGTAGGTGGAAAGTAGGGGTAAAACCTCAGTTGTTGCTTTCTGTTGGTCCACTGGAGTCTTGAGTCTCAGGCTGGCTGAGGTTTTGCTGACGCAGAAGCTCTAGCTGTCGGGTGCGAAAGTCTGAGGCTTCAGTTCCCAAATTTTCTTGCTGAGTGGAATTATATTCAGACAGGCTGCGACCGTTTCCTAGAGTAACGCGGTGAATCAGGTCAAGCACGCTGCCAGACTGGTTGCCGCTGCTAGAAAAGGGATCAGAGCTTCTGCCGTCTCCACTTAGGGAGTCATCTAGTGGATTGATGGTGGTTTGGGCGATCGCAGGTTGCAGAGAGCTAGCGGTCAGCACTCCCATTGCCACTACAGCAGAAGCAAAACGCACGAATGAAATAGAAAAAGCAGTCTTCATAGGACTAGGCTGGGATGCTTGTGGATTATGTTAACAGAACTTAAGACGTAAATGGATGAGAGCTTGCTCCCTCATCTATAAAGTTTAGTCATGAGTCTAAGCAAAAGAGCGGCGAAGCAGCGAGCGGATGCTGAGGAGGGCGATCGCATCAAAACCCAACAGTATGACGAGTGCCATTCCCAGTGACACATCAGCAAAGGGAGCGTGGAGAATAACGCTATTCAACGCCCAACTGCCATGAACGTAGATGTAGCGAATGGGTTCAATGGCGTAAGTGAGGGGATTCAAGCTAGCCACCGCTTGCAACCAACCGGGCATAAATTCTATCGGTGCTAGAGCAGTGCTGGCAAACAGCAGCGGCAGATTCGTGACAAAAATCACGGCAATGAGTTCGATGTGTCCTGGCAGCGCAAAAGCTAATCCTAGGCTCAGTGCCGTTACGCCTAGCACCAGCATTAACACGATCGCCACCACCAGCCCTAACCCTAACGGATTTGGCAAACCCGCCCCCAACACTGCACTAAGAGCAACAATCGCTACGGTTTGCACCATGCTTAGCGTCGCAATAAAAATTGCCGATGCCAAAACAATCGAAAATCGGGAAGCTAGGGGTGCCACCAGCAGCCGATTGAGGAAGCCAAACTCGCGGTCAAACATCACGGGCAGCCCAGCATTCAGCGCTCCGCCAAAGGCAGTAAAGACAATAATTCCAGCACCCAAAAACTGCCCATAGTTAGCGCTTTCACCAAATAAACCCTGAGGAACATTTTGAAATAGTGCGCCAAATAGCACTAGCCACATCAAGGGTTGAATAATCCCGGCAATCAGAGTGCTGGGTCGCCGCTGAAGCTGAATAAATAGCCGTCGCGTTAATGCCAGCGTTTCTTGCACAAATTCGCCAGAGAAAAAGCCAGGAGGTGCGATCGCCACTTTCTCTCTAGATGGGCAAAGCTCAGGATTACTCAGTTCTGTGGGAGGTGGGGTAATCGTCTGACTCATGGGATTCCTCTATTGATTCTGGGCTTTCTGTTTCGAGGCTTCTAATCCGAGGCTCTGCTTTTACACTAGCGCATCTAGACATTATGTTTCGCGTCAACCCAGTCTCTCAAGTTCTGCATCTGCTAATTTCATTAACCTTTCCCTAAAGCTCTTTAGCTATGAACAAGAGAGGAGCATTGATGAAATCTGCCATCGACTTAAATGGGAGGTTAAATGCGTCCACATACTTTTCCTATTGATTATTTTGTTCACCCTAGTCATCAATTCTCTAACTACTTTAAGTACATCAGATTTCTTGAATCATAAGCTCACGCTTCCAACGTGGCACTGCTCTCTCTAAAAGTACAAGCACTTCTTACCCAGCAGTGATACTAGGTCTCTTTGTTATTAAATTGTTGTCAAAGAGTTACGCTCAGGGCAACTTATTTACCTATCGTTCAAATCCCGTAGCAGTAACTCTAATTCTTGGAAATGCCGCTCACCAACCTTTCAAGTACATTGCCAAAGACTAAGAGCAGATGGAAAAATACAAAAGTCCTCATTTGATGAGTGCACGTCGAGTCAGGGGTATGGGAGGTTGCATACGAGCATTCAAAGAGGAAGTGGAACTCCCACTTCCTCTTTTCTTTTCATTGATAGCCTGGCGCCGAGCTATTTTAGCGGGAGGCAACCCTCCGACTATCTTTGCCGCAGCGATGTTTCACGACCGAGTTCGGGATGGGTTCGGGGTGGTTCCATTGCGCCATAGGCACCAGGAGACTTGTAAGGGTTAGCTGCATTTGTCCAGTTCAGTAACCCTGAAGGCTGCATAGCGAAGATTTCTGTGTGGGTTGCGTGGGGACACCAATTGAAGAGGTCAAGCCCTCGGTCTGTTAGTACTTCTCAGCTTCATGCATTACTGCACTTCCACTTAAAGCCTATCAACGGGTGTTCTACCCGTGACCTTACTGGGTTAACCCCATGAGAGCACTCATCTTGAGGTGGGCTTCCCACTTAGATGCTTTCAGCGGTTATCCGCTCCGCACTTGGCTACCCTGCGTTTACCGTTGGCACGATAACAGGTACACCAGCGGTGCGTTCTCCTCGGTCCTCTCGTACTAGAGGAGACTCCTCTCAATGCTCTTACGCCTGCACCGGATATGGACCGAACTGTCTCACGACGTTCTGAACCCAGCTCACGTACCGCTTTAATGGGCGAACAGCCCAACCCTTGGGACGTACTACCGCCCCAGGTTGCGATGAGCCGACATCG
>JAAUTN010000187.1 GCA_012031415.1 Leptolyngbyaceae cyanobacterium SM1_4_3 | reverse complement strand
AAGGCAGAGCAATCCCTACTGATGCTCGTTTAACTAATTCTAGGAGAAATTAAAATGCCTTTCCAACCCCAGCCCTTTCAAGGTGCTTTTTCATCTTTTTTAGATTTCGCTTGATTGAGCAATCGAGCGGTAGAGACGTGAGGTTTGTCTTTTTGCCGTTTGGGTTTGGGGACTTTCTTCTTCTCACCCCTGGGGTGAGAGCGGAATTTGGACAACTCCATCTGTGCAGCTAAGTGTTGAAGAAATTGAACGGTGGTATCTACGTCAAACTGGGCGAACGGTTGCCATTGTACTGGCGGAATGGCAATCATCATGCCCTCATAGACGCGGCGCACTTCATCGGCTAAATAGTAGGGGGAAATTCCCGCTTCAATTTTGTCAGCTCCATGCACAGAGCGCATCGCCGCTTGAGCGACCGCCAGCAGGTTGTAGCAAATTAGTGCCATGACAAAGCCAAACAAGGCAGCTTTGGGATAAGCCAGGGTGTTGATTTCACCCCGGAAACATTGTTCGAGTACTTGAAACAATCGTTCAATCCGCCATCGTTTTTGATACAGTGCGGCAATGTGTAAAGCATCAGCTTGAGCAACTGGAAGATTTGAGAGCAAGGCAATTTCGGCATCTCCATCGCGCGTCGGTTGATTGAGTTGCACAACAATTCGTCGTAGCACGACCTTTAACGTATCGTTGAAAATCAATTGGATTGATTGCTCGAACACCGCTCCCGTTTCGCTCTCACCTACAAAAACCAACTCATCTAGCGCTTGCCAGGGGAGCAGACCATGCTGGCGAATCACCCAAGCTGCCCCTCGCCCATGCAGACCAAAGAGAAATCCCAACGTGCAGAAATTGCGGTCGGCAATCCACAAATCGCCACGACTCACCGTTGCCAACACCCGACTCAACAGCGCCCGCTCCTGAGCATGACCGTCCTCACAAGCAAACACATCAATTGCCAACATCAACGCCGGATCGAGAACTACCAGTGCATGACCGGGCAGAGGGGCACTGTTGATGGTACGTAGCACCTGTAGGCGACGTTCGGTCGCGGCTAAATGATTGCCATCAAGAATTTTGACGCGATATCCCTCCAGCAAAGGTGGAAGGCTGCCACCCAGTTGCTCTATTAACCCTTGCACCCGGTTAACTACATGCCGCAGTAGGGCTTCGACAATCTGAGGCTCCATCCCATTCAGCTTGTTATAGACCGACTGAATGCTTACGCCAATTCCCTTTGCTTTGGCTTGATAGGCGGCGTTAACCGAGGGTGAAATGCCACAAACTACCAAGCTCATCAAATTCACCACTGTCGAAAACAGTAATTCCCGGTGATATTGTCGCTCGGCTTGCTGCTCAAACAGTTCATCAATGTCCTGGGCAGGCAGACTCTGTTCTAGCAGCACCCTCAGCATCACGCAGAAGGGACTCTCGGCAATGAACCGCTCAAACACTTCCCCCAATATCATGGTTCAAAGGCACATCATTTGACTTTCAGCTTTTACCATAGCGGTCTGAAAGCTAGCAATGACAGGGGTAACAACAAATATTAAGAAGCTCTCAAATGACCTTTAGAGGGCTGCTTTCCAACCCCTAAGTGCCAGACTTTCTGATGCCGACCAAGCCTCGATTGAAGCTGCCCTGGGCACCATTCGTGAGAAGCTTGCTTTTTCAGTCACTATGACTCCCGAAGAGCGGCGGAAGTTGGCAAAGTTAGGCGATAAAACCCGTGCCTTTGTGCAAAAGTCTGCCGAGTTTGCTGCTCGTCATCCAGATTATCTGCCACGCCGATTTGACCTGGATGCCATGCAGGAAGATATTGATTTGTTCATGGCACTCTACCCTATCTGGGTCGAACTGCATGACCTGCAAGAACTGGTCTACAATACCTATCTGTTGGCAGGTAGTGAAGCCTATGCTGCTGCGCGGGAGGTTTACAACTCTGCAAAAGCGACGGGCAAAGGTGAAATCGACGGTTCCCTCAACGAAATGGGACGGCGATTTCGCAAGTCTCGCAAAGGGCAACCGGAGGCAGAAGACGCTAACGATTGAAAACGGTGGACTTTGCTATCTGACAAGATCTATTAGCTCTTTAGCTTTGTGGCTCGACTACTGCTTTTGCTTTAGGCTGCCAGTGCTTGAGTTGGGCGATCGCCACTGCTATAACCAATGTGACAGGGGCGATCGCCACCCCATACAGTTGGGTACATTAGACGGATAAACGGTTCTCATTGAGTTGCAAATGTCGCTTTTTGCTTGACGTAAATATTTTTCATGTGTTTTTTGACCGTATTAGGAGTGATACAAAGCTCTAGAGCAACCTGTTTGTAGGTATAGTTGGCTCTATGAAGTAACCAAATTTCTTTCTCACGAGAGGTCAGTCCAAATTTTTGAGATTCCTCAAGCGCAACATCTTTAATGTATTGGTACTGATCACAAATACTTAACAGCAAGCAGGGTTGCTCCAAAGTTTCTAACTTCAACCATCTAGCCCGTACATTAAATACAACAGAGCTATCAACAAATACCTTTGACTCAATTAGCCAATATTGATTAGGAAATAAGTGACGACTATCAATCAATGTTTGACAGATATGCCAAATTTCTCTGGGAATCAAACTAATTGACGTACCGCTCTGATTCAGTTGACGCAAAATCCGCTTGGCACAATCGTTAGCATAAACTAAAGCTTTTTGTTCCGTTAAAATCAAAATTCCATCAATTAAATTTTCAACTACTTCTTGCGGTAAAACAGTTTGCTCACAAGTATTTGAAAATGAATAATTCTGCAACGATGCTTGAATATCTTGCAGACGCGTAGCGTCAGCAGTGGCGTGCATCCTGGGAATCGAAAGGGTCATTGTATTTCCTCCAAAATATTAAGCTGAATTTAGAGGGCATCTAAAAGCCCCTAAAGTTGTCGGTTCCTCTAAACTCGTGCATAAAAGGGAATTTCATGATTCAAAAGCCTTTTTATGTCATTCTTATCTGCCTATGATTTTACTTCCCTTTGTTAGGCTAAGATTATGCAAAAACATCTCGTAGGAAAAACGCCTGATAAAGTTGCTTTGATTAGCTCCTTTATGAGGGTAAGCGATGCCCGACTTTACAAAAGTCTTCATTTTCAATAGCTGCCTAGCTGTAGCTCCATAAGGAAACACTGTCCTTACATCTCTATTCCAGATTTTGTAAACAGATGTAATATTACGAACTTAGTTCACCCTCATGGGGGAGATACAACGCTTAGTAAAAAATGACAGAGGCGTTCCTCACCCCTTTAAGGGACACCGTTTTTTTAATGAAGCGCAACCCAGTACAGCTACCACTGCTGTAGTAGCTCTTCTTACCCATTATCTAAACTATTACGGAGATAAAAAGTACCCTGTTCGGGTACTTAACGATGTCTAGCAGAGTTGCCATGATGAGTTCAGTCAACAAGCCAAACGTAGAAAAGCTGAAGGATAAAACCTGAATGCGAGTGCGAAAAAGGCTGACAAACGACTTCAAGAGCTGAAACCAAAGGATATTAGATTATGTCTAACCCAATGCAAGCAATGGCATCACAATCATCTCGTGAACCGCAACGAGTTATCGGTGTTCCTGGACAGCCTAATGAGCTAACCCAAACCGAAACTCGCTCTCAGACGATTGTAGGGCCTGTAACTTTCACGCTGTCTAATCTGGATGTACGCGGTCTGGGCAACAATCCTGCTGACCCAGTAAACTCCCAGTACATTGTTGCTGAAGATGAGTATTTCGTAGCTAGCGTTGATGTAGAGTTCAACAAGACTCCTCTGACTGAGTTGCTAATGTGCCTGGGAACTCGAATCAACATTGACTTCGGGTTGGAAGGCTACGGATTCAAGGCGGCAGAACTCAACATCCCTGCGACGAAACTCACCCAAAAGGGTATTTACAAATACCATGTGGAAACGACTCCCACTCGCCCCGCCGAGTTAAAGATGCCGTCTGGACTATATGAGATCGGTGCAGTTGCAACCGTTGGACCGGTAGAGAATCCTTGCACCACCAAGATTTGGGGACATGGATATATTCAAGCAGTCCTGCTTCAAGTGTATCCCGCTGGCCAAGATTAAGGTTAGTTTTTCTCTGTCGGTGTGATGCCGATTTACACGCAACGTCCTAACTGCAATTAGGAGCCTAAGCTACCTGGTAGGCGTTATGTCTACCAGGTTCCTAGTCAAAAAAGAACTTAGGGGTGTTTCAAAGTTTCCGCTCCAAGTCGTTTGAGGATTGCAACCATGAGTAGCCTTGATTGGGAAATTTTCCTGAAACGGTGGAGTCAGGAAATATTGGAATCGCTTGGCAGCGATCGCAACAACTTGCCACCAGAAGTCATCGAATCTGGATGGTTAGGCTATCCTGGCGCAACCGATGAACAAATTGCTCAGGCTGAAGTGCGTTTAGGCACTCAGTTACCTCCTTCTTATCGAGCGTTTCTGAAAGTCACCAACGGCTGGCGACAAACGACTCCTTTCATTAACAAGTTATGGTCTACGGAGGAGATAGAGTGGTTTTCGGTGAGAAACCAGAGTTGGCTAAATGCGCTGCTGGCGAGGTCAGAGCAAGCCAATACAGAGTTTCCTAATTCGAGTTCACCCCATCCTTCGATTCCTGATGAGGAATACCTGATTTATGGACGTGACCAGGATTGCAGCAAAATTCGGGCTGAATATTTGCAAACCGCTCTAGAAATCAGCCAACGGGGAGAAGCCGCAATCTATCTGCTCAATTCTCAAATTGTCACAGAAACAGGGGAGTGGGAAGCCTGGTTTCTGGGGGACTGGTTGCCCGGAGCCGATCGCTATCGTTCGTTTCAGGAGATGATGCAGGCAGAATATGAGAGTTTCCTGGAACTGAGAGATACTCCTTTTCAGGCGATCGCCTCTACCCCTCATCTAAACAGGTCTAAAACTTTTTCCCCTTCAAATAGTGAGTTCTCTCAATCAGCAAGCATCGCTGCGACAGAAATAGACTCCTCACTTACGGAAGGATTAGCACCAATGGATAATTTAGAGTCAAAAGCAGAATTAGAGTCAAAAGCAGAATTAGAGCAAACAGAAAGTTCTCATCCTGTTACCCCACAAGATGAATGGAGAACATCTGCTTCTTTCATCATAGAAATCCAATCGCACCAGGGAGCAGCACAGCCAGACCAGCTAACCCACCAGCGAACCCTGGTTCGACATATGGAAACTGGAACTAGCGTCACCTTCCCAAACTTAGATGCTGCAATTTTTCAGCAGTGGATACCCGATCAGATGAAAACAGCAGGTGATCTGGCTACGCAAGCTTCCCTAAAGCTAGAAATCATACAGCTTCGAGTGATTCGATCTTCCCAATTTGCTACTGCAATGGTGGCAGATTCAGACTATCCGCTCTTTGGTGAAGCCGTTGAAACCAGTGAGCCATTTACTCTAGAAGTATTGATGAGAGTCATTGGGGTAGACCCAGCAGAACAGGAAGATCGGCAACTGATTTATCGCGCTCAGTGCTTTGCCTATCACCTGTCAACTCAGTCAGACACTTGTATAGGAGATATTACTATCCATGCTCCAGTTCAAGCCACTCCGGTTTATGCTGCGCTGTTCCCAGAAATACGCCTACAGCAAGCAGGAATTTATCGGTTAAAGGTCTGGGTTACTTTACAAAACGCTGCTGCAACGCCCGGTTACTTCAAGGTTCCACTGCTGCAAGTTGTCTAAGCTTAAGGAATTCGCAATGTTACATCAACGATTGCAGGAATGGATACACCCCCAAAAACAAATTCAAAGACGCTGTATTTGCTGTATTCTTCCCCCACAAATGCTAGATAACCTGATTCAATATGGTGACGAGAAAAACCGAGAGTGGGCATTAACAACGTTGAGAATATCCGAACGGTTTCGCGGCAAACGGAGGGCGGTTGGCAATGTCTCATTTGCGATTTCACCTGGGCAAAAGCGGCGCACGATCTACGACGCGAAGACCAGTACATCTTTGCCTGGTGTCCTCGTGCGGGGTGAAGGCGACCCGCCCAGTGCTGATCAGGCTGTTAATGAAGCCTACGATGGGGCTGGAGCCACCTACGACTTATTTCGGGATGTTTATGAACGCAATTCTGTGGATGATCGAGGGCTGCGTTTAGACGCTACCGTGCATTATGGACTCCGCTATGAAAATGCTTTTTGGGATGGCAATCAGATGATTTATGGGGACGGCGATGGGCAGCTTTTTAACCGTTTTACCCTTGCGATCGATGTGATTGCCCATGAGTTAGCGCATGGTGTTAACCAGCATGAAGCCGACTTGGACTACCAGAATGAACCGGGCGCATTAAATGAGTCGTTTGCCGATGTGTTTGGCACGTTGGTTAAGCAGCGATCGCTGAATCAAACGGTAGACCAGGCAGACTGGTTGATTGGGGTGGGAATATTAACGTCTCGAGTTCAGGGTCAGGCCTTGCGATCACTCAAAGCACCAGGCACCGCCTACGACGACCGAATTCTAGGCAAAGACCCCCAGCCTAGCCATTATGCAAACCGCTATCAGGGAACCTCTGATGATGGCGGTGTGCATATCAACTCCGGCATCGCTAACCATGCCTTTTACCTGGCTGCAATGGCGATCGGAGGCTATGCCTGGGAAAAAGCTGGAAGGATTTGGTACTTTGCCTTGAGAGACATCCTGCGCTCTAAATCAACTTTTCAAGACGCAGCCAATGCTACCATCCTGATTGCAGAACAGCTTTACGGCAGTCACAGTGATGAGCAAAAGGCAGTCCGCAGCGCTTGGCAACAGGTTGGAGTAATTTAACTGCCCAGAGGTTTAATACTAATCTTTCGTGAAGCTGACTTCAACAAGGGGCTTAAGCCCCTTGTTCCACCAGGGTTGATTCTACTCAAGTTCAAATTGAATTGGTATAACCTGTTCAATAAAACAACCGATAAAGCAATCAGGAATCGTGCAATGCAAGTCTTATTTGAACGGAGCGGCGGTTTTGCAGGTATCCCCCTGACTCTCACAATAGATTTTGCAAACCTCTCCCCAGACGAGGCAACTCAACTCAACCGCCTGATTGAACAAGCTGATTTTTTCAATCTGCCCGCGACTACACCATCTGCGGCTAAGCCCGATCGATTTCAGTATAGGGTGACGATTGAGGGGGGCGATCGCCCACACACAGTCAGCGTTGGAGAAACCGCAGCCCCAGATACCTTGAAACCCCTATTAAACTGGCTAGTTGAATCTGCGCGAAAACAAAAGTAAAAACCCCTAAACCCTGCAAGGTCTAGGGGCAACAAATTGAAGAACCAATCAGCTACAGCAAAGCATTCAAACGCGAAACCATTGGATCAGATTGACGCTTTGAGATGCGTTGATAGGCTTCTACCAATTCGCTGACCAGTTGAGTGTCTGCACTCTTAGCATCCTGTTTAGACTGGCACTGTTGATAAAGCATCTGACACTGATTTGAGTGAAACAGGGTTGTTGCTAACTCTTTCAACAGAGCGTCATCTATTGCTTCAAAACACTCATCGGCTATTTGCAACAATCGCATCTTAGCTTTGCAGCGAATAATTGACCGATGCGGACGATTGTAATTAATTGACTCCATAACCCGACACATAACACGCAACGATGGATGCAGTATACATTTCTTAGTACCTTAGGCTCAACTGTCAAGAAGCGTATTCCTTAGAACATCCAGTTATGACCATAGCTATAAAAAAGGAGGTAGTTCTGCCTCCTTTTTCTCTTGCTAAAGCGGAGAATGTAATACAAAACCCAACAGGATGTTTGGGAAGTAGCAAATGTCCCCTGTAAGGGCTTAGCATTCGGCAGGTGGACTCTGAAAATAAACCCAAAATCTTTGCCCGAATGCTAAGCCCCTACAGCCCTTTGCCTCGTTACCAAGCTCCAGCTTGGTAACGGCGTTCTGGAAGCTCCAGCTTCCAGTGCCAATAGAAGAAGCAGGAGCTTCCTTTATTGCATCGCCAAGCTCCAGCTTGGCAACGAGTGTTATCCAACCCTCCAGAGCAACTTCACAAAGAATCAGGATCGACGAGGAAAGCGAACAAATCAGCGATATGAACTTAGTTAAACGGAATGGAACCAACATTCTCATGTGTTGCGTTACGCTAGTATTAGCTCAACCCGTGAAAGTTGTTTTACTTCCCCACTACACTTTTCAAGCACTAGGTAAAAAGAAACTTTTATCGGCAAAAATTTTACTTTTTGACTGACAAAACTTTTTGACTGACAAGCCTGACTCACAAAATAGCTTCTTTAGATTAACTATTTGGAGTAACCATCATGATTACAACCCAAAAAACAGATATTTCTCCTTTAAGTCAAGATCTAAAAAAACAAGAATTTGTACTCTGGTTTGAGCAAGTTGGCATGGATGACGTGCCGCTGGTGGGCGGCAAAAATGCCTCTTTGGGGGAAATGATCCAGCAGCTTGCGCCCCAGGGGGTGAATGTCCCAACGGGCTTTGCTACAACTGCCTATGCCTTCCGCTATTTCATGGAAAAAGCAGGGCTGAAAGCTCGGCTTCAGCGATTGTTAGCCGACCTGGATGTAGAAAACATCAACAACCTGCGGGAGCGAGGACGGCAAGCCCGTACCTTAATTTTAGACACCCCCTTTCCACCAGAGCTAGAAGAGGCGATCGTCGATGCCTATGTGCAGCTTTCAGAGCGCTATGGCGTTGAAATTGAAATGTGTGAAACATTGGACGGAGCAGAGCGAGAAGCCTGCCTCAGTCGCTACAGCGGCGTTGATGTGGCAGTACGCTCCAGCGCCACCGCCGAAGATTTGCCCGATGCAAGCTTTGCGGGGCAGCAAGACAGCTATCTCAACATCAACGGCATCAATAGCGTTTTAGAAGCGTGCCACAGATGTTTTGCCTCCCTGTTTACCGATCGCGCCATTTCTTACCGCACGATCAAAAACTTTGACCATTTTGAAGTGGCTCTATCCGTTGGCGTACAAAAGATGGTGCGCTCTGACCTGGCATCAGCGGGCGTGATGTTTTCTATTGATACCGAAAGTGGTTTTAAGAATGCAGCCCTCGTCACGGCTGCTTATGGATTAGGTGAGAATGTGGTGCAGGGGGTTGTTAATCCTGATGAATACATCGTGTTTAAGCCGACGCTGAAGCAGGGGTTTCGTCCCGTTTTAGAGAAGCGTCTGGGCAGTAAAGATATCAAAATGGTGTACGACATTGGCAGCAGTAAACCCACCAAAAACCTGCCTGTACCCAAAGCCGAGCAGGGAAAGTATGCGCTGAATGATGATGAGATTCTGCAACTAGCGGAGTGGGCTTGCATGATTGAAGACCACTACTCGGCGGTGCGAGATATCTACAGCCCAATGGATATAGAGTGGGCAAAAGATGGACTGACGGACGAACTGTTTGTTGTGCAGGCTCGTCCTGAAACTGTGCATTCGCAAAAGGGCAGCAATGTTTTAAAGACCTATAAACTCACTGAGAAACAGCAGCCAGAACCGCTGCTCAGAGGGCGTGCAGTGGGTGAAATGATTGGTCAGGGTAAAGTGCGAACGATTGTAGATATCTGCAAACTAGATGAGTTTCAAGCGGGAGAAGTGCTGGTGACGACGCGCACCGACCCAGACTGGGAGCCGATTATGAAACGCGCCAGTGCGGTAATTACTAATCAGGGCGGGCGCACCTGCCATGCTGCGATTATTGCGCGGGAGCTAGGAATTCCGGCGATCGTGGGCTGCGATCATGCAACCGAGAGGCTCAAAGATCAGCAGGAAGTCACCGTTTCCTGTGCCGATGGGGAAGAAGGGCGCGTTTATAACGGGCTTCTGTCGTTTGAGATTGAAGAACTTCAGTTGGATGATGTGCCGCGCACTCGGACCCAAATCTTAATGAATGTAGGCAATCCTCACGAGGCATTTCGGCTGTCGATGATTCCAAATGACGGGGTAGGGCTAGCCCGAACAGAATTTATTATTGCCAATCACATCAAGGTGCATCCCCTGGCATTGCTGCATTTTGACCAGCTTAAAGATAAAGCTGCGAAGTGGGAAATTAGCCAGTTGACGACGCAATATGAGAAAATGCCAGACTATTTTGTCGATAAGCTGGCATCGGGAATTGGGATGCTAGCGGCGGCATTTTATCCAAAGCCTGTGGTGGTGAGAATGTCGGATTTAAAAAGTAATGAGTACGCTAACCTAATTGGAGGACGAGACTTTGAGCCAGAAGAAGAAAACCCGATGATGGGCTGGCGTGGAGCGTCGCGTTACTACGACCCTAAATATCAGGCTGCCTATGGGCTAGAATGCAAAGCCTTTAAGCGAGTACGGGATGACATGGGACTCACCAATATAATTCCCATGATTCCTTTTTGCCGCACTCCGGCAGAGGGACGCAAGGTGCTAGAGGAGATGGCAAAACATGGGCTGGTGCAGGGTGAGAATGGCTTGCAGGTCTATGTGATGTGTGAGTTGCCCAGCAATGTAGAGCTAGCCGATCGCTTCAGTGAAATATTTGACGGTTTCTCTATTGGCTCCAATGACCTGACCCAACTGACGCTGGGACTCGATCGTGACTCAGCCCTGGTATCTCACCTGTTTGATGAGCGCGACGAGGCGGTGAAGCGCAAGCTAGAGCGGGTGATTGCTACGGCAAAACAGTTTAATCGCAAGATTGGCATCTGCGGTCAGGCACCCAGCGACTATCCTGAATTCGCTCAATTCCTGGTGGAGCAAGGGATTGATTCAATCAGTTTGAATCCAGATTCGGTGCTGAAGACGCTGCTGGCGATCGCCAAAACCGAAGCTTCCATGCTTCAAACATTGACGACTAGAAGCTAAAAACAGCATGATTGCGCGTCATATTGAAAGCCCACCAGAGCTAGAAGAGCGGTTAGGAATGCTCAAAGGCAACTACTATCATTTAGATATGTCCTTTGATCAAATGATGTTTTTCCGCCCGTTACCGGAACTGGCGAATTACACGACACCCATTGCAGGCTTGGTTTTAACTGGGGCGGGAACTCATCTAGGTGGTTCCGCTTTGGAAATGCCAGGGCGCAACTGTAAAATATGTAGCCTAAAGAGAATTGATATTGTTTAGACAGTTTGTTTGCAGCAACACAAGCGTCCTTAACATAATCAGGTGTAGGATTCCATCTCTAGGATCAAGATTAGATGAAGAGATGAACTATACAGTGTAGGAGTAGTTAATGAGAGGGTAAACAATCTCCATCCTCTCACGTTGGCTCATCTAGATACCTAAAAGAATGTTTGCAAAATCACGAAGCACATGGTTCCTGTTCTTAAAACTCCTAAAATAGGATACTCTCGTAGCAATCAGCTAGATATTGCAAATTATGAGCAAGCTGAAAAGTATTTATGTAACTCATTTAAACAGAATATTAGTCAAGCGCTGATTCAGCCCCCACAAGTGGGTTCTTTCAAAATGCGGTATCTGAAGCAATTTTGAAAGCATTTGCTTCTGTGTTGTCAGCATCAGATAAAAGAACGCCAGGGTCACATCTTGCCCATCGGTTTTTACAGCGAGTTCTGTATCAGATCAATCATCAGCTTAACCGTCCTAACGTTGAGCTTTCAAAGTTTTGTCAGAAAGAATGCGGCTCTTATTTGTATGATCTGAAAACCCAGATTGAAAGCGTTTGGCAACGGTGGGAGTTGTCCCAGTTTGATCTTGCTACATTGCAAAAAGTGAGTATTGAACAAGCATTGAGTCAGCGAGTTGTGGCTGATTCAAATCCTATTTCGGCTGAAAATGCTCGTTTCTTTCGCACACAAATGACTCTAACTGGCTATCGCCGCCTGATGGCGATCGCTCCTCTTGACGGGTTAGCCGCAGTCAGTCACCTCTGTCGCACCTGGGATGCAGCTAGCAAAGAGCAATCCATACTGAATGAATGTACGAGACTATTTTCTCAGGAAAATTACGTTGGAACTCTAAACCGTCCACATTCCACTTATTTTACCGAGATGTTTCTCGCACTTGGCATAGACACCCAACCAGAAACCTATTTTGATTTGGTTCCCTGGGAAGTGCTTGCTTTGCTAAACCAGAGCTTTTTGCTGACTGAGGAGAAACACCATTTGCTTCAATATGTAGGTGGCTTGCTCTATCTGGAAGTTGCGGTGCCAGCAACATTTACTCACTATCAAGTTGCTGCTCAACGTTTAGATCTGCCATCCGTTGTAATCAGCTATTGGAATTTGCACACACAACTGCATAGAGAAGATGGATGTCAGATGTTGGATAAAATTGTACTACCCCTGGCAAATCAATACCCTGAGCAAGCTTGGGAACTGATTTTGGGATATGACCAGCAGCGTGCAATGAGTAGACGAGCAGCAGCGGCGATCGCCTCCTCGGTCAGAGCCGCAGAACGAGCGGAACGGGCGATCGCCAAATCTTCTAGAGCAAAAAGTGAGTTAGGAGTACAAACATGATGCCCTGCTGCACTTATCTGTTGCCGATTCGGAGGGTAGATGTATCAACGGTAGAGTTAGCAGATTTTGCCAGCTACCGTCATTTTGCCTTTGGGTAATGGAGCGATCGCTCAGTGTATATTGGGCGATTTACTGGTGGTTAGTTACACAAAGGCTATCCCTTTGGTGATAAAGTCATTGCCAAAGGCAGAGGGCGAGGCTGGCTAGCCGGGGCAAGGTAAAGGAATAAGCGCTCAGATCTGCGACTTCTTCGAGAAGTCGCAGATCTGTTCCCTAGAAAGGTTATCCCATTTTATGGTTTCACGGCTTTAACAAGACTTTAATGCAGTTATCCTTTTTGTGTTTGAAGATCTCATAACCCTGTTTTGCTTCCTCTAGTGGCAAGTGATGAGTAAACACAAAGGAAGGATCAACCTCACCCTTTAAAACGCGATCGACCAGCATCGGAATATACTTTTGTCCAAACATTTGCCCCATGCGAAAGGTTAGCCCTTTATTCATCGCTGCGCCCATTGGCATCTTATCTAGAAATCCTGCATAGACTCCCATAATCGATAAAGTGCCGCCCTTAGCACAGGCAACAATCATTTGCCGCAACACGTGGGGGCGATCGGTTTCTAGCCGTACAGATTGCTTCGCTTTGTCATAAAACCCTTCTAACCCCATCCCGTGAGCCTCCATGCCAACCGCATCAATGCAGGCATCAGGCCGCGTCCGCCCGTCATTTCCTTAAGAGCTTCTCCTGCGTCTACTTCTTCGTAATTGATTACTT
>JAAUTN010000186.1 GCA_012031415.1 Leptolyngbyaceae cyanobacterium SM1_4_3 | reverse complement strand
AGCAGCACGAGATAGCAGATTCCGGTTAAGCCGCCGCTGGCAGCCAGGATGCCAAGCGCAAATTTTGGGGAGATCGGAGCTTCCAGACTACAGCGGCTCCTACCCAGGACCAGATTAAAATCCAGCCTAACTCCAGAGGATCAGACCAGACTTTTAGCAGCGATCGCCCTCCCAGTGCCGCCCCTAAAATTTGATGAATAAAATTGGCATGAAGCTCAACCCCTGACACCTGACGGACTTCTTCACCTAAACTGCCGCTATTAGACGTGTAGAAAAAATCTTTGAGGCTGACCGCTGTGGAGCCAACTAGAATGATGCGATCGCGCAGCAAACCAGGCGGCAGTTGTCCGGTCATGACATCCCTTAAAGAGATCGTCTCAAACCCAGACGGAGCATTGTAAGAGTTCACTAAAATCTGATAGCCGCCGCTATTTCTCATTCGCACGTAGCCGCCATCACTGGGCTGAAACGGGCGAAAAACAGCCTGCCCTAATTGAAGATAATTAGAATTCACGCGGGCTGGTTCTGGCTCAATGTTTTCTGCTTTCAGGTAAATTAACGCTAGCTTTAGCGCAAAACTGGTGTGAGGCTGCCCATCCACCGTCCAATACAGCAGCGATCGCTGATTCTGCCGTCCGTGTCCACCACAACGTTGTTAAAACCGACCTGATTTCGTTCGCCCAACGCCGCAGGTGGAGCAACGGCAAAACTAACTTCATCCTCAATTTTCTCAATGCCGATGAGGTTGGGGGTTGTCTCAAAGACGTGATTTAACTTAGCCTGACCTGCCCCAACCGGAAAATCTCGGTAAATATCTAGCCCAATCGCTTTAGGTTGGTAGGAAGCCAGTTTTTGCAGCAGTTCTGCCATCTTTTGATCGGTCAGGGGCCACTCCTGGATGTGCTGCAAATCTTGCTCATCAATGCCAACAATGACAATTCGACTGTCAACGGCTTCTTCAGGGCGCAAGCGAGAAAGCTGGTCGAAGGCTGCAAGCTCGGCGGGCTGCAATAACCCAAACATTCTCAGTAAAACGACACAGCCCGCCATACCTGTAGCAATTAGCCAAACTCGGCGATCGCCTTTCAACCATTGCTTCAGCCTTACCTTTAAACGGGTGGCTGCTTTGTCTGGCTGCATGGATAAGTTCAAGGTTACGCCCTCTAACGCTGATCGACAGATCGACAGCCCCTGTAATTCCGCTTAGAGTGCCCTTTTGAATGCGAAATACTGCTAGCCAGGTTGAACTCGTAGCCTCATCTAAGAGAGGAATGTGAATGTGGAACGATGAACTTAGACAAAGCTTCACTGATGGTCGTAAAGTCAAGCTGAATTTGCCCTGAGATGATGGCGATCGCAGCGGTGATGGCGATCGCCTGAACAGCAGAAACAGCTTTGTAGCTAAGAGAGCGTGCCATGACGAATTCTCTGATCAGGATAGTTTCGTTATCGTGCCTATTTTGAGAAAGAGAAGTGACTTCAGCGCCCTTTCCAGTGAGATCTTCATCACAACGGGTCAGATCGTCTATTTCTCAAATTTTTGAGTATGTTCAGTTTTTTTGTGTAAATGCGAGCATTACGCCCGCATTTACACAAAAACCAAATCAGTCTCAATCTTTGGAAAGCCAAAATCTTTCAGTCACTTGAGAGGGCCGTTCCACGTTTGCAGTAAAATGACTTTCTGTGGAAAATCCGCTATGGCGCTACGCGCCTGATTAAGACGCTTCATGTGAAAGTCTCCGCACAGCAGGGACTTTCACATGAAGCGTGTCCTAAGATACGCGGGTTAGCGCTATAGATAGTTAAGGAAGGCAGCGGTTTGGTCTTCCACTCAAATTTTCCGGCTCACTGCTCAGAAACCACTCTTGTTAAACTCGCCTGCCGATCATGCCAAAGGTTCTTGTCTCTGATCCAATTGACCAAGTTGGAATCGATATTCTCTCTCAAGTTGCTCAGGTCGATGTCAAAGTAGGTCTACCTGTCGAAGAACTGGTTCAAATCATTCCAGACTATGACGCACTCATGATTCGCTCTGGCACCCGTGTGACGCAAGAGGTGATTGAGGCTGGAAATCAGCTTAAAATTATCGGGCGTGCCGGGGTTGGAGTTGACAATGTGGATGTGCCTGCGGCAACTCGTCGCGGCATTGTCGTGGTTAACTCGCCAGAAGGAAACACGGTAGCCGCTGCTGAACACGCGGTAGCCATGATGCTATCGATGTCTCGCCATATTCCCGATGCTAACCAATCCGTTAAAAGCGGCAAATGGGATCGCAAAAGTTTTACGGGGGTAGAGGTCTACAAGAAAACGCTGGGAATTGTCGGGCTAGGTAAGATCGGCTCTCATGTGGCAGCGATCGCCCGCTCAATGGGAATGCGTCTGCTGGCCTACGATCCGTTTCTCTCGACCGAACGTGCCGACCAAATTGGCTGTCAATTGGTTGAGTTAGACCTGCTGTTTCAAGAGTCAGACTACATCACGCTGCATTTGCCCAAAACGCCAGAAACCTATCACTTAATTAACAGTGAAGCGCTGGCAAAAATGAAGCCCACTGCCCGTATCATTAATTGCGCTAGAGGCGGCATCATTGACGAGCAGGCGCTAGCAGAAGCCATCCAGCAGGGCAAAATCGCGGGAGCGGCGCTGGATGTCTATGAGACAGAGCCGCTGGGTGATTCGATGTTGCGATCGCTGGGTAAAGAAGTCGTCCTGACTCCCCACCTAGGCGCATCCACCGAAGAAGCTCAGGTCAACGTTGCCATTGATGTTGCCGAGCAAATCCGCGACGTGCTGCTGGGACTGCCTGCCCGCTCAGCCGTCAACATTCCCGGTTTGCGCCCCGACCTGCTAGAAAAACTGCGTCCCTATTTGCAACTGGCAGAAACTCTGGGCAACCTGGTCAGCCAACTCACCGGAGGTCGAGTCGAATCGTTCACCGTCAGGCTGCAAGGCGAGTTAGCCAACAGCGAAAGCCAGCCCGTCGTCGTCGCAGCGCTAAAAGGACTGCTCTCTCACGCCCTGCAAGAGCGCGTTAATTACGTCAACGCCAGCATTGAGGCTAAAGAGCGAGGAATTCGCGTCATCGAAACTCGCGATGCCTCAATCAAAGACTACACCGGATCGCTGCATCTACTAGCCAAAGGCTCTCTCGGCGAACACTCGGTGACAGGGGCGCTGCTCGGCGATAGCGAAATTCGGATTACGAGCATTGATGATTTTCCCATCAACGTCCCGCCCAATCGCTATATGCTGTTTACCCTGCATCGCGATATGCCAGGAATTATTGGCAAAATTGGCTCCTTGCTGGGCAGCTTTAATGTCAACATTGCCAGTATGCAGGTTGGACGCAAGATTGTCAGAGGCGACGCAGTGATGGTGTTGAGCATTGATGACCCGCTGCCAGAAGGCATTTTGGCAGAAATCGTTAAAGTTCCAGGCATTCGTGATGCCTACACAGTCACGCTTTAGCACTACTCATCCACTCGTCAACCCCTATGAAATTCCAACCTCAGCCAGACCGTGTTCTGATTTTTGATACCACCCTACGTGACGGTGAACAGTCTCCGGGGGCAACTCTGAACGTGGAAGAAAAGCTGACGATCGCCCGTCAACTGGCGCGACTGGGGGTAGACATTATTGAGGCGGGGTTCCCGTTTGCCAGTCCGGGTGACTTTGAAGCGGTAAACCGGATTGCAGAAACAGTGGGCACGGCAGACGGTCCGGTGATTTGTGGGTTGGCCAGAGCAACACGCAGCGATATTGAAACGGCAGCGAAAGCGCTTCAGCCTGCGGTACATCGTCGGATTCACACCTTTATTGCCACGTCTGATATTCACCTGGAGTTTAAGCTGAAAAAAACCAGGAAGGAGGTGCTGGAAATTGCGCCAGAAATGGTTGCCTTTGCCAAGTCGTTTGTAGATGATGTGGAGTTTTCACCAGAGGATGCGGGTCGCTCTGACCCAGAGTTTTTGTATCAAGTGTTGGAACGGGCGATCGCCGCTGGTGCCACCACGATTAACATTCCTGATACGGTCGGCTACACGATGCCATCTGAATTTGGGGCGCTAATCAAAGGCATCAAGGAAAACGTTCCAAATATCGATCAGGCAATTATTTCCGTTCATGGGCACGATGACCTGGGTGTAGCCGTTGCCAGCTTCTTAGAAGCGGTGAAGCATGGGGCACGGCAGCTTGAATGCACCATCAACGGCATTGGTGAACGGGCAGGCAACGCGGCACTGGAAGAATTGGTGATGGCAATGCACGTGCGGCGGCAGTACTTTAACCCGTTCCTGGGTCGTCCAGCAGATTCAGAGGAACCGCTGACGAATATTGACACTCGCCAAATCTATAAGACATCTCGCTTAGTGTCTAACCTGACCGGAATGCTAGTGCAGCCCAATAAGGCGATCGTCGGTGCCAACGCCTTTGCTCACGAGTCGGGCATTCACCAGGACGGCGTGTTGAAGCATAAGCTAACCTACGAAATTATGGATGCTCAGTCGATTGGGCTGACGGATAACCAAATCGTCTTGGGCAAGCACTCCGGGCGCAACGCCTTTCGCACTCGCCTGAAAGAATTGGGCTTTGAACTGGCAGACCAGGAGCTAAACAAAGCCTTCCTGCGATTTAAAGAGCTAGGGGATAAGAAGAAAGAAGTTACCGATTGGGATCTGGAGGCGATTGTGAATGACGAGATTCAGCAGTCGCCGGAGATGTTTCGGCTGGAGCGAGTGCAGGTTTCCTGTGGGGATCATGCCTGCCCAACGGCAACGGTGACTTTGCGAACTCCTGATGGCAAGGAACTGACCGATGCAGCGACCGGTACTGGCCCGGTAGATGCAGTTTACAAAGCAATTAACCGCGTCGTCGAGATTCCCAATGAGCTAATCGAGTTTTCGGTGCAGTCTGTAACGGCTGGAATTGATGCGATTGGGGAAGTAACGATTCGACTCCAGCATGAGGGACGAATCTTTTCGGGACACGCTGCCAACACCGACATCATTGTGGCTTCGGCTCAGGCTTACATGAATGCGCTCAATCGGCTGTATGGGGCACTCCAGCGCGGCGGTTCGCTGCACCCCCAGCACGATGAAGTGGAAGCGTTGCGCTAACTTCTGCTTTAGAGAGTGTTTGTAAAGTAGTAAATGTCTACTGTAAGGGATGTGTCTTCGCGACACGTCCCTGATTTTTTAGTGGCTTTTGTGCTAACTATTTCAGACTTTTTCTCACCGACAAAGATTCTTTAGTTGCCTATGCTTGTAACTGTTGTAGGGGAGCTTTTGGAGAAAAGCGATCGCCTTCTTCCTATCACCTTCCAACGATCCCTATCACTTCATTGCTACTCATTACTAGCTGGAGCTAACTTTATGAAAACTCGATTGTCTAAGTTTAGGGCTGCTGCAACTACTGCCGCATTATCAGTGGCGATCGCAGTAGCTGCTCCCGCAGAAGCCTCTACCCTGACTCAAAAGGAGCTATTTTTTGGGCGCAATATTACGAACGGTGGACAGGTTTCAGAAGAAGACTTTGAAACTTTTGTGGATACCGTAATTACACCTCGTTTTCCCGCAGGCTTAACTATTTTTGACTCCGAGGGACAGTTCCTCAGCAGTACAGGAGCCTTGATCGAAGAACCTGCTAAAGTTGTGTCTCTTTTTGTCGAAGACACACCTGAAGCTGAGACGGCTATCAATGAAATTGTGACTGCCTATGTTAACCAATTCAGTCAAGAGAGTGTCTTGCAAACGACTAATGAAGATGAACTGAAAGTTGGGTTTGGAGCAGGTGAGAACCTGATAGAGAATGATTTGGTGCCAGAATTCATTCAAACAGACTTATTCTTTGGGCGAAACATTCCAAGTGGCGGGGAAGTATCTGAGACGCAATTTCAAGCTTTTCTGGATGAGGAAATTACCCCTCGTTTTCCGGCTGGCTTAACGGTGTTTGATGCAGACGGTCAGTTTCAGGACAGCGCTGGCACGATTGTTGAAGAACAGTCAAAAGTTGTGAGGTTACTGTTAGAAGACACGGTAGAAAATGAAGCGGCAATTGACGAAATCATCAACGCCTACATTAGAGAATTTAATCAGGAGAGTGTTTTACTAGCAGTTAATGAAGAGATTGCCGTTGGGTTTGGAGCAGGGGAAGATATCATTGATAATGATCCCATTCCAGAATTCGTCCAAACAGATTTGTTTTTTGGACGCAACATTCCAGGAGGCGGCGAGGTGTCTGAAGAGCAGTTCCAAGCCTTTTTAGATCTGGAAATTACTCCTCGTTTTTCGGCTGGCTTAACGGTGTTTGATGCAGACGGTCAGTTTCAGGACAGCACTGGCACGATTATTGAAGAACAGTCAAAAGTTGTGCGCTTACTGTTAGAAGACACAGCAGAAAATGAAGCATCGCTCGATGAAATTATCATCGCGTACACGCAGCGCTTCAATCAGGAAAGCGTGCTGATTGTGGTTGATGAAGAAATTGAGGTTGCTTTTGATGCCGAATTACCTGCGGATATACCTGAACCTGCTGCTGGGTTGGGGCTGTTGGCGATCGCCATTCTAGGTACCGGAACAATCTTGAGAAAAACCCCCACCCCCACCCTAAAACGCTGAAGAAGCCATACAATAATCATCTCGCTGGGATGACAGAGGGATGCTTCGTGGCAAACGCAACTAAACCTGATCAGCACTCATCAAATTTGAATGGGCTGTGGCAGCAGCGGCGAAATTCATCTGCCTGGAGGTATGCCTGGACGTACTTAGCGCTGGGGGCGATCGCCATTGTCATGCTGTTGCCGCTCGTCTGGCTTATCAGTACGGCCTTCAAAGCACCCACTGAAGACATCTTTCAGTTTCCGCCCCGGTTTTTGCCCAGCCAACCAACGCTGCAAAACTTTGTCACCGTTTGGCAGACTAATCCATTTGGGCGCTATTTGTTCAACAGTACGCTGGTGGCAGTTCTAACGGTTGGGCTAAATCTGCTGCTGTGTTCGCTGGCAGCTTACCCGCTAGCTCGACTAGAGTTTCGCGGACGTGACCTGATTTTTAGCCTGGTTGTCTCGACGATTCTGATCCCATTTCAGGTCGTGATGATCCCGCTGTTTATCCTGATTGTGCAGTTGGGTTTGCGAAATACCTATCTAGGGCTGATTTTTCCGGCGATCGCCTCCGCCTTTGGCATCTTCCTATTGCGTCAGGCATTTCAGGGCGTACCCAAAGAGCTAGAAGAAGCTGCCCGTATAGATGGCTGCTCAGAACTGGGCATCTGGTGGTTTGTGATGCTGCCTTCAATTCGTCCAGCCCTAGTGACGCTGGCAATCTTTGTGTTTATTGGTTCCTGGAGCGATTTTCTGTGGCCGCTAATTATCCTTGACCAGCAAGACTACTACACCTTGCCGCTGGGGGTTGCCAAACTCGCGGGTGCTTTCTCGCTCGACTGGCGGCTGATTGCAGCGGGTTCAGTGATTTCGATCGCCCCCATTCTGCTATTTTTCGTACTGATGCAAAACTATATCGTGCCAACTGAGACAGGTAGCGGTGTGAAAGGTTGACCCAGGCTAACCAGTTTGCTCTAGTCGAATGGACACTGGAGAAATCGTCACACTGGGTGGACAGATTAGTTCAAAGCTCCAACACACTGAGTGTAGCGTTTAACTGTCCTTTGCCTCCCAGTCCCTAGCTGTGGGGCAATTTTATTCTTTAAAGCTTTGCACTATTTAAAGCTTTATCAAAGGAGAGAATACCATTTTGGCTGGTATGGGAACAGGGCGATCGCAAAATACCTGTCCCCTACCAACCCACAAACCCTACTCAACATTCTCCAATTTCCGACCTAAGCGCTTTAGGAGACGCTCAAGGCTGACATTGAACCGGAAGTTGCTGATTGAGATTAGCACTTCGTTTGCAGCCGTAATGATTGAATAAGCCATCGTTCACTCCTGGGGATAAACCCATCCACAACAGGATTCATACTAGATCTGGCTGCGGGAAGCCTCTACAGTGCAGAGTCCCGAACCTTTTGTACGGTTATACTCACTACCACTGACGGGGATCATGACCCTGAAAGAGGTTGAGAAATATGGCGCTACGCGCCTTGATTAAGACGTTTTTGTGTGAAAGTCCCCGCACAATTTACGCTTTGCTGTGATGTAAGCCGCGACATCTGCCGAAACATTCCATTATTCTGAAAGCATCTGACGCTCTAGAGGTGGTGAATGAAAATTGTCTGGGAGCCAAGCGTATACATCGGCAACGCGCCTGTTTTCTGCACGATTTGCGGCCGTCGGGCTTATCCACTTCGGACTAGGGGCAATCAGCTTTTGCTAGCGGTGATCTACGATCGCCACGAAGTAGTTCGGGGTGAAGCCTGTCGAGACTGTGTTGCCTCAGGCCCAACCGGAATTAAAACTCGACTGCAAGAGCGCATTCAGTCGCTTCAAGCTCAGGTTTCAGAGCTTCAGGAAATGACCCATGAGGAGATGCAAACCCCTTCTTTGGAGCAAGAATTTCAGGTTCATCGGCACGAATTGCCCTAAAGCGAGGCAACTCGTTGCAGCTAGCATAAATTTTGGGGTGCGCTACCGTTTGCGAGTTGTAAAGACGGTAGTAAACATCATCAGGAATGCGGCGATGACCAGAGCGATCGCCAACCCTCCTATGGTCAAAGTCATCCAATCTGTTTCAGCCATACTTTTGCTTTAAATAGTTTGAGCTATAGCGATCCTAAATGATTTACGAAGGTGCCTGTCTGGAGGACAGGCACCTTCGTAAACCATGTTTTTCACAGATTGCTACAGCGTCAGGGCGCAGGCACAAAGAGGCGATCGGGCACGAAATAAATAAAGTTACTTAACAGTACCGCAATCACTACAACCGTGATAGTTGCTAGAACAGGTGCAAGAGAAAGATAGCGAAGGAAACCGTTCATGTAAGCTTCTCCATGTCAAAGGAAGAGACAACTAAACTTATCAAGAAGCCTCGACAATTCAATCTGGCTTAAGGGTGAGTGAAACGCTGTCAGGCAAAGGGCGAGGGTTTGCCAACGGTAAATTTTTCCCGGTAAAGGTTGGGCTGTCGATAGATAGCATAGGCGATCGCCCCTAAATTGGTACACAGGCACATTGCGCCTAACCCCAGCAAGATAAAAGTTTGAATCATCACCACGCCAATCATTAGCCAGGTCATGACGTGTAGCACCATTACCAGCGCGTACAGGCTAGCGATCGCCACCATCAGCCACATCTGCCGCATGGGACGACGAAACCACAGCATCAGTAAGGTCTGTGAGGTCGCCAGCAAATTCGCCGGAACTAATGCCGCACAAATGGCAACACAATTAGTGCGGGAGAATTCAAGGATTGGGTTTAGATCAAACATCTATTAAGAGGATTGGGAGTGTCTACTCAGCATAGCCGCTGGCGATCGCCTTCTCCCAAAGTCAAAGCATCTCTTCGTATTTCATCAAAGCTCTTACCTGCCGAGTTCCTGAATACGCTGTGGTCGTCTCACAAAGAAGTAGACTAATGAACTGGCTGTATCTCCAGGTTGCTCTGGTCTCGGTTGAAGGCGGAGTAGACAGAAGGTTAGGCAGGGCATTACCACCAGTGCAGTGAAGAGGGCGATCGCCACATACAAACCCAAATGATGCTTTCTGTTCATGTGCGATCGCCCCTTCTTAAACAGAACTTCCTTCAAAGTAACCCGTTCTATTTACTGTTGAACCCTCCCCCGGCTGAAGCACGGGGGATTCCCCTGAACCTTTAGCAAACTTTTAGCCCGAACTGGCTTATCTGGTTTGCCTTTTCAGAGTTACTAGGGATCTGCTCTGAGGGAGGACAGGTCTTCCTACTTTCGGCAACGCCTACTCGATTTGCAGATTGTTTATAGCGCTCCCACGCCCCTAGCAAGGCGGATTCCATCCCCAGATACTCTAACTGAGCATCCTGCAATGAGAGCTTATCCCCATCAACGTACCGAGCCAGATACGCACTGAACAAATCCCGATGCATCACTATTCCCGTCTGGTCATAGTGAATGCGTTCTGATAGGGATTTCTTTGCCCGCTCCCCATTCAGATGCGTTTGGGATAGTGCGGTAGTCTGAACCCGAAACTTGAGAACGGTGCCGCCAGCATTTACAGCTTTGCGTACCAATTCTGATTGAAAATATCCGGGCGACTTTGCAGCAATGGCTTTGCCATAGCGCTTCTGCCAGCCCTTCACTGACACTCGTTCAGTTCTGATTTGGTTGCCATGCCGTAATATGTCATTTACCAATTCTCGGTTTTTAGACTTGGCATAGGCAACTTTGCGCTGCTCTAGTTCTCGCTTTTTGCGGGACAGGACACGGTAGCGGTTGGAGTTATTCCATCTGCGCCTACCCTTTTTAGACTTACCCTTCTTTTTCACCGTTTTGCGCCCACGCTTAGCGGTGAAGTCAGGCTCAAAGTTGTCCGGGTTGTTTGCTCGTTTGGAGCGCTCCATTTGCCGCTGAAGGGCTTTGATTTCCTTCTCATAGGTCGGAACACCCTCTGCAAAGGGCAATAGCCCTGCATAACTGTCAGCGACAAATGCCACATTAGAAACATTCAGGTCTAACCCGACTACCCCAGTGGTGACGTAGTTTTTGGGCTTGGCATAGGGCAACCCCTCACAGATTAATTGGGCAGTCCAGCGCCGCACCCCGTTCAATTCTCGCCACAGAAGCCTTACATATTTGATAGGGCTGCTCAGCCCATGCATCACAACTTCGTTCTGTAGGTCAATCCTGCCAGGGACGGTCAGCTTACCCCAGACCAAGCTATCTTTGACCCACCGAATCCCCTGTTTGTTGGTCTTCCCCTCCATTGAGCGGAAGCGGGTGGGCACTTTGTAGCGCACCTGCTTTGCCTTGCCAAACATCACCCGCTCACTCGCTTTGAAGGCACGGGTGGCGATGGTCTGTTGGGTATTGGCACCTAGCTTTTGAGCTATCCAGCCTGAACGGTCGGCGGTTAGCTTGGCAAAGGAGTGCAGGTCATATTCGCTATAGCGATAAGCCTTCCTTGCCTCGCTGAATGCTTCTGTCCTAGCTTTGCCTTTGGGCATGGCACGGGCTAGTTGATATGCATCAGAATTACGAACCAGCCTCATCCTCACCATTGCTTCACTCAGGCAGGCATTGTATAGTTGCCGCCCTGCCTGGGAGCGGGATAGCAATTCTGCTTCTGCCCTTGAATCTACAATCAGGGGAATATCAACAGTGAAGGATGGGGTTTTGCTGCGTCCCATTGCTGCGCTCAATTAGTACAAGAGTACTATGATAGAATAGGCGGCTAAAGCCGCTTGCGTCGCTTTTCCACCCCGCTCTAAAGAGACGGGGCTACCAAGCTCCCAGGTTTATTGCGTGTTTCTTCAGCAGCCAAACGTTTTCTTTTGCCGCACATTTCCCTTTCAATCCACCAACCACATCAGTGCTTACAACAAGAGACAAATTGTAGCTATCACTATAATGCTGATTTAGTTCTTCTTTGCTCACTGAAAACGGAGGGCCTTCCATCAGGTTTTGGTCGTACTCGTAAGTAACCAACAACTGGGGTGCTTTACCCGTAATCTCCGTTAGGTGCGCGGTATACCGATAACGCATTGCCTTTGGTAGAGCTACCAAGGCCGCTCTGTCGTAGATTGCGTCTACTGAACCGAGAATTTTGTTGGATACATCAAGGATATTGCCGACAAAGATGTTGATATTTTGGGCGCTATACAGACGGACTTCTCCGATTCTTGATATCTTTGGCTCCACACCAAGCTCATCAAATAGCTGTTCAATGGCCATTTCCACCAATTCAGCACCAGTAACGCGATAGCCTTCAGAAAGCAGCCAGGCAATGTCAAGAGTTTTGCCGCATAGTGGCACAAACACACGGCTATCTTTCAGTAGAGAAAGCTCTCCAAAATATTTCACCAGTGCTGAGTTCGCTTCACTTTTGTGGAAGCCGATGCTGTTGCTCTCCCACCTTTGAAGCCAAAAACTTGAATCCATAATTACTCCTTTAGAGTTTACGGACAAAATTAAGCCGCAAAGTTCCACATGACGGGGTTATCATCCAGGTGGTCAGTTACCGTGCGACCGATCGCATCAATCTCTGCCAGGTCGTTCTCTGAAAGCTGAACCTTAGCCGCCTTTGCGTTTTGCACTGCCTGCTCAGCGTTGCGGGCCCCGGCGATCGCACTGACTTGGGGTTGGGCGATCGCCCAGGCAAGCGCCAACTGAGCCAGACTGCACTGATTGCGATCGGCAATCGGACGTAGTTTATCCAGCGCTTGCTGGGCCCGCTGGTAATTTTCTCCCTGAAACAGCTTGTTTTTATTGCGAATATCGCCCTCTTCAAATTTGTGATCGGCGCTAAATTTACCCGTTAGCAAACCTTGAGCCAGCGGTGAGTAAGCAATGATCGAAATATTGTTTTCTACACAACAGGGCATTGCGTCTTGCTCAAGCCCACGCCAAAACAGACTGTAGGGAGGCTGGAGGCTATCAATTCTGCCGTGCTGAGCCGCTTCGGTTAGCTGGTCGCGGGAGAAATTTGAAACCCCGATCGCCCGAATTTTGCCCTGCTGTTTCAAGTCGTTTAGCGCCCGCATCGTTTCCTCAATTGGTACGACTTCGCTGTTGAAAGAGCCAGCGGGCCAATGAATTTGATACAGGTCAATGTAGTCTGTTTTAAGATTTTTCAGCGATCCTTCACAGGCATCGATCACCTGCTGATATTTCAAGTGATTTGCAAAGACTTTGGTTGCAATTACCGTGCGATCGCGCACCTCTGCAAGTGCCTGTCCCACGATTTGCTCAGAGTAGCCCTTGCCATACACCTCTGCGGTGTCAAAGGTGGTGATGCCTGCATCAAAAGCCGCTTTCAAAGCCTGAATCACTTCTGTATCTTCAATGCCGACCCAGCCGCTCTTGCCTGCCTGCCAGGTGCCCACAATGATCGGGGTAATTTCGATTCCTGAATTGCCAAGCAATCTTGCCATGCTGATTTCCTTATCTAACTGCTAGGGCGCACTTTTTTAAGGTAATTGAAAAGGACAGTCCTTCGGACGTGCCATGCAAGGATCTGACCTTAACAAAGCAACCTTCAGTCTATGCTCAAATATTCTGGTGCTACGGCTCAGATACTCAAGAAGGATCTTGCTGCTCCGTTCCTACTCAGTCATAAAGCAATTAGAACTGAGTTTTGACATGATCGGGAACGTTCTGGAAGCGGTCGGGAATGTTCTGGAGGTGGTCGGGAATGTTCTGGAGGTGGTCGGGAATGTTCTGGAGGTGGTCGGGA
>JAAUTN010000022.1 GCA_012031415.1 Leptolyngbyaceae cyanobacterium SM1_4_3 | reverse complement strand
TCTATTGGAAATGGTTGATACTCTGCTGGAAATCTATCAATATGAGGCAGGTTGTAAAGATCTTTACTTTTTATAAGGTTGACCTCTGGGAATTAAGCCAAAGTGTTGTTAGAGAACTAACTCCTCTGGCTATGACTAAAGGCTTGGCGTTGAACCTAACCTTAGTAGAAGCCACTGACCAAACATCCTTGTGGGTGAGGGGCGATCGCCTGGAGCTTCGTCGCCTACTGACCAACCTAATCGGTAATGCCATCCGTTATACCGATACCGGATCGGTAGAGCTTCGCTTACAGCATTCGACTCGTGATTCCCCAGAGAATAAATCTATTGTCCTGGAAGTAGAAGATACAGGAATTGGTATACCCCCGGAAGAACAAAAGTTTCTATTTGAGCGATACAGGCAGGGAAATCATCAACGCCGAGGGAACGGGCTAGGACTTTATCTATCTCATCAAATTGTGGAAGCCCACGACGGAACTATCAGCGTAAAATCGAAGGTTGATAAGGGCAGCCTATTCACCATTTATCTTCCACAGGTGACGGAGTAAAACTTGCTTCTTAGTAATCGGATAACTTAGATTACACCACTCCGACCTTCAGACAGCTGTTTTTGTACTTCCACCATGCTGTGTTACTCTTGGTCGGCAACGAATCTTCAAAGCCCCTTGGGTAAATGATGTATCCGTAGCTTTGTTAGACCATATAAAGGCTTCGCCAGGACCAAGCTGGCTCATTTTCTGAGCATTTAGATTATCCAAAGCAGCATTCGCTTTTTGAATGTGTTTAAGCCAAGCTGGAGAATTGAAACGGTGCAGAATAATCTGCGATGACAGTTCGATCAAGGAAGTGGGAACTGATGGTGGATCTTGGGATGCAACCATAATGCTAGTCCCTTTATGCCGCATTTCCCGTACAACTTCTACCAACCCAGTAATTAGATCTGGACTTTCAATATATTTATGAGCTTCATCGAAAACAACAAGCTTGTTGAATGCCTCCGCCCGATAGGTTGCCTCTGAGAAGATTTGCAGCATTACAACAAAAAGACCTAAGGCTTCATCTTTTTCAATATACTCATCTCGAAGATCTACAATAATTAAGCGACCGGGGCGAATAACATCAACAAGTTTATGATTATCATCAATGTATTCACTAGCGAACTCTAGTCTTGTTCTCGCTAAATCCTTGAGATGGTCAGATAAAGATGAGCTTTCTACACTTCGCAAAAGATCCGTAAGCGTTAGTTCCTCACGTGGCTTTCTTCTCATAATTAGATTGATTTGGCGTAGGTACATACTCTGACTACCCACAGCACCCATCAAAAACTTCCAGTGATGTGCTTTTAGTTCCGAGCTAGCAAAAGTGATTGGTAAAACTTCAATATCTGGATATTCAACTTTTCGCTCCTCAACTTTTGATTTGGGTACGAGAATCACAATATCCTTTAAGGCAGATGGAGCAGCATTATAGCGATCGCGTAACACTGTAAGCTGATCTGTCTCCGAGTTCGGACTGATCATGGAAGTGAACTCGGGTTTGTAGTCTGACGTAGGGCTGTAATGAAAGACTACCGTTGCCAATGGACTAGGTAAAACATTGATGTTTGGGATAGCGGTACATGCCATTTCAATGATTGTGCCCAAGGTATAGCTTTTCCCAGCTCCTTGCACTCCGAAAAGCCCAATAGTATGGGTTTGATTTAGATCTAAAGCCACTTTACGCCCAGAAGTCTCCCCTAAAATGCCATACTGAGGTGAAGAGTTTTGCACACCAAGCATGATATCGAATGGCAAATTCGATTGGATAGATGAATCACTTGGTTGAGTTAGCGAAGAATCTAGACCAGTATCATCATTGGATTGAAAGACTACCTTTGCATTCTCAATTTTGGGAAATCCCACTGCATCCGTGTCTGCTCCCTCTAAAAGGGTTTGCCCATCAGGAGCCTCAACTTCAACAAGCTCTGTTGATTGGTTCAAAGCTTTATTAGATTGCGAACGCAATGTATCCTCATTATCCAACTGCGATAAATCTTCGACGGAGCTGAAATAGTTTAAAGAGTTCCTTTGTTGAATTGAGGAGACACTACTCCACGTTGAGGAGCGTTCTCGTTTTGGGGCGAGGAATGCCGCCAATGATAATTGAGGGACTGGACTTTGAATTGGTTCGGTTTCAGACTCTTCTAGAATATCTGAAGTTGAAGGTCTAGCAGTTTCGACCATCAGCTTAATCAAATCGATACCTATACGATGAAACTCAATACCAGCGTCATATTCTGCATTATCTACTCCAGGCTTTTGAAAATCAAAAATTAATCCACTCTTGCTAAATTCGAGAGTATAGCCTTCTTCTAAAGTCGAAAGTAGAAATTGAGCTTCCTCAAACACATCTGCTTCAACTAAACCATAACGACTTGAGCGGTCAAGATAAAACTTCAGCAAAGTTGAAAATTCTCGTACTTTCAGCAAACGATCTGGGCGATCACTTATTGAAAAGTGAAGCCGAAGCACTGTTTCACTCTGAGAAATTTGCTCGGCGATCCTTTCTTTAAGGCGACTGTAATTTGCTAATCCACCAACTTGCGCGTAGCATTTCACCTCAACGAGGTTACACCGAATAGTTCGCGTTTCTGCATTGAGATCAAACAATGCTAAATCCGTTCTTTGCAAGCTGACAGATTCTCCTAACTCATCTGCCTGTTGCTTGGCTGCGCGAAACAACTCTAAATGTGCATCCAGAGGTAGGATAATTTGATTAGATAGAGCACCTTGATGCTTCAAGAATAAGCGTGCTAAGGCAAGTCCTAAAACTTCTGCTTGCTGTGACGAGGATGAAATCAGCTTCAACGCGAGTCGCCCGGATAATGATCTTAATTGCTCCAAAATCGCAGTTAAATGCTTACCTTCAACTCTTAATCCATATTGATAAAGAACCTGGGACAGAATTGACTCTAGCTCTAGAAGCGATCGTGACGTAATGACCAAACGGTGCCCAAAGCTAGCCGTTGCATTTGGAACATAATCAACAAGATAGGGTGAACGATTATGTCGCCCTCCATGATCAAAGAACTCAATACCAATATTGCGATCGATGGTAAATACCCAATCGCTGACTTGATGAATGCTATGAAGCAAAGCTCGTTGTTCTGTATTTAGCCCTAAAGAAATCACAGGACGATTTTCAAACACTGGAACTCCAGTCGAGACACTAGCCGTTGCGACCGAGATTAAGCGGGGAATTTCAGAGAGAAGATCAATGAAAGCATCTGCATCAGGCGATGAACTTGGTCGCCCGTGCGATGCTTGCCTTCGCCAAAGAGCACCGTTCTCATCATCTTGGAATTGAACCGTAAAGTCTTGAATTAACCCATGCAATGAACCAAGCCCACTTGACTGAAAATCTGGAGCAGAACCAACTTCTTCGCTGGGAAACAGATCAAATAGAAGACTTAAATGAGCTGAATAAAGTGCTGATTGTTGGCGAAAGTCACTCTCAGTGGAGTGGATCGCCAAGTTCAGCTTGGGAAACAGATGAGTCCCAGTAGAACTAGAGAAAGCATCGCCTTCTGAACTCACTGCACTATTTGGCGCGAGAAGCTGTTCAAGGGCTTCGCCGACCCCTGGAGCCTCTGGATCAGCGACAAACAGCCTAATGTCATAGCGTAGATCTTTAAATGCTTCTTGTCTTTGTAGAAGAATTAGTGCTTCAGCAAGCACGACAGCTCGTCCTGGATTAAATGCATTGATACTGAGCGTGCGAATATACGGATGTTGCGCTAGATACCGCTCAATTCGAGAGGCAAGGATTTCTTTGGTGATAGCGCTCCCCCCGATGCTTTCAGGTTCAGATAAGCCTAAAGCAGTGCAAACTTCGCCTACTAACCCCCTCGTATCTTCTTGCGTTGCTGGGGCATAGAGCGACCAAAAGGGGTGGATATTGTCAACGGTGACAAAAACTTTACCATCTAGCAATGGAATCATTGCAGGCATATTGAGAGGAACAAGGCTCCGAATGCCATCTCGTGTCGAACCAATATATTCATCCGAACAGCTTCTGGCTGCTGTTACCCAGTTTTGGGCAACTTGAGACCAAGTTACCAGCCATAAAGCACGTAGAGGATGAGTTGGTCCAAGTAGGAGAGCTTCCCGAACTTTTCCACGAAAGTCTGTTAAAGTGAGCCGAACACTGTCGATCATCAACACCTTTTTCAAGTCAGTAAAGGCTTGCTGATCGCTCCCTCGCTCTACTCGACGGCAGACTTCCATGAGCAACTCCTGATAAGTCTGAGCGTAGTCATAAACCAGGTCTTTGAGTTGAGTAAAGTCTGCGGCTTGTGAAATAAGGTCTTGCTTTGCCGCACGAATTGCGGCAAAATAGCGCAACCGGGCAGAGTGAAAACTGGCTACAGCAGTTGAATGAAACCATTCTACGACCTCTGGAATGGGATCTCCAAGCTGCGTTAGATGAATGGGGATTTGCCAGCTAATGGGTTGTTCTGGGGAAGACAGAATTGCTTGCTCTAAGAGCTTGAGTCCGTGTGAAACTGGGATGTGGATTTTGCCTTCACGCCCAAATTTAATCTCTAACAACTCTGGGGTTGCCGTTCGAGCATTGTTTCCATTGACCCATAAAACTTCCCGATAGCTGATCTCCTCAGGATTTCGATGCTCAGAAATAGCCGTAAATTGCAGCTTCAGCCTGGCATGTTCCAGGCTTGCTTCTAGGGGGATTGCCCGTTGAGGCGGTTCCTCATTTAGTTCTGCGTTAGGAAGTACGTAGAAAAGTTCGCTTTCGTAGGATTTAGACGAATTACTGTGGCTCCAAGATGCTGGATCTTCTAAGGGAATTGGGTCGCCATTTTCTGTCCATGGGAGAACTCTGACGAAATGCCACCCTTCCTCAAACTCAAACTTGTCTAATTTATCTATAGCAACGCTTTTAACAGGACTCTTAGTTTGCCATTGCTTTACCTTTTTCGCAGTCCCAACTGAACCGCCTTCCTGGGAAATAATTTGAACCGTGAAATAACTTAACCCATCAACTTGTTTCGGATGAGGCTCGACTTGAAATTCAACTTTGAACTTTCGATAAGTCTTTGGATCTAGAATCTGGGAGCCAATCAAGCTTTGGAGGCGGGGATCAGAGACATCTTCTTTGACTTCAGGGAGATCGGTAGATTGAATTTCAATCGAGATTCGATCCAAGTTAACCTGATTGCTAAATTCCCACTTGTCGAACGAAATATCCCAATTGCTACGTTGAAGAACAATTTGGCGAGTCCAGAAACGCGGGTTTTCCACCCCAGCACCGACTAGAAACTGTACAAGGCGGCTTTGAACCGTTTTGCTATTTAACTCTAGATCTAGTACTCGACCTCGAATTGATTTATCCAAGCTAAAGGTTAACTTTTGCATAGATTCTAAATTCTTGTTGATTCGACCCAACGTGATCGATGGATCATCAAAAAGATGAAAGTCTGGAACCAAACCAAGTTCGTAGAGCGCTGCCCCAAATGTTTCGCCTTCATTGCCATTTTCAATGCCAGTGAGAAGGAATCGCGATCGCCCTAAAGGATCTGCCCAAGTCCATTTTTCCTTACGTAAGTTTTCACAGATTTCCCGGATATAACCCTGAAGAGGAGCCGTAACTCGTTGAAGTAGGGTTTGAAACAGCTTATCGTAGACGTTGGTGACAACGAGTTCTTCAAATGAAGCGATGTTAAATGAGTCTTCCGCATTTGTTTGTAGATTAGGTGGTAGAAAAACAAGCAGAGGAGGTCTGAGCGAACCATCGGGGAGTGGGTTTCGTAACTCAACCAACTTAGTAGACGAAACTAGCAATTCCGGCGCAACTGCTGTAGTAGAGTCTGCCAAAATAAAGATCCCTGCATCCTGAACCTCTCGTCGGAGAGTACGGGTTAGCGCAACTGCCAAATCCAACTGGAGGTCTGCAATTCGCATACAGTGTCCCAGACCACGCGAACCTAAGACCTCTTTTAGATAAGGCACGAACAATGCTTCGAGTGCCTGAATCACCTGATTATTGTGAAGCTCTTGGAATCCAGTGCTCATGGTTTAACTCTCAGCATCAACAGAACGAATGGCATAACGGGGAACTACAGTTTGTGTCACGTAGGCATCAGAGAGATCTTGGAAGAAGCCAATGTCTCGGAGCCGCGACTTGAAGGTAGCAACATTTTTGCGTAAAGCTTGTTGGTCGATAATACTGGGTTCACTGTAGCCATCCACGTGGGGCAATCGATCGATATAAAGTCCATACCGCTCCCTCAGAAAAGTTAATAGTTCATCCACTCGAACTTCGTGGGTTGTGAAACCAGTACCTTTCGGCTCTAGCACTGCAATTTGCAATAACACTTCTAGCAAACGGCTACCCAAAACAAACCAGCGTGGGCTGCCTTTTGCCCGTGATTGACGCAACAATCCAGAGTCGCTATTCTTACGCATCAAAGAATCTAGACAATCGATTAATGCTCCACGATGGTAACTTCCCCGCAGCTCAACCAAGATTTCAATGTAGGTATCAAAATCTTCTAGTTTAAGGCTGAGAATCCGTTCAACTTCGGGTGGGATCGTGCTATCTACTCCCTGCCCGTAGCGTTCGATGAGCTGAGTCAACCTGGCGTTGGCAAATGCCTCACGATCGCTTTTATGGTCAGGTTTCAATAGTGATAACACTTCAGTAATTGTAAATTCGGTCGAGGCAGGCGCTAGTTTGCTCCGTTTATGTAGATAGTGTGCTAATTCATCTAGTTTTTTGACGGTAAAATGAGATCCGATAAAGCCTGGTAAGCGACGGTAGTGGAGGTCTGCACTACGCCGCGCTAAATCGGTCATGTGCGGATTACCTGGATCACCCATGTCGATGACCAAGCCAATTTGGTGAGGACAATCACCGTGAGGAGAGAGGTGATTGGGGTTCATTGGACAGCGATTACACACTGGATCGCCACTCGCTTGACGCACCAATGCTGGTAACAATTTCAGCAGACGCAGATGATAAAGTGCCAGATGAAATGAAAGTAACGTTTTTAGATAATCTACAAGCACCGATCGCGGCATATGTCTTTCATAAGTCAGCAAACGCAATATATCGTCTGCCATCAAGTCAGCTTGACCAATACACAACGGCGCATATCGAGAAGGTTCTTCTGAATGATCTGCTCTGTCCTCAACCTCCTCGATAGAATCAAAATGTAAAATTGCTTGAGTCTCAACATCAACTTCTTCTTTTGGCAAAATTTTATCTGTATGTAGGTCTAAACCCTCAAAGACAAATTCCTTTAAAGCATCTCTAGCAGGTAGACCTAACTTACGAGCGTAATACAGCATCCAAAAAACCTGTTCAGATGAACCATAATCTCTGGCATATTTAGTATTACGGTATTTGTAAGTGTTGCCGTGAAGTGGGCGAGGTGAGACTACAGCTTGTGTAGGACGACCCCGGTTAACGAGATCGAGCAATTCAGTTTCAAGCCATTTTTGTACAATTTGCGGATAATCGACAAATCCTTGGAATTTGTTGTAATTTTCCTCCAGAAGAAAGGTTTCTAGAAACCTTTCGATCGTTAAATGGGTTGCTCCTCGTCTAACCTTGCCTGGATAGCCGTCAAATTTTAGCCGAGGAAAAAAGTTCAAGAGAGTTCTTTCAATCTCAATGTATTTGAAATCGACATAGGTAATCTTGGATAACCGAAATTCCTTGTCCTGTTTAATAAGCCCCATCAATAATTCTCCTGAATATGTTCCAACAAGAGATTGCCATCAGTATCCCGTTGGATTCGATAGAAATCATTTCCTGTTTCAGTAAGTAAGACCTCTTGGTAAGGAGCAGATGCCAGTAAATTTTTGAACACGGCTAGATTTCGGTAAAATCCTTGTTGTTCTTCAACGTTAGGACGGTAACCCTGATTCAATCGAGTTAGCATCTCGTAAATATCCAATGTGATGCTTAATTCAGCGTAGAGACTATTTGAAGAACGATGATAAAGATAGAGGGTTTGGGGCAAAAATTCCACAAAGCGGGTAACACGTCCTTGATGGGGAACAGAAAGCCCAAAGTTACTACCACCAAAAATCCTATAGCTCCGAATCGTGCCTTTTTCAACTTGGCGAACTCGCAGCACCAGTGCGTTACCAAGTCTGGCAGGATCTCTTAAGCCCTCTCCCCGATTGATAGCACGCAGCAGATCCTGCACTTCAGTTTCAAAGTTGGTTTGCTCTTTGACCAACGAGAAAAACGGTTCAAAGCTGTGGTAGGGCAGCATCTGTTTCCAAGCTTCGTCTCGGCTCTCGAAGTAATAGCGACGACGCAGCATGGAAACATAGTCACGGTAAGCATCTAAACGGTTAACGTTCGCTTGCCCAACGTACTCGCGCGGCAGGCTTTCAAAAACTTTGCTGAACAGATCATCATCGTAAGTAGCACGATCAAGGAAGGTATAGCGTCCCATTTCTCTTGATTGGGGTTCTAAAAACGCAAAGGTGCGATCGCGTAGAGGATCAATTGTTTCACCAACATCGATTTGCCGTAATAGAGAAACCAGGCGATCGCCCGATCCTTCACTTCCGCCCAACCAACTATTAAAGTAAAAACCATCTAAAATCTGCTGGCGAGCTTTTGGGCTGTTGCTGCGGTATAACTCATGAATGCTATTACAATCGCGAGTGCCAACGAGCATGAATGCCAAAGCAGAGCGCAAATCACGCAGGGTGATATGGAGCTTTCCTCTCAAGTGCGTGATGGTGTAGAGCGTCTTAAGGCGATGGATGACACGCTCACCTGCGGCTGAGTCGATAAAAGTACGAGCATTGTGGTGGACATAGCATCGGTCCTTCAAATCGCAGCTCTGGCAAGCTTCCCAAAAACGAGCATCGGTCATGCGATGCAGTAGGGCATCGAAAATGGAGGAGTTAGGTTGATTGTGACGATCAGCGACGACGGAGCGTAGGTTTAGGTTAATTATCACAATGCCTGCTGTAGGATCACTGCCTCTCAAACCTGCCTGCACGATTTTGATCAATCGTGGGAACTGTGCCGAATGTTCAGCCAGAAAGTCTACAAGCCGCCCTTCGTTGATAGCAATAATTCGGGTGGCGTTGGTGTGCCAAGCCTGGTCATCGGTTCCTTGGAATGAATCGAGAAATTCCAAGAGAACCTGTTCATTTATTTTCTCTCCTTCATCCTGGCTACCATCGTAATTAGTGAGAAACGATCGCCCTGCAATCTGGAAAGTGCTGCCGTTAAAATGTCTCTGGACTTGTCCTCCACTTGTCTGAACATGGGTTTCTAGCTTTTGAATGAAGGCAGTTTTACCATCGCCCGCGTTACCAGAGATTAAGACTAGCTGGAATTCGCCGTCTAAAATAGCTGCTTGAAGATTCTCATCCAGCAGAGTGGGAATGTAAGTCAACTCACCAATTTCATCGAGTCCCCGTGTTCCCGCATTCGTAACTTGGCTTTGACTATAAAGCGTTAGGAGATGACTGACGAAAGGATTGAAGTTGGGTTTACTCCCAGCAAGCTGAGTCAGGATAGGTGGCAGCGTTTCAGTTGTAGGCTGAATCGGTAATGCAGGTTGCCGGAGTTGGGTGATAGTTCGTAATGTCTGCAAAAAGTCTGCGGCGGAAGCAAAGCGATCGCTGCGAGATGGAGCAATCACCTTCAGCATCAACTGAACCAAATCTGGATGCAGGTCGGCGCATCCCGGTAATTCACATGGATCAAGGGCAGCTTTACCAGGAGCGGGTCTGGCATCACCGAAGGGATAACGCCCAGTCACGCACTCATAAAAAGTGACACCCAGGGCATAGAGGTCGCGATCGCGCTTTTCGTCGGGGGTAATTTGATCAGCACGTCGGTTCCAATCAAAATCGGGTGGAATGTAGCGACGAGTGCCCCCAACTAGACCCGGATCATCCTGGTCAGACACAGCAACATTAAAGTCGATAATGCGAACACCTTGATCGGTCCAAAGTAGATTGGAAGGTTTAATGTCTTGGTGGTAGATGCCATGCTGATGCAGATGGATGAGTCCGGCAGCCGTTTGTTCGGCAATCTTCTTGGCATCTTCCAGTGAGAGGGCTTCGTTCTCTAGCTGTTTTTCGACATCCAGTCCATCAAGATACTCAAATACAATGTACGGGGTTTCATCGGCGAGACGGTCTGCCCAGACAACTTTCACCACATAAGGATGGTCGGGCACTTGTACCAGGGTTTTATATTCCTGGCGGAGGCGATCGTAGACTGAGTGCTTGTCTTTGGTCACGAGTTTGATTACCCGCGAAACATCGCCCAAATTATCAAAAACTTTGTAGGCAACTCCAAAACCACCGGGTTTACCAAGCCGATGTTGCACGGTGAAGCGATTGTCCAGGATGTAATCTTTGGGCAGATCGTTGAGGTCAGCGGCAGGAGGCGGTGTAACGGCAGTCGGTGGGGCAACCGCTATGGCAGGAGCACCGGGAGTGAGCAGCGCATTTAGCTGAGCAAGGGCAACCGCTGCACTAGGAAAGCGATCTTCTGGGTCGAAAGCACAAAGCGTTTGCAGCCAGCCATCGATCGCAGCAGGCAGATCGGGTTTGTAGGCAGAGGCTTTTTCGGGGAAGAGGGCATCGAGGTCAAAGACTTGTTCGGGCGTAGCGAAGGGTGGCTCTCCAGTGAGCAGTTCGTAAAAGACCAAGCCTGCGGAAAAAAGGTCGGAGGCGATGCTGGCTTGGGTGGGGTCGCGGAAACATTCGGGTGCCTGGAAGATCGGATCAAGTTTGTCAATCACCTGCTCTGCGACAGAACTTTTGCGGTTTTTGCCAACTCTGGCGTAATCAAAGTCTCGCAGGCGGGCGTGCCCATCTGGGGCAACCAGAATGCTATCGGGCGTGAGGTTGCGATGGATCACTTCATACTTGTGGGCGTGATCCAAAGCCGCTAACACATCCCGCATGATGCCGAGCTTTTGGTCAAAAGTGAGGGCAAGGCTTTGTTTATTAAATGTGTTGCCGCAGGGCTTCGCCGGGAAACGTCTTCAGTGACAAGAATCAGGCGATCGCCACTTCATTTTGATGCAGTCACGAATATCGACGATATTGGGATGTCCGGGCATCGTTTTTAAGCGATCGATAGGCATTGGTGATCAGCAATTCCTGCTTCTCCCGTTCTGCTGCATCGCCGTAGATATCGACTTCATAAACTCGCAGTCGTGCCATGCCGCCCCGTCTGCCAATGAAGGCTTTTTTGGCGCGGTATTCGGTGTATTGTTCGGGTACGGCACCCAATTCGTCTTCGACTTGCCAGTCGCCAAAGCAGGGCAAGCCAGATCGGGGAGCGGCTCTACCAACAATCGCTTGCTCGACCAGGGTATGAAAGCGGCGAATATCGCTAGAGAAGGTGCTAGGGATGTGCGCTCTGCCTTTGAAGTAGGTGAGGCACTCTTGCCCCAGGCGAATGATTTCGTCTTTATCTGCGCCGCTATTATCGTTGACAACAGTGTTGGCGGTCATCAAAATGACGGGCTGACTGTAGAGCTTCCGCAGGTCGGGCTGGGCTGAGTGGGTGCTGGTGATTAGCCCTTTAATGAATTTGGAATGGCTGTGGAGTTTGAGCAGAGGGGAGGGGTAGGAACCGCGTCCTTGGGGATACCAGGTGCGGCGGTAAATGTCGATCGCGCCGACAATATGTTTGACATCAATAATAAAGAGGCTGTGGGGGGCAATCAGGGCGATGTCAATTTCATATTTGCGCTGGGGCGTAAGGATTTCAAAGTTGTGAATCAGGGTATAGGTATCGGGCAGGTTATCGCGCAAAAAGGCGATCGCCTTGCGTTCTGCTTCGTTCTCTGGTTGTCCGATTGCAATAACCTTCGCCATTCAGAAAATTAACCGCTTCTTGCCTGCCTGTTGCTAACCCATGCCATACTGCCCCGTTGGATCTTAGCCATTGCGGTTGAAAAGTGCCAATAGTTATGAAGCGAAAGACATAAAATAAAAGGAAGCGGCAAGAGGCACGGTGTATCACAAGCACTTTACGACGTATACGCAGCAACTTGATCGGGCTATCTTAGAACTACCTTCTTGTTTCAGGCTTATGGTACTGCTGGATCATTTTCGCCCTCCACTCAGCACGAGACGGCACTGGCATAGCTTTCACAATGCCTGGTCAACCTATTTGTCTGAGACCCTAAACGAAGTTCTGCCAGAAGGTTATTTTGCCGAACCCAATGCCCAATTTGGCATTGAAGTTGATGTTGCCACCTATCGGGAGAAAGGTTCCATGCCATTGGTAGGGCAATCGGAGGTGAGCCAGTGGACTCCGCAAGCACCCACCGCCACGCTGCCCTTTCAGCCAACAACCGACGTGGTTGAAGTTCAAGTTTTCAGTACGCAGGCAGGACCAACCCTGGTGGGAGCGATCGAACTCGTTAGTCCTGCCAATAAAGATCGCCCTGCTACTCGCGATGCGTTTACATCTAAGTGTCAGACCTATCTTCAGCAAGGCATCGGGCTATTCGTTGTGGATATTGTCACTACACTGAATGCCAACTTGCACAACGAGTTGATGGAACGATTGCGATTAGAGACTGAGCCACTCGCCACTGATCTGTATGCGATCGCCTATCGAGTGACCGAAATAGACCAGGCGTTTCATTTGGAATTCTGGCAAGAGACCTGCGAGATTGGGATGAGTTTACCGATTCTGCCGCTCTACCTCAAAGGGGGATTGTGTTTGCCGATCGATTTAGAGTCCACCTATCAGGCGACCTGCGTTCGACAACGCATCCTTTACTGAAACAATATGGCGATCGACTATACCCAACCGCCTGTTCCACCCATCAGTAATGAAGAATGAAGGTTTTACCTAGATTCAAAGTTTACTGAAAAATTGAATTCTACGCTCACCAAGCTAGAGGTTTGATGCTGCACCCTTTTCAATGGCAGTTTCAACGGTCTTTCTGGCTTGATGTTCTTTCTCAATGGCTTTACTTCGCAGTTGTGATGTTTGCCAGCCAGCATCACCAATTTCTTCGATATATTGATCTGGCAATTTGGGAATAATGACTTGGCAAATCATATTGACATCAAGAGTTGGAATAGACGATCCAAAGGCTCTTGGCTTTAGCTGCCTGCGTCCGTATTCAGAAACTAATGCAATGAACAAGTAACCTGCAATAATTTCTGAATCAGCCATCACACGAATACCATGTTCTGAAACTGCTCCGCCAATCATAGGTCCATAAGGCAGTACAGGATGACCGATGATTCCAGAAAGCTGACCAGAACGAGGAATCAAAACTGTCTTTCCAGTCACAACATATTCGTTAATACCAGCCATCTTCTTCGGTATGTAATAGGCTGGCTCTGGTTCAACCCACATGATAGAAGCAGTTCCAAAAAAAGGAATGCCATGCTCTGCGTTATCTACCTGCACACGCTTAAATCGAGTAGGTTCAACAATGCTCTTAGCCATTTCTCCCACAGTCGTTCTCAGTGATTCGGGAAGCTTCGTCAGTGGATCAAGAGCCGATTTATGATAGCTGCTGTGAAATAATCCGTCTAAACGGCTGACTAACAGTCTTGACGAAGCAACAGATGTGTCAGGTTCACTGTGTATGTAGTTTCTGGGTAAATGTGGCAGACCCGCAGTATCTTCGAGCTTTTGGATTGCTGAATAAAGGAGCGCACTTGCCTGTGTTCTAAGTTTTGCCGCTTCTTCAACTAATTCATGCACTTCCGCCTCGATCGCATCCCCTAATCGTGGAACCGGAAGATCAGCGATGTGATGGGGTTCGATGTGTTGAATGATGGCTCCGTAAGTGCCAGAGACGACGAGGGGAACGCCAAACTTGCTGCTGAGGTAGGCGTAGAGATAGCCAGGGGGGATTTTGGTGCGATCGGGTACGACTCGCATGAAATGCTGTGACCCAGCCATTCCCTTCATATCTGCACGAGAGTAAACCATCCGCCCAATGGTTCCAGAACAAGTAATTAGCGTCCAACCTTCATCAATCAACAGTTCAGGACGAGCTTTAACTTGCTTCTTAGAAATCATCGCCAAATTGGACAAATCCGCAGCAAGAATATCAGTGCTACCCAGAAATGGAACTCCATAATCAGGATCATCAACATAACTTCGTGCAAATCGAGGTCCGTTAAAAATACCTTTCAGCCCGCCCTGTGTCACTTCCCGTAGATGTTGGCGTTTTTCCTTCGGCAACCTCTCCAAAATGACTTTTGCTTCAAACGCTCCAGATAGGTAAGGACTACCATCCAGCCTCCGCTGATTAGATTCCATCCACGATGCCATCACAGGTAAATCGAGCCGAGTAGTTTTCATGCCCCAACCCATTCCCTGATTGCCTGGACAATTCTCTGGAAACTTTCGGAAGTCTCCAGTTTGCCTACTTTGCCTTGTTGAATATACTCTTGGGCAATTACCTTGTTATGGTCGCTCTTATTGAAATATTTGAGCCGCCTATTTGGACTTTGCCCAAAGTATCGTTTCAGTTCTCCTGCCGGATTCATGCATTGATCTGGATGAGGAGGATTATATCTGGAAGCCTGTCTTGCCTCAGTAGAAGCTAAACTTTTCAGAAGAACACCATCTGCAAGCAACCACCCGTCACAAGCGTAACAAACACAGACCAGCTTAAACAGGTCGTCCTCACTATTAGGGTGCTGAACTTCAGAGTCTGTATAAAACTGATAGCGATACCCAAAATGTTGAGCTTGCTGCCTCAAATGCCCAGGAAGTTGTTCCGATTCCCAAAACTTCTTCAAGAGCATATGTCTCTGTTCAGAACGGCTTGGTTTCTGGGACCATTGGGATGCTATACCCATCTGATGCCCTGTGGGTAATAGATCCCAAACGATGACGGCTCGATCTACCCTCTGCTTATCAAACATCTCGTGAAGCTCAAGATCGCCAGCCTTGAAAATGACCTCCTTTGTCACACCTTTAATTTCAAAGCTTACATCAGGAAAAATGTGTTTTAGCAGCATTTCAATAACTGGAGCATCTGTATTTTCTCCCTCGCAGAGTACACCGATCTTCATTCCTCGCCTCCCATTTCCGCTCGTTTATTATGAAGGAAACGATTAGCATAAAGATCTCCAACTCCCATGCGAGTTTGAACAACTTCTAAGTCTGGCAGTTCACTAACAGGTGTAAAGGTTACTCCTTTAGAAGTGCGATCACAAAACAAGATGTTATCTGGAGGAAACAAGTTCAGTAAATAAGGGCTATGGGTCGTAAGAATTACCTGAGTTCCTCGCTCAACTGCTCCAGTCAATTCCTCTAGCACATACTTAATTGTCCAGGGGTCTAATCCGTTCTCGATTTCCTCAATGCAAAGCAATGGTGGTGGTTGATCATGCAGCAAAACTGCCAAAATTGCTGTAACTCGCCGAGTTCCTTCAGAAAGCACCCAAGCTGGAATCTCTAGCATCGACTCTTCACCATTAATAGTTTCAGAAAAAGTGAAGTAACGGCGATCTGCTGGACCAGCAGGTTCATGTGGTACTAAGCTGTTTGCTCCTTGAATAATGAATGAAAGTTTTTCTACTAAAATCTCAAGACTCTCTTCGTCTAGTTCTCCTAGCAAGGCTGCTAACCGTGTCCCTTCATCATCAAGTAATCTTGGCGAATGCTTCAATCGAGGGGGCGTAAAACTAGCAATTGAATGAGGATTAAGCCGAAGAAATACAGCCCTTTCTAAAAATACTTTTAACTTGTATCCGCCTAAATCTTCAGTACGTTCTACAACATCTAGAGCTAATTTATTAGAATCTGTAGTTGGTACCCATTTATATTTATTTGATGGTTTTACCTCTTCAAGGACTTCTATTTCATAAAGTTCTTCTGCGTCACTCACTTCCTCATCTAGCTCAACAATTTCTACTTCTTCATCTGGCTCAATAGTTTCTTCCTGATATATAGGTGGAACGTAGTCTTGTTCATCCTCTTCGGAAAGCTCATTCTCTATATCTGTTTCCTCTTCCTCCTCTTCCTGCCTGCCGGATGGCATCCGAATCAATTCAAGGTTAACTCTCATCTGTCGAGTTTCACCCTTAGTACGAATTGTTTCAAATGTCTCATCTCTTTTAATGGCACTCAAGTATTCGTACTCAATCTCAGGCAAACCATCTTCATCTGAACCAACTTCGACTTCATATTGAATCTCTTCACCAGCACTAATATCTTCAGGGTCAAATACTAAGGTGATACTAAAAGTTCGAGATGAGTTTACCGAGGAGCCATGAATTAAATCGTCGATACGACGAAAAGGTTCAGTTGCAACTTCTGCTCCTTCCCCAATAGTCCGACCAAGCCAATCTAGTGCTTCTATTAATGAACTTTTTCCAGAACCATTACGACCAATCAACACGGTCAAAGGTTGAAGGTTAATTCGGGATGAATCCTTAAGTACCTTAAAATTGGATACTTGAATCTGTTTCAGCATAATTTTCTAGATAGCATTACTTTCCTGGCTCTGGATACCTTTGGCGAAACTCTAGATATTTCTTATGAATCTCAGGTAGATCATCATCCAGAATTTTCTCCTTCCGCTTTAGATCGCGCTCAATCACTCGTCCTCCAACTCTAATCCGCTCCTTCCGCTCTCGCACTTCAATAATCTCCTCTCCATCTGGCTTCCGCTTGTAAAGTGTATTTCCTCGTCGGTCATAACCAACCTTCTCAGCCACCGCCATAAACACCGGGTAATCGACCTTCCCACCCAAATCCTCCGCCCGGATCTCCTCCGTCGTTTTCCGCTTTAGAAATAGCAAACTCGTCAAAATATTGACATTCGCTTCCACAATGAACGCTTCTACAGGTAAATCTACACTGGCAAGCACCCAGCTATGCCGCAAAATCCACCAGCGGATATACTCTGCCGCCGGATTACCCAAGATTCCATCAGGTAATACAATACCCATTCGTCCACCGGGTTTGAGCCATTTCAAACATCGCTCAATAAATAAAATCTCTGGAGCGACGCTGCTTTGCTTCTTACCCGTCCGGCGAAACTCTCCATCTTCCGTCTTTTCCCAGACCTGCGCCAACTCATATTGGTTCAAAATATTTTGATCAGTGATTGGGATATCAGAGCCAAAAGGCGGATTGGTCAACACCACATCCATCGTCCCTAGCTGGATTTCCTCCTTCGCCCGCTTTAGCCCATCTAAATAGCCACTCGGAAACTCCAGTGAATTGAGATGATAGAGATGTCCTCGACCATCCCCCGCCATCACCATATTCATTTGAGAGGCTCTGATCAAAAACTGGTCAAAATCTGCTCCGAAAATCTGGCTCTGAGCAAACTTTCTCAATCGCTCGTTAATTGAGAGAAACTCCTCTGTAGACTCCACCCCCGCGATCACATCCTCCTCAGCCCGAAATTTCGCCATCATATAAGACAGCACCGCCACCAAAAAACCTCCTGTTCCACAAGCAGGGTCAAGAATCCGCTCGTTCTCCTTAGGATCAAGAATTTGCACTGCCAGTCGAATCACCCCTCTAGGGGTAAAGTACTGTCCGCGATCGCCCCGCAGGTTAGTTCCTACAATTTCTTGGTAGGCTCCTCCCTTCGCATCCACATCTGTGCGGGTAAAGTCATACTTGGCTAGCTCAGACACCATGAAAGCAAGAGCGCGATCGGATAGAGTAATTTCCTCATTTCCCCGAAACAGATCTTTGTACTCGTCTTTCACTTCTTCAAACAGTGGCTCAATCCGCCGCCGAATCTCCCGCCGCCCATCCGGATCAAACTGCTCTTTAGGTCCTGCCCAGAACCGACGAGGCTGCCCCTTTACTGCTTGCTGCTCATCGTGCATCTTGCAGAAGATTAAATAGAGGAACTGCCAAAATGCAGCATCCTTTGGCATCCCTTCATTCCCATGAATAAAGTTATGACAACGCCGGAACGCGATTCGCAGCATCTCTGGATCAGCTTGCCGCGTTCGAGCGATCGAGGCAACATCGCGAGTCCCCATTGACTCTTCGGTAGGGGGCCAATCGCCGATCGGCTCAAACCGCACCTCAAACCGCTTAACCTGCTTCTCCAGGTAAAAGAATTCCAACCCATTAGTCCAAAGCCCAAAATTGCAGGATTCGATCCCCTCCATAATGGTCTTCAGTTCTTCCAAGTCTTTGTCTGCCTGCTCATAATCTCTCAGTCTCGCTGTGTTTCTGCCCACCTTTGGCTCTTGGCGACAGACGACAACCCGACTCAGATTCTCTATCGTATGGGAACTTCCATGATGAAAAATGGCAATGTCCAGCTTCTTGCGCTTTCCACTGATCGAAACAGAGAAGTCACCCTCCATGTCTTCAACTGAAATTCCATATTCATGAAAAAGCGCCCGTGCAATTCGCTGCCGAACCTGTTCCTTGGAAGTATCTTTCAGCCGCTTCTCGCCACTAATAAAATCCAGCACATAGCCATCCGCCAAGCCGGAATCTTCCTTGCCATCCTCAACATCTTCAACATCGGGCGACGCTAATTGTTTTTCCTTAAAAGTCATAATATTTGCAAAGCCGCGTCTGAATTTTACCTAGAGATTTGCTGAACACAACACTTCCACGTCCCTGCCTTCAGCCCCCTCGCGCGATAAGTCCTGCTCAATAAAATGCTCAATACTGCTCAGTTGCTCATCCGTTAAGTCCTTTTCCATTACAAGTCGCAAGAGTTCCAGAACTTTTGGTCTAGATTTGAGCAGCGTTACAATCTCTGGATCAGTAGAGGGACATAAGCGGAACAGCACATCTGGGTCAGCTGCTAAAACCCGAGCGATCGCTTTGATAGTCTCTGGCTTTGGCGGATGCTCTTTCCCCCGCTCGATTCGACTCAAATAGGTAGGCGAAATTCCTACCATTGAGGCAGTTTCTCGTAGTCCTAAATTTTGTGCCTCCCGAAGTTGTCGAAGCGTCTCGCCAAATTTAGACATTTCTATGAACTGTTCAGTGTTTTGTAACACTAAACATTTTGCTACGAATTGTGGCACTTAAACCACTTTTGTCACAGAAGCATAGGAAGTGACCTGCCTTTCTACCAACTAAAAAAGCCACGGTCATTGAACCAGTGTCTCTATCTCTTTCAACAGCGTTTCTAAACGATCGCGCTTCTGCTGATCCTCCCAAATCTTTGTTTTCTTCAATTGACGGTTTACTGCACTAAACCGCTTCACAAAATCGTCGGGTTGGGGAGCAGGCTCTTGGGGCTGGGAAATCTGCTTAATGCGATCACGAATATCTCGAATTGAAAGGTTCTGGGCGATCGCCTCTTGAAGCACTTCTCGGCGCTGCTCCTCATCCTTGAGCCGCGAAATGGCTAGAGCTTTGGTGTACTCAATCTTGCCCTGACGAATCGGCTCAAGAACATCTGGCGACAACCCCAGAAGCGGCAATTGGTTCAACACAAATGAACGCCATTTGATGTTAAGCCCTTCAAGAAGCTTGATAACGACATCACTCTCAGGCTGTCCTATAACGTTATAGGACGCACGACGAACATCGTTATCCATCTGTTTGAGCAGTGCAATCACCGCCTCAACTGGCTTCTCCAGTTCTGCTGCCAACAAAGACAGTGCCCCTTCCACCTCCTCAACCGGATTGAGATCCTCGTGGTGCTTATTCTCAATGAGTTGGAGCTTAAGCAGCTTTTTCTCATCTGGCTTTTCGATCACTCTGACTGGAACCTTCTCGTGTCCCGCAATCCCAGAAGCCCGATAACGCCGCTCCCCAAAGACTAGTTGATAGTAGCCGGGGCGGTCGGGAATCTCGTAGACCGCGAGATCCTCTAAATTCCTTCTTCAACGATCGTTTGGGCTAGCCCATTCAGCTTCTCTACATCAAAATACTTACGGACTTGATTCTCATCTCGCACAATTCGATCGCGAGGAATAAACTGGCGACCTTGTGATGGTGCCTCTTGAGACTTTGTGCCATTTCGAGCCTGCGGTTCCAGTTCTTCATCCTGAAGTGAGGTCAACAGCTTATTAAACTTACCCATTCAAAATCTCCCGTCCAATTGCTACATAGTCATTCCAAGCAAGCTTGGCACGGCGATCGCTAACATCACTGACTACCAAGCCTTCTAATGCTGCTTTCTGAAATGCCACTAATTCACGAACTCTGCCCTTGAATAAAGGAAAACCTGCGGCAGAAAGCATTTCCCTAGCATCATCTCCATCTTTCCGAGGTGGAGGCGGCACACGAGTCAGTAGAACTTGATATTGCCCAGACCCCAAAGCCTTCATTAAATGAACGGTCTGCATTAATGCATCTAATGACAAAACATCGGGTGTAGAGGGAAGAATCAGGATATCGCATCCGTCTACCAAGTCTTTCAAATCTTCTTCGTCGGGGCGGGCTTGGGTGTCAATGACAATGTGCTTAAAGTTTCTGCCGTACTTTGCTGCTTGCTGCTCACTCACAACTTTAAATGGGAATCCATTTCCCCGCCTAGACCAACGAGTTGCAGAACGATTTGGATCACCATCCACTAGCAAGGTATCGCCATCTTTCTGCAAAAATGCAGCAACATGAACAGCTGTCGTAGTCTTGCCCACACCGCCCTTAAATGATGCGGTAGTAACGATCATGTTGTACCTTTCAAAGAACGTTTAATAACAATAATGTACTGGTTGAAATAGCTCTAGTCCATAACGTTATTCTATTTTGTCAAAAAAGTTGTGATTTTTTCGTTTATTCTGGTGCGTTTTCACCAATAGATTGATAGAATGCCCGTTCTGCCGCCGCACTAAGTGCTCGCTTGGCATATCGCTTAAAGCTGGCCTCTGATTTATGACGGGTTAGTGTTCGAGCATGAAGGCTCTCGACCCCCCGCAAAAGCAGCCCAGTCGCAAAGGTGTGGCGTAACTGGTGAGGATGCACATTCACCAAAGTCAGGATTTGTTTGAGTTCTCCCTCATTAAACTGTCCCCATCTACCCCATCTATCCTGCAGATCAGGTTCTAGCTCTCCTTGCTCAATTCTTTGCCGCCGCTCTAATGCTAATTGAGCCTGCTCTGCGGCAATTTTACCCAAAGCTTTAACTGCGTAGTATAGCCCTTGATAGCCCAAACGCTGACCCACCCGGTTGCGCCCAATAGACAAAAACAGGGGGCTATCAGGCGATAAGTCTCCCTCCTCAGAGCGACGCTGAACTAAATACGTGTTCAACTGTTCTCGCGCCTGACGGCTAAGCGGGACTGTGCCCGTACTGTCATCCTTGGCTTCTCGAATCGTTAACCGTACACCATCGTAGTCTTCTACATTCAAATTCACGACCTCTTCTGCGCGCAGACCATGACCTAGTACGGCTAGTAATGCGCGATCGCGTACCTCCGTTTCTCCTCGTTCCTCCAATGCCAGGTATAGCGCCGTAACTTCAATTGCCGATAAGTCCCTGGCTGGGGGCAAAGGAACCCGCTCCATCTCTACGGCTGTCGTCGGGTCATGGGCAATTTGCTCCGGGTAAGCTGCTCGAAACCAATCAAAGAAACTCATCAGAGCGGTCAACGCCCGGTTAATGGAATTGGGAGAGAGGTTTTGCCCCTGCAAATAGGCTTTGAACTGGGCAATCTGGCGAGGGGTGAGATCTGACCAGGCGCGATCCGTCCAGGTGAGAAACCGTTTCAATTCACGTCGATAGGCTTTTTGAGTGTTATCAGCCAGCGACCGAGCCTGAAAATACTCCTCGACTCGGAGCCAACGCAAATCCGTCGGTCCCGTTGAGCGGGATGGTACTGGAGATTGGGAAGCAACCAGGCGAATCGAGGGAAGCCCATCTGAGCCTGAAAACATGAGTAATGACCCCACAACTCAAGTTGGCTCTTTCAGTTTAGGGCATTTTAAGTAAAATATTTATACAATATCTTTTATACGACTAAACTACGACTAGGTTCAGAGAGGTTAGGGTATACTGAATGAAAATCCTTGCACTGTGGGAGTTTCACGGATGCTATCGCCCTTCCCTGGCATGAATCCCTACCTGGAACAGCCAGCCTTCTGGTCGTCGTTTCACACCCGGCTGATGGTGGCGATCGCCGATACGATAGCGCCCCAACTGCGCCCCAACTACTACATTGAGGTTGAGACTCGCACCTACCAGGATCAAGAAGAGCCAGAAGAAATCCTTGTGGGGATTCCAGATGCCGCTGTCTTATCGGCTCGGTCAATCGATCAATTGGAGCCGCTGCGAGTTGAATCGGGTGCAACGTTAACTCAGAAACAACCCCGCTCCATTCTCTTGCCCCAGCCAACCACCATTAAAGAGCGCTATCTCGAAGTTCGCGAAGTCGGCACGGATACGGTCATCACAGTGATTGAGGTGCTGTCACCCAAAAACAAGCAGAAGGGAAAAGGCAGAACGGCTTATGAAAACAAGCGCAGGCGAATTTTGGGCAGTCTCTCCAATCTAGTTGAAATTGATCTGATCCGGGCTGGCATCCCAATGACGATGATCGGAGAGGTGCAGCCGAGTGACTATCGCCTCATTGTGAGTCGTAGTGCACAACGTCCTCAAGCCGACCTGTATGACTTTGACTTGCGTGAACCTATTCCCAGTGTGCCGTTGCCGCTAAGACCCGAAGATGAGGAGCCGCTGATAGAATTACAGGCAATTGTGCAGGGCGTGTGCGATCGGGCAGGATACAACGATCGCATCGACTATCGTCAGCCTGTACCACCGCCCAAGCTATCGGAGGCTGATCAACAATGGGTCGATGAGTTACTTGCCCCCCTCCGAGGTGCGTGATGGCACGTCCCGATCAGGAAAAATGTCGGCTTTGCTCCAAGCTGGACTCCCAAGAAGCCCAACAACGTCATGGATCGGATGGAGACGGGTGCTGGAATCCAAAGGTTTGCCATAATCGCCGTTCCTACTATCGCCACCGGGGAGTCCGGAACCATGTCCGCAAACAACGACGACGCGGACAGCAAACTGAACCTTTATCATCAGAACCTAAAGTTTCTGGGGTAGTACGAGTAGCGACATTAGAGGTACTGGCTCCGGCGGTGCCTGCTGCTGTGGTTCACTGGTATCGAGTCACAAAGGACTCACCGCTCCATGCTTTGGGTGCAGAACTGTGGATGGGGAACGATCGGGTTGCCAAAGTTGAACCCGTGCACTGTTTGGGACTGACCGAATTGCAGGTTAAAACTTTGCTCGTGCGGATTCTGGATGTATTTTCGCAGCATAGTGGGATCAAGGTAGAACGCTTCCGCTCCTCGGTTGAACTGCATCCCCAAAACTGCCCAATTCGACCCTGCCCCCTTTATCCGGAGGTCAAGCTGTGATGGAAATCCAACAGTTAGAGCTTGACCTCTGGCAATCTTTGGAGGCGGCATCTCGGTTTCCGGAGACAGCGGATTTGCGATCGCTCTGTGACGTGTTGGAGCAGACCCTATCCGATCAATCTTTAACAGAACAGTTGACCGTCGCAGGGGATGTATTGGTGCAGCTCTCAGAGGTCCATGCCGCACGGGCAAATCTCTTGATTTCCGGGTGGGAGCGTCGGCATAACCCGGCTGAGCCAGTGGTAAATTTAGAAAACTGTGTCGATCTGTTCGTCCAATCTTTGACGCTGGATGTATCAGAGCTGTTTGAAGAACCAGAGCCAATTCAGTATCCTACCAACCGCAAGCAGAAAACATCCGTTCAGGAAGAGGGTTCAGTCGTCGGGGAAGTCGAGAAGAATGCGTTGTTGAATTGGGTCGATCAAGTGGCAGCAGATCAAGCACTCAACGAAGCTCAGATGGCGGAGCAAATTCGGGATCTGGCACATGGGGAGAATGTTGAAGAGTGGTCGAGGGCGATCGCCCAATATCTTCAGCGTTTCGGTTCAAAAATTCTTCTACCTGATTTGCAACAAGCCCTGGGGATGCCGATAGTGGAGTTGTGGCTCGGTTTGTTGATGGGAGGATATTCGTTAACCCAACAAGGTGAGTTTTATGATAGTCAAACCCTCTGGATTACGGAGTCTTAGAAAATACATTCTCATTTCGACAAGAGGATTTGAGGACATTTACAACCAGAACTGACGATCGCCCTCAAGCAAACTGCTGGGGTAAATACCTTGTAACCGCAAGCCAGCCACTCGATCTGCGCCATAAATTGGCAGGGGTAAACGCGGTGCTTTTAGTGCCCCATGATGCAACAACGTGAGTTTCAGTGTAGTTTCTACCACTTGCTCAATAGGTGCGGGTTCTCCAGCTTCATGAACGGTCAAACGCAAGGGGCGTGCTAATCCTACTCGCTCAGAGACTTGAGTTGTCACGAGTACAGCTTCACGAGAAGATAGTCGCAAGGCTAGACCCTGCAAGGGCGCAACCAAAGTTTTCTGGCTTAAGTTATAGAGCCTCGGAATGCCAGATTTTCGGCACTCTACCAAGATAAATCTTGCTCGAATTGCTCGTGCCCGCTCCAACAAGTGGGGTACTTCCTGACCGCAGAATCGTCCATCGCGATAAATTAGAACTGTTTTGTCTTCCAGAGTCGCTGGTAGCAATCGTTCTAGCAGCCGCTGAGGAATTTCTTCGCCTTCCAGCAGGGCATCTTCCAAGACGTAGCGAATAAACTCTCCTTGCTTACCATAGAGTCGAACACTGGCACAGGCATTCAAGGTTCCAGCAAGCCTGGCTTTTGGCGATCGCGAGATATCTAATCCAATAAAATAATCCGCAATTTCCAAGGGTTCCGCCAGGATGAAAGGCAAATTCCCTAATTTTGCCAACACCCCTGGAACAACTTGATTAAGGATCTGCCCATGCTCAACCTGGGTTAGCGTGTCATCATAAATGACTTGACTAGCAATGTTGCGACGCAAGAGCAGTGAGTAAACAAGATGATAAAGACTACCGCCATCATCGTCATCAGCTTCGCGATCACTCTGTGGCAAAAAGGTCAACACAATATCGACTGGAACAGTGATCAGCTTATTGACTGCCTTTTCCAATGCGGCTCTTGCTTCAGCAGCACTTAGATTAACAATGGATAACGGTTTACGATCAATAATTTCGCTCTCAAACCCATAGCGCCTTAACCGTTGCTGAACCGCTTCTAGGAAAGCATTAACGCTACTGTCACAGAGTTTAAGAGCAGCAATCCGAATAATGCCAGGATGAAAATTTGGATGACGATTGTAGACACCACCCGTTGACAGCCCGTGCAGAATGCGCCCTCGAACGCCCGTTACTCCTTGACCGAATAGCAGTGGAGTTTGATCCAGAGGAATGGTTGGTTGCCAAAAGAGATCAGGATGCTCCAAACTGTTTAGGCTTCGTCCGATTTCAAAGCCGTATTTGAGCAACACCTCCAGTGCTTGCGCCTTGAAGGTTGTCAGCAACCGCTGTCGCTCTGCGTGAGGGATTTTTGTGAGTCGCAAAAACTGTCTATAGTCGAATCCAAACTGACCAGCCGTTTCAGCCGTGATCGAGGGGCGAAGGGCAGAGAGTGGATAGTGAAACAATTTTTTCCCCTTGCCAAATTGAATTGCCGCCACAATCTGATCATCTGGCGCAGTTTGAATCGCATGGCGTGTAATTCCACCCGCAGCCAGTTTCAGAAGGCGATCTCGATGCTCCTGCATGGTGCCAATCAACCGGACAATGCTGCCGCTGCTACCCATATCAAAGTCCTGAACGGGTAGGCCGATCAAAACATCTTCTGGGCTTCCCTGTGTTACATTGCTGGCGTAGAAGTCTGCTAAACTTCCTGAAAACGCGATTTCAGTGTGAATGGCTATCGTCACTGCTGGACGAATTTCTGCTTGAAACTCGATCGTTTCTGCCCAGAATTTAACTTTGCGATTCACGGCTAATCCTGCAATTGACGTAATCAGGATAGGTTTGAAGGGCTGCTTAATTCTCAAAATCTGAACGCAAGCTTGGAAAAAACGGTTGGTGTTGCATTTCTAGCATCATCACCCTGAAGCTGGAGAGGTTGATCACACAAGTCAGGAATATTTTGCTGCGTGGCTGAGAGCACCGCCTGACACCGCGATAGAGTCGGTTGAGGTCGCTGGTTTGGAGTGAGTACCCACAATCGTCGCTCATGCCAGACAACCATAGCATCTTCCAATTTCCGCGAGAGATGAAAGCTCAAGCGATTACCAGTTTCTTGATCGATCTCAGGCATCACCTCGTAACAGGCAAGGTTAGATTGGACGATCGACAATGGAAACACTTCACTGAGAAAAACAAATTCCTGTGTGGGCGCAGCAGTAACAGCAGTCATGCAGAGATCTCCTGAACAGCAAATTTACAAACTGAGTTGAATTGGCAGTGTTGACATCGAAAACCAGGGTTAGGTGGGAAGATGCGATCGAACTCCGCAGGATTCTTGCGGTACTGCTTTTTCTCCATCTCATGTCGTTGAGCCAACCGCGCTAGTTCAATGCGAATAGCATTTAATTGGCTGGCAGTTGCCATGATGGGTTCGGACCACTTGCAAAGCTCAAGGTTATAGAATGAGGCGATCGCTCGTTGACGGGGAAACAGATAGCTGGCTGCCAGCAGATAAACAAACGCCTGTCGTTCATCAAAATCGGATTTGCCTGTCTTGAAATCTAGGATGTGTAACGTTCCATCAGGTTCGATCAGAATGCAATCGATCGCAGCAAACAAGTTAAATGCTGTGTTTCCGTAGTAAAGCTTGATTGGCTCTGGGAACCCTTCATCACCGCGACTTAAGCTAAAAATTCTTCTTTGTAACAGAATGGGGTTCTCATAATAGCTGGTTAAGATATTGAGCATCCGAGCCTGAACATCAGGATTCTCTTTATCTAATTGCAAAATAACCCCTACTTTTGTAACTCCATCCACGCTCTTTAGAAGATGAGTATTTTGATGAAACTCATAAATTCCTCTTTGTGCCAGCAGACCAACTCTTTGAGGTGCTGTATCTTCTGCGAGGATTGCTGTAACCTCTGGTTGCTTTTTGCGGACTTTTGCAAAACCGCGCTTCATGTCACAGTGCCACTGTTCTTGTCCGATAGGTGCTGCAAATAAAGACCACAAGTTGTAGCTAGAAAAAGGTAGCCAAGGCTTTTTCATCTCATCACACCCGAAAAAATCTTTAACGAGTTAAAACTCTATTTCATCCACACTTCTGATTAGAGTAAAGAATTGTAGGATGACTTATAGCCTTCGCTGTCTTGGATTTTGGTTTTACTCCACTCGGGCAATAGGTAATAGAACAGGCATTCAGATCGACCAAGACTATTCCACCCCCGTTTTGATTCACCTGCCGCCATACTTCATAACCAGCCAAAATTGCTTTTTCCCAATCGTTAAGTGATCGTTGAGATACTTCTAAACCGGAGGTCAAATTTCTGACTGTTTTCAGCAACTCATAATCCAGTTCTGTTAACCCTTCAAGGAACTCATGATCTTGAGCGTAACGAAAAACAAGCGCCGAAATTCCTTCTTCAATAGCTTTTGCTCGACCTCCATCTTCTACCTCGTCGATTTTGGGATGGCTTTTGCGCTTGCATCCCAGCATTTGGCGAACAACAGGAGACCACCCAAGAATAGCGGCATAAGACAAGTGAAAAATGTCGTGAAAGCGATAGCCATCGCTGACATAAGAATTGTCAGTCAAATCATTGCCCATCTGCTTCCCATTGACAAAGGCTTGCATTTTAGTTGAACCATTCTGATCAAGCTCGGTAATTTCTACCTCAAATTCTCTCGGAAGACGTTCCTGTTCTGGTGAACCATTGTCAAACGCAAAAGCAACACATTCTCTGCTTTGAGCATTGCGCCAACCCCAGCGATCACGACATTTCTCAAGATTCTGTTCAGCGATCGTATTTAGATCCAATCCAAATTTGTTGGCAAAGGCGGCGAGATACCAGAGAATATCGCCAAGTTCCTCTGCAATACGCTCTGGAAACAATCGGTGAGATTCGCCATCGCGCAAGAGCTTTTTATACTCACTTGATAGAGAACCAATTTCGCCGACTACCCCAAGAATTGCAATATCCATGCCGTCAGCATTTTGAAGAGCCTGCCCTGTCTGGATAGCTTGCTCCTGATACTCGCAAAAATCCATCTTTCACTCCTGTTTTAACTTTTTAGATTTGCATGTACGATCCTGTGTAACTGCTTCTGCCTTCAATTCAGCATCATTACTGGTGATAAATTGATTGATATTCCATTTAGGTGGATACCAGTAACCAATTGGCTGAGAAACTGACGTATATTTCTGTTTAATTCGGGTTCGACCAGAGATCCCGGCAACTGTTGGATGATAAACCCGCGAATACTTATCAACCTCACAAAATAGATTTTGGCAATCAATCAGTTGTAATGGCCTTCCCCAAAGAGATTGAAAGTCTAGACCTAACCGCTTAAACTCTGCTTCCTGTCGTTCGGTCATAAACTTGATGATTTCTGGCTCATTAAGTCCTCCTCGGTCAGCAAAGCATTTACGAATTCCATCTAGTGCGCCAGGTCCCGGAACTACAAAATCCATTTCGCTAAAGTCGGTGATCTCGCTGTAGTTGACATCAGTCACAAACTGGTATGCCAGAAAATCACCGATCGTTGGGTAAGCGCGTATTAGATGAAATGCCTGGTGCATACTGGGGGCATCTGCCAGCTTCTTTGGTAATTCATCAGCAATCATCTGCTCAATCAGTTTTAAATGGTTGCGATGTTTTACAGCGTACCCAAACGATTTTCCTCCTGAAGGCATAATGTAGGCAGCAGAATAAACTGATTGACCTGCCTGCATTGCTTGAGTCAACACTCGGTCATATTGATCAAAAGAGTATTCGCCATAAATAATTTCTCCAATACTCTTTTCTAAAAGCTGCCAAGTTTCTATCTTGTTGAAGAGTTTAAACAGAATTATCCGAAAAAAAACTTCCTCAAGAGAGGATGGCAGATCATCCCGGTAAATTACATGGCGAATTAAGTACTGACTTACCCGATCAGAGGCTCTGTAGGCATTAGTAAACTTGAAGGTAGCAAGAATAGGATCATCGGTCCAAGGCTGAGGCTGCCCACGAAGCTTACGGAAGAAAATATTCTGTCTCTCAACAGCAAAGCGCCAATAGGTGTCAAATACAACAGTCGGTTTTGCAGGTAAGATGTGTGAAATAACAATCGGGTTAAAAAAATTAGTTTTTCTCCCTTGCTCCAGATCCAGTCCTAATTGCCCCTGTTCAAAAGAATCTTGCTGATCGTTCAGAGGTTCAGGAGAGTTCAGCGCACATTCAAGAACTTCTCTAACTTGCTGAAGGGTTGTTTCTAGATCTGTATCATTCCTTAAAACAGATACAGGATAGGAAGTCTTCTCTTTAGCCGCTAATGTATCATATTCGTAACTTAACTTTCTCCAGTCTTGAAGGGATACTTCACGATTAATTGGAGTATCTCTACGTAGCAAAATAGCAACTTCTGGTTTAACATCTCCCCAGTATGATTTCTCAAGATCAATCATCTTTTCGAGAACTTGGCGATTAACACTAGAAGTCAGACCATAAACCCAGGTAGACCACCAAAATCGGTCAAGCACAACATGAAAACCTGTTTCTAAGGCCGGCAAAATACAACGCTCAATCGTGTCTAGGTGAGCAGCAATATGAAGAACCTGTTTACTTGTAGGTGTAAATGTTTCAACTCCGTATCGCAATGAATCATGATGAAGTTCATAAATCAATGCGCCAAGCGTTCCTAGCTCCTTTCCTGGAAAAGTCATTAATTTACAAGTTTCACCATTAGCATTGAGATACTCTGCGAGCTTTTGGGAGATTGTTGTTTTTCCTACTCCATCTGGTCCCTCAAAGATAATAAGTTTGCCCTGCTTGAATTTCTTTTTCGGCATCGTCTAATTCCTATCTTTTAGGTTTCCATGGAGGGGGTTTAGCACTTGTTGAATCTTTTTCTGTAGCTCTACAATCTCTTGCGTACTCTTTGGAAGAGTGTCAAACTTAGCAACTCCAATATAAAAATTTACCCTGTCCAGAGAAAGATTCATTTCATAAGCCATAAAGTGACTTAGTCTGCAAATTCCTAGATAATTGCCATACGCTTTCTCAAAAATCTGCTGAGTCGCATAGAAGGCATTAACAGAAAGTGTTTTGTTGCGGTTGTCAGGTATAAATTGCAAGTGCTGAAGGCAAGGAAAGCCGAGTTGGGCGGAAGAGGTATGATCTCGATCTGGATCAAAAATAGATGCCTGAAGCATTGTACGCCTGACACTCTTGTTCGAGTTATAACTTGAAATAATATGCTCAAGCTGGTTTCCATTGGCAACATCACAACCGAATGCTGTGAGACGCTCAAAGTAAAGACCTTTGCAGTTCTTGTGTGGTGCTAAAGCTTTAATCCTAGGAAGGTTATCAATATATCTCTCAAAGAATTGTCTCCGATCATTCTTGTACAATCGCCAAAGATTTTCCGGAAATATTGTATTAGCAACTGTATGGATTGGTTGCTTTTCGGTAGCCAAAAGGCACTGATCTAAAGCTTCTCGAATATTTGAATCTTCATTGGGAACACCACTGTTGAATCCGGACAGACTAACTATTAGGCTAGAGATTTCTTTACCAGATCCTTCAAGAATCCGCAGAAATAGATCTCTCCAAGCATATGAAAGATTCGTCGATTCAATAACTAATGGTGGATTGCTACTCATCATCACATTCTCCAAAATGTCGATATGCACTGAGACCTACATATTCAAATCGAGATACTCTAATGTTGACTGCCCAATTCATTCCAGGACAATAAGCACGCGCAAGCCCCGAATGATCAGCTTGAAAAAGTCTTCCATATTTGGTATCTGTTTGAAAGCTAACGATATCACCCTCTATTTGCACCGTTTTGGGTAATAAAATCTGGTAGCCAACTTCAACATCAACTGTCTTAAGTAGCCATTGCTCATCTACAACCATAAGAGGATTAGTCGATAGCTCTCCAAACAGCCCTTGACGAATGTTTTTGGGACTGGATTTTTTCAATTCTTTAGCCTTAGTCTCTGTGATCAGTTTAAGAGCGTAAGTCATATGATCAATTAGAGTGCTATATCCAACACCAAAGCTGCAAGCAATAGTAAACACTTGGAGTGGCGTAGCCGTTGCTGGAGTCCAATTCCGGGAGCTAAATGCACTCTGAACAGCTAGTTTAGGCATCAGAAAAAAACCGGAGAAACAATCAACTAAGAATTCTTTAGGATCAAACCGACTCCTTCTTATAGATTCTTCTAATTCGTCTATTGTGGAACCATGATCAAAAAGGTGATGTCCTAGTTCATGCCCACATGTGAAGACCTTGCGTGGAAGAGGGCGATGAGCCGAAACCAATATTCTTGCTTCACCATCCTCATGCCAATACATTCCTTCACCACTAGGAATAGCAACAAATTGAACTGTTATGTCTAATTGCTCACAAGCGCTATAAATATCAAGTGGAAAATTTGCTTGAATGTTCAATTTTCTCCTTATTTCCAAAGCTTTATTGAGCGCCTGTCCAGCCAGAATTTCCCGCGACTCCATAACTATTTTCTCCCACCACGGATGGAAGCTATAACTGCTAAAACCACATCGAGTTCTTCCGGTTTGAGTTTTTTCATATTCCGCGCTGCAAGTAGGAGTTTACTGTCATTGGGATCTATTTGATCTTCACCCTCACCCAATAACCAAGACATGTCTACCTTGTATAGCTCTGCAAACTTAGTAATCTCCTCAGCAGACACCTTTCGATTACCAGCTTCTGCTTCTGTGATTGAAGGTCGATGAAGTCCAAGCATTTTAGCTGCTTGTCCTTGGGACAGCCCTGCCATCTCTCTTGCCTTACGAATTCGTTCTGCAATGGTTGCCCTGACATCGGGTGTTTCAGACATCATTTTTCTCCTTTACTCAATCCTTCATAGACTACAACCGATGCTTCATCTATTGTCAGCAGTCGTTTCTTATCCTCAGTAGCAAAAATATTCCTATCAAGCGGAATTTCTATACCTAACGAACTGGAGAGCATACTCATTGCCTCGATACAGATCTGGCTATCGAAGCTTGGGAGATCCTTCACAGGATATACACCTCCTGAAACTTTAGATTCATCATGTCCACCGAATCGTTGAATGTCCTTAACGACACCTATAAGAGCAGACTTTACTGTTTCTAGATTCATTATCTGGCTTCCATTATTGTAATACAAACGTACCAAATTTGGAAATAAAATCTTACTGCTCTGAACATATACACAATTGGCTCACTTCATTAATGGTAACATTTATTTTTGTATTTGGTAAGATAATCTTACCAATTTGAACGTCAGGTGTCAACCCAAAGTCGAATTTGGTATTCAGCGCAGGAGAATACCTACGACACTAAATTGGAGCCGACAGCGATCGCGCTTGCCACTGCATAGGACTCTTCATGGCTGATACTTATAAGCCATGTATCAATACCAAGCTGATTAGCTATTTCCTTAGCTTTTGCGTATAACGCCACACTTGGGCATCCGGTCTCTAGTCTCTGGATTTCCACGTCTGTCCATGCAATACCTTGGCTCCATCCCGTCCCTAGAGCTTTGAGTACTGCTTCCTTAGCAGCAAACCGACCTGCAAGACAGGCAACGCGATTCACACCTGCCTCATCTGCAATTTGACATTCCAAGGCTGTGAAGCATTGAGACTCGAACTGGCTCTGCTTTCTATCCAAGGTTGCTTTGAATCTAGCAATCTCAACAATATCGATTCCATGACCAACAATACTCACCTAAGAACCTTCCTCTGAGCAAGGGCAAATTGCATGTCGCCTATCACTCTAAACAAATTCTCAGATGACGAGTATCTATTTTTACTTTTGATAGCTCTTAAAATTTTAGATAAAATAAAATCATCGTGGAAGTTGATTCACGAATACCTTCAGCAAGTCTTTGTGGAAGCGATTATCGAAAGCTTGCCTAAAATACAGTTTTTAATGTTGAAGTTTCCCGAATGGGCAAAGAAGGTTGACCTTCCTGGGCAAGCTGTCCCAGTTCTGCAAGTACCTCCAATGGAACCCCGACTGAGTGGGCTGCCTCCGAAACTGTCATATTTTCAGTTCGCATCAATTCTAGAAGCTGACGGACTTTAGCAACAATAGGATCATCAATCGACGTGTAGCCTCGCATAATGGCAATGCTTAACCCGGTTTGAATTCTGTCAGGGGTCAAGTTAAGGTTGCCAACAGCGGGAGAAGCTTGTGAACGGGCGATCGCAGGCAAAATCTGAACACCAACATAACGCGGATTGCTGTTATGAACAATATCAAACGTGTAGAGCCGATTCTGCCCTCTAGCATCTACCGTTTGCACCATCAGGTTGGTTACAGGCGCAGTGGTCGCTCCCGGAAAGCGAAGCGGTTGAATCACTCTCAAGAAAACAGTCTTTGCCCGCCCAGTCTCTAGCTCAGCATCCGTGCTGTAGACTACCCGTGAAGCATCTGCCAGCAGAATATAGGCGATCGTTTCATCGGTCTGGCTAAAACTAATCAAGGTTGCCCGTCCAGGAGCCACTTGAACTTGAACCGCACTGGTGGTCGCTCTGTTGCGATCGACAACCTGATAGGCTGATGTTTGTGCCTGAACGGACAGCCCAGGAGATACCAAACCAATCAATAATGCTGTGCTAACTAAGGTCAGAGCAGGCAATCGTCTCATCGGTCTACCCTCAAAAAGCTATTGACCACCACAGAAACTTCGGTTCCTTCAGGAACAAACTGCACATTGGGTCGTTGCAAGAGTTCTTGCATCGTTTGATCAGAGCGGCGGGATATCCGTTCAGCAATAGGATTGAAGAAACCTTCCAATGCGGCTGCCCAAATCTGAGGTTCAGCACTCGAAGTGATCACGCTTTGATTAAAGTTACCTGCCGATGTGGTGGTGCTGGACTGGGTACGCGGTTGATTGATAATCGTTCCCACCCGACCCAGGCTGCTGAGTAACCCTGTTAACAGATCTTGGCGAGCGATATCAGGTCCCACATCATTGAGCTTTTGGGCTATTAATGGTCGATTGTCTTGCCCCCGAATCTGAAGGCTGTCAGGTGGTAAGGTTTGCTGACGAATTTGACCAAGGCGATCGCGATACACAATGGCGATCGCACTTGCCGATACTAAATTATTACCTCGCCCTACAGCGCTGGTACGAATCACCAAAACCGTACCCGCAGGGAGTGCCACTGTGCCATTGGTGGCTTTCATATCTTCAACCAACTCTACGGCAAAGCGATTTTCTTGGGCAGACGCTGTACCACCCGTTGAATTACTGCCGCCTTCATCCCAAACCATTGGCAGAATAACCTTAGCCCTGGTGGATGTTCCGAGTGCGACTTCGCTTAAGCTGCCGGTGCGCTGATCAAGTTGGCTTGCTGGAGTACGGTTCAGAATGCCAATCATGCCAGGAGTCATGTCAGCACTAAACGTGGAACGCAATTCTGTAGGCGGAGCCACCCCAAAGGGGTTAGGAACCATATCAGAACTAGTTGTCAGGCTTGATGATTCTGTTTCTGTCCTACCAATAGAGACTACGGGAATAACCGGGTTTTGCTGAGTCGCTAATGGAGATGGATTAGACTGAGCACCAGGTCGATCATTGGAAGCTGTTCTCGAAGGCTCCATTACACCGGGACTCACTCGTAGTTGTCCAACATTTGCCAGTTGTGCCCAGCGCTGAAACGGATCGACCCTTTCGACAGGCTGAATCCTCTCTGGTGGAGTAACAGGTGGCCTTACAATCACTGGGTCTGGTCGAGAGGCTGTGATAGGAGGAGATACCGCAGCCGGAGTCGGCACTGGAGCCGTTGATCTCGAAGCCACAGGTCTGGATGGGACTGGAGATTGAGGTCTAGCAGCAGATTCAGGCTGGAGTTGTTGCTGTTGATCCTGAAATGCCAAACGACTTTTTAGTTCAGCCGTCTCATCAAACGTTGGAGGCGTTGTCGGGGTTGGGGTTGGCGACTGAGTAACTTGTCGGGCTGGTGGGCGGGGTTGAAGGAAGCCAAACCACAAGAAGGCTCCGGCTCCCATCACTGTTCCAACCACTGCCACCACTGAACCTAATCGAATGCTGGCACGTTCCGCCAGTGGACGCTCTACTGCACCTTCCTGGTCTTGCTTCAGCCGATATTCTTCTGAAATTAACTGCGGAGTTGCGGGATTAAAACCCGCTAGTTGCTGTTCCTCTTCTGGGGTCAGGTCATCATCCTGCAACTCAGTAAGGATAGGAGCTGTAGATGTTTTACCATTCCCATTTGGATGCTGAGTAGCATTTGAAAGTGTCTGAGACACTTCATCAAACTCATGGGATTCAAACTGCCGATTCGCATTCGTCATAATCATCCTCGCTGCACTACCGCTGTTGCTGGGGGTTAAACTCGACAATTCGGGTGATTTGCAATCCCGCAGCACGCATTTCGTAGATTTTGCGTTCTACCAGAGGCGCATCGGCTCCGAGGGGCGATCGCGGCACTTCAACCGCCTGCAACGTAAACGTGCGATTGAAAGGAATTCGCTCATCCTTACCCGTCGTTCGATCGATCAACACCCGCGTTGCCACCAGATCCACTTCCCATTCTCCGGGTCGAATTTCTCTCGGTTCCGATAGGTAGGAAACGATCGTCGTGCTACGAATCTGCCCTGAAAAAAGCGCCGGAGGAACCAGTTCCGCAACCTTGGGCAGAGAAGCTTTGGCAAACTCCGATTCCAGCAGCAGAGAAGCAAACCAGGCATTGGTCGGAATTCGTTTGTTATTACCAACTCGAACCCCCTGATCGGGTTCATTCGTGCCAGGAATCTTTTCATCCCAGTTGAAGGTTAGGGTCGTCCAATCACTGACGACTTTCTGGATCACCGATGGATAGCGCCAGTGACGCTCTTGCTCCGAGACATAAATCGTTTCACCATTCACCAACTGAGCAAAGGTTGTCTTCCGTTCGGCAATGCGGTTCACTCGAAAGGCAGTGAATAGCGTTAAGACAAAAATCAAGCTGTTGAAGACAGTCAGGCAGATAAAACACACTGCCAGCAAGTTTTTTGCCTCTGGTAAGAGTGGAGCTTGAAGTCGTTTAATCTGCATAGCTACCCCCGGCGTATCAGCGCAATGCTGGTGACTGTACCGATCGCATTACTAAAAATGTCGATCAAACTTTTCACATTGGATGAAATGCCGTTGTAAAGTGCAAAGCCTCCGCCACCCGCAACCAGAACCGCTAGTCCCGGTGCAAAGATGCTGAGGAAAAAGAGAAATGCCACATCCGACACCAGTTCTGCCCCAGACTTAACGAGCACAACGGCGGTTAAGCCAACCACAATGTTGTAACCCAGTTGAATCCCGAACAGAGTGATAAATCCAGTTAGCCATGCCCAGATCGGGCGACCTTGCAGCGGTAAAAGCGAGAGTCCGATCGCGATCGGTGCAAACAGCGCCGTTAGCAATAGTGCCGCTTCCAGAATATTGACGAATCCCCATTGCAAAGCGTAGAGAATAAACCGGATGATGGGAATTGCAGTGTCTCGGAATACGCTACCAGGGTCAGTTGTTAATCGCACGGCTGTGCTGATTTGACCGGGCAATGATGCATTCCACAACGCCTGACCAAAGGCACGTAACGGCTCCAGGGGCGATCGCGCTTGTCGTTCTGCTTCAGCCACGATCGCTTGTGCCTGCTCTTGCTTTGAGTTCCAGCATTCCACCAGTTCAGTGCCAACCTTACCCTGACATTCGCTATAAAGACTTTCAAGCTGTTGTTTGGCAATGCCGGTGATCGTCACATTAGAAATGGCATCCCGAAACGTCAGTTCACCCACCTGAAGTTGCAATACATTCTGTACCTGCGTATAAGAAAAGCCTCGGATAAACTTGATCGTACCCGCCAGGACATTGCCATTCGCACCCAGGAAAATCATAATCACCAACGGCCAAACGAAGATTGAAGCTAGCTCTGACCAGGACTGCTTATCGATAATGTCTTTACCTGTAGTCATCGCAATAAACAGAATGCTGGCAGCTCCCAGGGTAATGCCCAATTGGATCAGCCCAATCCAGAGTCCAGACGCAAGCGGGTCTAGCGTTACTAGCCAGACCGTGTTCCAGGACTCCACCGTGGCACGGGACAATTCCAGCGAACTGGTGATAATGTCCAGGGCATCGGATTCTCCGCCTGTAGTTGGAAAGGATTGAG
>JAAUTN010000185.1 GCA_012031415.1 Leptolyngbyaceae cyanobacterium SM1_4_3 | reverse complement strand
TGGTGCCTATGGCGCAATGGAACCACCCCGAACCCATCCCGAACTCGGTCGTGAAACATCGCTGCGGCAAAGATAGTCGGAGGGTTGCCTCCCGCTAAAATAGCTCGGCGCCAGGCTATCAATGAAAGCGCGAATCTCCTTCAATCATTGAAGAAGATTCGCGCTTTTTTGTGTTATCTCTAGTCTATTTAGGGAATCCTGCAAGTATAAACATATCAGGAGGCTTTATGGCTAGCGCAGGGTTAAACAAATGGATAGTTAGCGGAAATCTGGCCGCAGACGCTCAGGTAAAAACAGTCGATCTTCGCAATGGTGAAAAAGCTAAGGTTGCTCAGGGCACGGTTTATGTTCGTAAACCTCGAAACCGTGAAGAATCGTTCACAGTTTCTTTAAGCATTTGGGAACGATCTGCTGCATGGCGTAAACTTCCATACCTCAAGAAGGGATCTTTGATTATTTGTACTGGCAGTATTGAGCCAAATCCTTTTATTTCCAGCAACGGCAACATTCCACGCGCAGGGCTAGAAATGACTGTGTTAGATATTGATCTTGATATTGTTCGTGATGGTGATACTGACCAGCACAGTTCACAAGCGGAAATAGGCGAGTAGAGAATTTAGTGCTATAAAAGAACCTGAGTGTGAAGCATCACGTTTCATACTCAGGTCTGTGAGGTTTATGTTGCTGTGTAAACTTTAAAGTGTCAGAAATTGCGGATCGGTTTCGATTAGTTTTGCTAGGTCTTGGAGAAAAGCTGCTGCGTGAGCGCCGTATATGATTCTGTGGTCACAGGTAATATTCACCTGCATTTGTTGACGTACACCTAGTAAACTGTCTCTGGTTGCAACGACTTGAGGGCGCGACGCTCCAATCGCCAAAATAGAACCCTGTCCGGGTGGAAGTATTGCATCGAAGCGATCGACTCCAAACATCCCTAAATTTGACAGCGTAAAGCTACCAGAACTGTATTCATCAGGCTGTAACTGCTTGGCTCTGGAGCGATTGACTAAATCTTTCCAAATACGGGAGAGGGAGTAAATGTCAATCTGATCTGCATTCTTGAGTACAGGAGTGATGAGTCCACCATCATCCATTGCGACGGCTACTGCAATATTGATGTCAGATTTGTACTGAATACCCTGGTCGGTGTAACAAGCATTCAACAAGGGGTGTTTCAATAAAGTTGCTGCAACTGCTTTGGCTAGCAGCGCAGTCATAGTTACGCCTTTTGATTTGATTTGTTTGTAGAGTTTATCCAGATTGTCTGTGGTGATTGTATAACCAACCCTATAAGTTGGAATTTGAAGGCTTGCGACCATATTTCGCACTACTGCATTCTGTAGAGTATTCAGTGGTACAGCCTGACTAGATGCTGTGGGAGTAGTGAAAACAGTTGCAGCCTTCGCAGTAACGGGGGCACCAGAGGCAGATGTTTGGATTACTGGTGCAATAATTGGAGTCGCAGGGAGAACAGGGGGGTGGTTTGCTTTTCCAACTGCTGCTTCGACATCTTCTGATACGATTCGACCATGAGGACCGCTGCCTTTGAGAGTATCTAGATCAATTCTTAACTCTTTGGCTAGTTTGCGGGCGCGAGGAGATGCGATGATTCGGCTGTTGCCAGTCTTGGAGGAGCCGTTTTGCTCAGTTTCGGGCTGAACAGCGATCGCCACTGGCATAGTCTGCTCCGAAGTCGCTGTGAGAGCTGGGGTACTCTCGGTTTTGCTAGCAGCCTGTTGTTTCGCAGTTTCAATTTCGGCTTCGGTTTCGGCAACGAGGGCGATCGCTTCTCCTACGGGAGCGACTTCCCCTGCGGGTACGACGATCGTTGCGAGGTAGCCTTCATAGAAGGATTCTACATCCATATCTGCTTTGTCGGACTCAACAATGACTACCGTTTCACCCTTCTCAATTTTGTCTCCGGGTGACTTGACCCAGGAGACAATCTTGCCTTCTGTCATGGTGGAACTGAGGGCGGGCATGAAAACTTCGTGAATCATGAGTAGCTTTTGCGACGACTAAAACAATACGGACGGCAGGATCGAATTGTAGCTTGATCTGGGCGGTCAACGGATCTGAATATTGGACAGACGTGTAACTAGGCATCACCTCGAATTTCCTGCACAACTCCATCCCGTAAAAGTATTTCTACGCGCATTTTGTCAAATAGGTTGTCTCCAATTTCTACGCGGAAGAAGCCTTCGACCTGGAGTTGCAGCACTTCTTTGTCGAGTTCTGCAAGCTGTACCTGCTGAAGTTGCTGAAGAATTCGGTTTTTTGCTCTAAAAGTTCGCTCTTCTTCTGATTTACCTGGACTTGAATGTTGCCGATTTGTTGAGCGATCGCCGGATCAGCGGGCTGAGAAGTTTGTTTTTGTAGCTCAGCCGTCATCCGCTGCCCCTGACTTTCTAGCTGTTGCAGTTGACCATCTAACTGGTTTATTTGGGACTGTAGTTGTTGCTGCATTCCCTCTTTCCAGAGTGGCGTGACGAGGGCTTTTACGTTGACAACTCGTTTTAGAAGCAGATGAGATTTGGAAACATCCATGAGCTTTAAGTCAAGGAAACAATTTAGGGAAACAACTCAATGATTAGAGACACCGACGATGATATTAGCGGAGCCAAGCTACGCTTGACTAGCATAGCTAAGCAGTTAGACAAACATCCCGTCAATCATATCGCGATAGCGTTCCATCACAACGGGTCTACGAATTTTGAGCGTCTGAGTCATGGTGCCATGCTCAATTGAAAAGGATTCTGTAATTAGACGGAAGGGTCCAATGCGATCGTCTGGACGATATCCGGGGCGATTTTTAACCTCACGAGTTAATTCCTGTCGATACAGATCTTGAACCTGTTTGCTGTCAAGCGTGACTTGAGTTGCATCAAGGGATGCGGTATTTTCCTGATTGGGAAGCTGAAGTTGAAAGTTTTGAGCGATCGCCCATTTTTCTAGTGCTTCTAGATTAGGAACGATTAGGGCACCGAGCGATCGCTGATCTTGCCCTACCAGCATGATCTGGTCAATGTAAGGACTTCGCAAGCAAGCATCTTCAATGGGTTGAGGCTCAATGTTTTCACCATTCGTAAGCACGATCGTATCTTTGGCGCGTCCCGTAATTACCAGGTCATCCTCAACAGTGACTAAACCCAAGTCGCCTGTGTCAAACCAACCTTCTGAGTCAATCGCCTTGACCGTTGCCTGAGGATTTTTGTAATAGCCCTGCATCACCTGAGCGCCCCGAATTAGCACAAGTCCCTGCTGTCCGGCAGAAAGAGGTTGACGGGTTTCTGGATCAACGATTCGGGCTTCGGTTTGGGGAATTGGCTGTCCGTCAGCGCCTCGAATGTTGCGCCAGGGACGGCGGACATGGGTAATGGGGGAAGTTTCCGTGAGACCATAGCCACCCAAAATCTCTATTCCAACAATTTCAAAGAAGTTTTCCAGGTGCATGGCGATCGAACCGCCACCGCTGACCACAAACTTAAGGTGGCCACCTACACCTTCTCGAATTTTCTGGTAGACCAATTTGTTTCCCAATTGATGTAGCAGTGCCAGGAAAGGTAGCTTTAACCCTGCTGAAAATCGCTCTGCGGCGGATGGGTTGAGGTTTTCCAAATCTAGCTTTTGGAGAGTGCGGCGGCTATCGATGTAGTGCTGACTAGTTTTTAGAAAGAAATTGACAAGCTGCTGTTTATTGGCAGGTTGCTCTCGACATTGTTTTTGTACTCCTTCGTAGATCGATTCCCATAGTCGAGGAACACCGACCATGTAGTGGGGTTTGAATTCTTTTAAGTCTCGCTTTACCTGGCGAATGTTGGTGTAAATCTGAGTGCAACCAAAGGAGAAGATGAAATATTCAAAAGAACGTTCGTAGCAGTGCCAGATTGGGAGAATGCTAAGAACTCGTTCTCCCGGCTGAGGTTGAGCTACGGCTCCGGCGTTGGTGACTTGAGACAGCAGGTTGCCCTGAGTTAGCATTACTCCTTTGGGTGTGCCTGAAGTTCCAGAGGTATACATCAGGGTAGCCAGGGTATCTCGATTCGTATTGACTGGCTGGAGGGGATGTTTGGCTCCTAATTTTAGAATTTGGGAAAAAGTTAGAGTTTTGAGGCGATCGCCCCCCTCCATCACTTCATCAGACAGTATGATTGCTAGTCGAATCTTGCCAGGATCGATGTCAGAGTATAGCTTTTCTAGAGTAGCCTGGTCTTGAACGGCGATCGCCACACTGTCGCTATCGGAAAGGATGAACAGCAGTTCATCCCGGTCTGCCTGAGCGCTACGCACTACGTTAACAATGCCAGCCGTCATCATTCCCTGATCGGCAATTAGCCAGCGGGGACTATTGTCTGAGAATAGAGCAATGTGTTCCCCTTCCCGAAATCCCAAAGCCTGTAATCCAGCGGCAAACTGCTGAATCTGCTGCCATAGTTCTGCGTAGGTAACGATTACCTCTGGTTTTGCATGAGGATCACGAAGCGCAATGAGGTTGGATACGGTTTTCCGCTGAGCAGCGATCGCCCAAATTTCAGGAATTGACTGGGCAGAACTAAAGTCGTTGGGACGACTTTCAGAAATACGATTAGAACCAGACGGTGCAGCGATATGAGAGGCGAGTGTAGAACCGGAGTGGGTGGGGCGATTCATCGTGACTAGCTCCGTAAAGTGCCGTTGAAGTCTTCAAAGAAATTGCGATTTTTATAAACTACCCTACTTCTCGCAGCGCTAGAATAGTCAACTGGGAAGGACAGAACGCCATCCGTCCGTTAGGTTGACGGACAGCGGAACTAGATTAGGATGTCCAGAGTAGTCATTAGGAGAATTTATATGCCCAAAGCAGTTTGGAATGGTGCCGTTTTAGCAGAAAGCGATCGGTGTGAAGTCGTCGAGGGAAACCAGTACTTTCCGCCTGACTCGATTAATTCAGAATATTTCACACCCAGCAACACGCACACTACCTGCCCCTGGAAAGGTCTTGCAAGCTACTACAACATTGAGGTGAACGGGCAAGTTAACAAAGACGCTGCATGGTACTATCCCGCTGCTAAAGATGCCGCTAAAAACATTGAGGGTTATGTGGCATTTTGGCGGGGTGTGCAGGTTGACGCTTAACTCCCAAATAGGTCTTTGAGTTGGTGTTGCAAATCTGGCTTTTGGGTATCTTGATGTCTAACTTGCTGTGATTACAGCCCGGTAAACTGCAATTCTTGGATGAAAAGTGTTACTATCAGAAATTTGTGACCGGACTGAACACTCCCAGGTCTGAATCCAGGAATAGGTAGATCGTAGTTTGATAGAATTCTGCTGAACATCTCCGTGAGGGTAATGAAAGTACATAGTCCACCCGCCCAATCACCTCCTATGATTCTGGATTCGTTACCCAACCCTCCTGTGTTGGATGAGGTTTGTCCTCGTCGGGCGCGGTTGCAAATTGACCTCATTATCCTGGCGATCGAGGCGCTAGACCTCGGTGGTTCTGAAGCTCTGCTCATGGCTGCTAAGGAGCTTGAGCTACAGGAAATTGTGAAAAATCGAGTTTCTCTTTGGCGGCTACGCAGCACCAACCCATTGAGGCGCAATAGCCAGCGTCGCCCGCTGACTTTGACGGAAGCAAAAGCATTAGCCCTAATTGCCTGTCATTTGGCGCGACGACTGACTGTTTTGATTCGTCAGTTGCTTTTGGCTTATCAGCAGCTCCAGGAAAAGCAACTTTCCTCCGATCATCATTTTCGTCTGTCTGAATACCTAGAGCGGTTTAGGGCGCACTTTCGCTCTCGGATGAATCCTAAACGGGCTGGGGTAATCGCTTACAGCACCGACGAAAAACTAAATGAGTTGGCGCTGAAGCTTCTAGGTCAGCTTCTATTTTGTACAGGAACGGGTGGAACGCAGCGGCTCTGGAGCAGTTTGTTTGATGGAGATGTGGCATGACGATTCAGCGCCAATATAGTTTACCCAACTGTAAGCTTGTGCTTGAAGGATGGCCAGATGAAGCGATCGCCAACGCCCCAACAGGTCGCCCTCTAGTTTCTAAGCTAGTTAGCGCAGAATGCCACTTTGCCCATGCTGAAAAGCCACTGGTGGGCGGCAGAGAATTTTTTGAAAGTCTGGTTACGGCTGTCAGTAACTATGCTCAAGAATTTTTGAGTGGTGTGCCTCACCCTTCCCATGCTGCTGGAAGGCCAGATTTGGTGCATTTACAGCGGATCGACCAGAACCGACATCGATTAACCGTTCAGTCAGAATCTAACAATGGCAGTCAGCCTCATGGTTCTGAAACTTCCATTCAGATTGATCTAATGACAGTTCAACTGTTTGATCTGGTTGAGGCGATCGACCAGTTTTTTGCAGATGGTCAAACGCTACCAGATCTATCACTTAATCTAGTCCCCGTTTCCAAGCGGTATGTTGCGTCGCAGGAACCCATTACGAAGCGGGCAATGCCTGTGGCTCTGGGCGTTTCTGGGCTGGCGGTGGCGGCGATCGCCCTATTCTTTGTACCCGTGCCAGAAAGACGACCAGCGGAACAGGAACCCACCACAGAGCAGTCTACGGAAGTCTCTCCGGCCGCAACCTCCAACTCTGAAGAAGTTGAGTCACCGCCAACTGTAACTCCCGACAATTCGCCAAGCCCGACAGCGGCTAGTGAGGAGCTTGAACTGTCCGATTCTGAACGGGTTGACCCTGCAACGGAGTCGTCTGATAACACCTCCGACATAACAGAAGCTAGTGAATCTGTATCTACCGAAGATTTAGAAGCGCTGCTCAATACGGCTCCTGAGATTTCTGATCCTGCACAGTTAGATGAAATGACCTTGCAGCTACGAGATCAGCTTGATTCTGCCTGGACTGATCGGGATGCTGGCTTTGATGAGGAGCTAGTTTACCGAGTTGGAGTTGCTGAAAATGGTGACATCTTGGGAGTCAAACAGGTCAACGAGGCTGCTATCATCTACTTTGACCAAACACCTTTAGCAGATTTGAGATACAACCCGGTTGATGCAGATGATCCTGGTCAGGAACCTATTGGTCAGTTTCGAGTTGTGTTTAGACCTGACGGTGTAATTGAAGTTAGTCCCTGGAATGGAAGGCCCGCGGCCGATGCATCACCTTTAGAGAGCTTTGTTTCCCTGCTGACATAAAGCAGGCACAACTTGTGCCCCTCTAAACCTTTTTAAACCAGAAAGCCTTATCGATGTGCTTGAGGTCCAGCCCAGACATTGTTTACCATTCGTCCAAAAATAACGGGCTGATCTTCGATGGCGGCGGTGGTGCTGCCGCTGAAATCTACTGCCCATAGCATCGTTTGTGTGTCGCCCAGGTTGCCTGCTTGAAACAGTACGCGACCGGGATGAGTTTGGCTCCAGCCTAGCAAAACTGCGTTTGTGTACTGAACGCGAGTCGGAGCAACGGTGTAGGTGCGGTTTTGCTGCCGATCCCAAACAACGGCGTAGTCAGAGGCTATGTCAGAACCAAACAGCGATTCAAATTCTCGTGCCAGGATGCGATCGCCCGTTTCTGACCAGGCAACCGGAATCAGGATGGCGATCGCCCCTGCCTCAACTTCCACAGGTGCAAGCATTCTATTGCCAAAGGGATTGTCTGCCAGGGGTGAAGACGCAGTAATCGTTTGCAGATCTCCAGTTCTCAGATTCTCTAGAAACAAAACGCTGCTGACTCGACTTTGAGTAAACTCAGGAGAAACCTGCATCTGGATGCGACTGTATGCCGCATATTCACCATCAGGAGAAATGAGTGACTGGCTGCGGTAATAGCGCATGATCGAGGTATTCGAGCGACTCATTTCAGCTAGAGTTGCTAAAACCCAATTCCAGGGAACTGGATAAGGACTGTTAAGTGGGTCGAGTTGCACTAACGGCTCCGCCATAGGACTTTCAGAGACAGAATTTTCAGGAACAGGGGGAGAAACTGGCGACCCAGCCGCCGGAACAGCTTCAGGGCTAGCTAAGACGGAGCGGCAGCCTAATAGAAACACCAGTAACAAAACGGTAGCCAATCGAGATGATGTTCGGGCGAACAGCCATCCTAAGCAAAATTTGATGGGGTGCATTAAGTTAAGTCTCTGGGTGACGGATTTGTGGTGAGATGCGACACCCGAACCAACATGAGGCTTTTCTCGTCCTATCTTTTCTTGATCTATGTATAGCAACTGTAAGGCTCGCGAATGCATGAATTCTCCAAACTCTTTAACAGATGTAATGTTGCTAAGTGAAATTTGTAGTGGGGTCAGGAATGAGTAACAAGGTGCAATTTCGATCGCAGAGATGAGAAAATTAAATCTCAGCTTTTAGCCTCGTCTAGAGTTGAGGTAGCATCACAACAGGGAATGTGCATGAGGTTGAAATATGACTAAGCTCTCAACGGCTCAAGCAACGGAACATCAATCTTCTCAGCGATCGCCCGGTGGAGGCAGATCTTTCCTGGTGCTAATTTTTCGGCTGTTGCTGCTGATTGTAGGCGGCAGTTTTGCTGGGCTGTTGGGCATAGCGGTTGCTCAGTTTTACCCCGCGCAAATCCAAGAAACGCCCGTTCTCGAAAAAGTACTTCAGCGCTCTGAGGCGTTAATCAGGGTTGTTCGCGATTAATCTACAAAATTTTCGGAATAAAGTGATTTCAAACCCGATTTCCTCGGCATCCCTATTGTTGACCCTGGCTCATGCGAATTATTTTTTTTGGTACTCCTCAGTTTGCGGTGCCCAGTTTAGAGCGATTGCAAACTCAGCCAGAGTTTGAGTTACTGGCAGTGGTGACTCAGCCTGACAAACGACGGGGCCGAGGTAACGACCTGATTCCCTCTCCAGTCAAAGCATTAGCGGTTGAGCATCAGCTTCCGGTCTGGCAACCTCGCAGTGTCAAGCGAGATGCCGAAACCCTGGAAAAGCTGAGAACCAGTCAGGCAGATGCCTTTGTGGTGGTGGCCTATGGTCAGATTCTTTCCCAAGAAATTCTCGATATGCCTCGGCTAGGCTGCATTAACGCACACGGTTCCCTGCTGCCTAAATATCGAGGTGCGGCTCCAATTCAATGGAGCCTGTATCATGGTGAAGCGGAAACGGGGATCACAACCATGCTGATGGATGCAGGTATGGATACTGGAGCAATGTTGCTCAAAACAACTACACCCATTACTTTGCTGGATACAGCGCTAGATTTGGCGAAAACTCTATCAGCCGTTGCGGCCGATTTACTGGTAGAGACGCTGAATGGGCTGGAACGGCGATCGCTCCAACCCATTCCTCAAGACGATGCTCAGGCGACCTATGCACCGCTGATTCAAAAGCAAGATTATCAGATCGATTGGTCACGTCCGGCGATCGCCCTGCACAACCAGATTCGAGGATTCTTCCCAAACTGCGTCGCGACCTTTCGGGAAACGGCGCTCAAGGTCACGGCTACCGTGCCACTAGTAACGACTGATGCAACGTTACTTCCGACAGAATTGCAGGATATCAAACATGAATGGGAAAGTCTGCTGGAACGGTCTTCTCAGCAAGGCAACTCTACTGCCCCCGGAACTGTTGTCGGGTTGCTGAAAAATCAGGGAGCCCTGATTCAAACTGGGGAAGGTTTGCTGCTGTTGCGTGAAGTGCAGATGGCGGGAAGGCGATCGCAGTCCGGTTGGGATTTCATCAACGGCTCCCGATTACAAATTAGTGAAAGATTAGAGAATGGTTAACTATTGATCACGGGTCATGCGTCCTCAACGAATAACCCGTGACGAATGATTAAAATCTCAATCACTCAAGCCCCGTCCCTGAATCTGAGCCAGTAGAGCTGCATCCGGTTTGCCTCCTTCGGTGTAATAGCCTGCGGCTTTTTTGGCCTCAATTTCTACTTTGGCATCCGCCGGAATTAGCTCTTCGGGAATGGGAACCCGTTGAATAATCTCGATCCCAGAATTAACGATCGCCTTGTACTTCATATCGCTCATGGAGATGAAGCGATCGATTCGGGTAATTCCTAGCCAGTGCAGAATGTCAGGCATAAGCTCTTGAAAGCGCATATCTTGTACGCCTGCAACACATTCAGTGCGAGCAAAGTAAGCATCAGCGCGATCGCCCCCTTCCTGTCGCTTACGGGCGTTATAGACCAAAAACTTGGTCACTTCCCCCAAGGCTCTACCTTCTTTGCGGAAATAGACAATGATCCCCGCGCCGCCTGCCTGAGCCGTTTGGATGCAGGCTTCAATTCCATGAACTAAATAGGGTCGGCAGGTACAAATATCAGAGCCAAACACATCCGACCCATTGCATTCGTCATGTACCCGCACGGTCAGCGGCTTTTGTGGATCGGTAATTGCATCTAGATCGCCCACCATGTAAACAGTAATGCTCCCAATGGGAGGCAGGAAAACCAGCAGGTCTGGACGAGTCACTAGTTCCGGAAACATTCCGCCCGTTTGCTCAAACAAGGTTTTACGCAAAACGCCTTCATCCACCTTGAGCCGCTTGGCAATTCCAGGTAAATACCAGACTGGCTCGACGGCTGCCTTTGTGACGACTAAATCGCCGCCTGTCTTCATAATTTTGCCATCGACCTGTAAGCGCCCTTTAACAACGGCCTCTTGCAGTTCTGGCATATTGATATGAGCCTTAGTGATGGCGATCGTAGGGCGAATGTCGTAACCTTGCTGATAAAAAGGCTGGAACACATCACCGACAGAAGCCCCAAACGGGTCTAGGGAAACAATTTTGTCTGGATCAGACCAACTGGGATGCGGCCCAATCCGCACGGCTGGAGAAGTATCCGTTAAATCCGCTCGATGGCTAGATTGCAGTACGCCACTTGCGACCGCCAGTGCCCGATAGAGCGCGTAGGAGCCAGAGTGCGTTCCAATCACGTTGCGATGGGCAGAGTTGGTTAAAGTTGCTACGACTGGGCCTCGTTTCAGGGGATCTGCGTCTCCCCAAGAGATAGCTGTAGGTTTGGGACCAAATCGGTTAGGGTGAGAGGTTAAAACGATGTGATTGGGTTTTGAAACGGCCGATTGTTCTGACATAACTCTCCTAAATGCTGCCCTGGTAGGAATGTGATGCTGAGATGCGGTTCTAGAAATTTCAAGAACTGTGGGTGAACCTGTCGCTAAACCTCTCAGTTGATAAAACATTCCAAGTAAATTAGGTCAGATCTGGTTTTGAGACTGAAAGCGCTTTATGGAAAAAGCTTTAGCGTCACAAACACGTGAAATCCACTTGGAGTGTGCTTACAGCAAATGAGGTATTGTGCGGTCTAGCTGTGCGATTTACAGGAAAAGAACAGAAACCTCCGAGTTGATTTTGAACTGTCCACGCTGTCCAAAACTAAGGTCTTGAGCGGTTTCTAATTTTGTCGTGTATCTGACTCGCAGAATAATTGCTGATCCAATTCGTATGGAAGGTAGTATTCTAGCAGCCGTAGCTAAAGCTGGGAATGGTTCTGTTTGTGGATTTCGACTGCTGTTCTGTTTGCTGCATCAGCCAGTTTTCGAGTCAAAAAGCGGCATCAGGAGCGAAGGTTTTCGATTTCTCGATAAGCCTGAGTTAGACGGTTTGCCAGGAGGAAAATGATGAATTCTTGAAATGTTGCGGCTGTCTGCGGGTGTTGCGGCTGCATTTTCTCTAGTTCTTGAATAGAGAGGTGGTGGAGAATGCTGGGCTGAGTGGCGATCGCACAAACAACCGTCAAAAAAATTGATCTGCCTTTGCCGCAGGCATTTGAGTCTGAATCGAAACACTCACCGCCAAAGCTGCGGAGAGCAGCGCAGCCATATCTACGATAGAGCCAGGGAAAGAACTGATAAAGGCGATCGATTTGCAAAACAATCGCGCTAAACAGGGCGATCCCCACTCCAGTAGATAGATAATTTGAAAGATCACCTTTCTGTGAGCTACGAAAGAGACTGAAAACAAAAAACGAGATAATAAAGCGATTTTTCGCAATTGCTTGCCGATTTTTGTGACAACCTTGCTCAAATTCAAAGCTACGGGTTACTGCTGCGTAGGATGTAGGAGGGATTTCAGGACTACTTGATTTTTCTTCAAATCTTTAAAGTCTCAACTCAGAGCCTAAAGATTCCCTGAAGCCAAGCCTCAGAAGTTTTCTTGGCAGGCATCTATCGTTATGGTTTCTACTAATAACGTCAGCAGTACCTCAAGTTTTTTCTGGGATTTCACTGAGTACGCCACCGTATAACTAATGTCTTAATGTCGGTGATACCCTCGCACTGCCTCAGAGTCTACTTTTAGTGCCCTAAAGACTGCCTTAAAGGGAAACTGCTGAATTGAGTGCCTCGTCAGTTTAATCTAGAGCCTAATTTATGCGGATTCTAATCTACTCCTACAACTATCATCCTGAACCCATTGGTATTGCTCCCCTTATGACTGAGCTAGCCGAAGGGTTAGCAGCGAGGGGGCACGAAGTCCGAGTTATCACCGGAATGCCTAACTACCCTGAACGTCAGATTTATGAAGAATATCGGGGTAAATGGTATCTCACCGAGAAAAAGAACGGCGTTACAATTCAGCGCAGCTATGTCTGGGTTCGCCCTCAGCCTGGTCTGGTAACGCGGGTGATGCTGGACGGCAGTTTTGTCCTGACCAGTATTGTTCAGGCATTTCGAGGCTGGCGGCCTGATGTGATTTTGCTGACCGTGCCACCTTTGCCAGTCAGCGTTCCTGCGGCTCTGTTGAGCTGGTTTCACTCCTGCCCAGTTGTTCTCAATTTGCAAGATATTCTCCCGGAAGCGGCCGTTCATGTGGGCTTGCTAACCAATAAAATTGCAATTCGCGTGTTTGAAGCTCTAGAAAAGTTTGCTTACCGGATGGCTCACACCATTAGCGTGATCACTGACGGGTTTACAGAAAATCTGGTCGGTAAGGGTGTACCTGCTGAAAAAATCACCTGTATTCCTAATTGGGTAGACGTTAATTTCATTCAACCTTTACCCAAAGAAAATAACTCCTTCCGGATAGCTCACCAGCTTGAAGATAAATTCGTTGCGCTTTATTCTGGCAACATTGCGCTGACTCAAGGTTTGGAAACTGTCATAGATGCAGCTAATCGCCTGAAGCACATTCCCGAAATTGTTTTTGTCATCGTAGGTGAGGAAAAGGCTCTGCGGCAGTTGCAGAGATATTGCGACGCTAAAGAAACAACCAATGTGAAACTGCTGCCCTTTCAACCCCGTGAGAAGCTACCAGAAATGCTAGCAGCAGCAGATGCAGGGTTAATTGTGCAGAAGCGAAACGTGATTTCGTTCAATATGCCTTCCAAACCCAGGTGATTCTGGCGAGTGGTCGCCCAATTGTGGCTTCTGTACCCCTAACCGGAACGGCAGCAAGAGCCGTAGAGCAAAGTGGGGGTGGCGT
>JAAUTN010000184.1 GCA_012031415.1 Leptolyngbyaceae cyanobacterium SM1_4_3 | reverse complement strand
CAGCTAACAACCCCAGTGCAGCGGATTGACCAAAGCCGCTTGGGGTGTTGCAAAAGTAGTCGCAACCGCTGACCGGGAACGTTAGCCCTCAAATTCTTGGTGGGGGTGCAGCGAGAGGTTATTTGTAATCTGCCATAGGCAGGTGAGCGTTAGTTCTTGGTCAGGGCGTGATCAGGCAATCGCTGGTAGGGATGCCGTCACTAAGCAATAGCGTATCTTTAAGCGAGAGGCGGTTGGAGAACTGGATGAAATGCCTTTAATATTGATATAACTGGTTCAGATTTCAAAACCTACAGATAGTAGATATGTTGGTAAGTTCCAAAGAAATTTTTATCTCCTACGCATGGGGCGGTAATAGCGAAGAATTCGTCAATTACTTGGATCAATCTTTCCAAGAGAAAGGGATAACTATTATTCGTGACAAGAGAGATCTGGGCTATAAAGGGCTGATCAAAGAATTCATGGAACGTATTGGTAGAGGAAAGTGCGTGATCGCAGTAATTAATGATAAGTACTTGAAATCTCCCAATTGTATGTTTGAGTTAGTCCAGGTTTCAAGAAACGGCGAATTTTATAATCGAATTTTTCCAATTGTTTTGCCTGATGCTCAGATTTATGATCCTGTTCAGAGACTCAAATATATCAAGCACTGGGAAGAGAAGAAGAAAGAACTAAATGATGCGATAAGAGAAGTAGGTGCAGAATATTTGCAAGGCATTAGAGAAGAAATTGATCAATACACTCAAATTCGTAACACTATTGCTGAGCTAACTAGTATTCTCAAAAATATGAATACACTAACTCCAGATATTCACAGTCAGTCAGACTTCGAGGTCGTAATTAAATCAATTCAAGATCATTTTGATGCTACTCAGCACGGTGAAAATCCTCAAAAAGCAGTACAGGAGCAACACGAAGATATTCTCGATAGTACAAAGAATGTTGACTACAGCAACTTGAGAAATCTACTCAAGGCAGGTAGATGGAAAGAGGCTGATAACGAAACGTTGAAAGTGATGTTAAAAGCTGTTAATCGAGAGGATGAAGGATGGCTAGATGTAGAAGATTTTAACCGATTTCCTTGTACCGATCTTCGCACCATTGATCAATTATGGGTGAAGTATAGCGGTGGTAAATTTGGCTTCAGTGTTCAAAAGAAAATATGGCAGGAATGCGGCTGTCCAACAGAGTATCGTAAAGAGTGGGAAAAATTTGGTGATCGTGTTGGGTGGCGAACTGGAAGAGCTTGGATCGAAGGTGGTGAGGTGATTTTCGATCTGTCAGCTCCTGAAGGGCATCTTCCAATTCGCGCTGGAGTATGGGGACGGATGAGTGGTTTACGATGTTGGGTTGTCTTTCTACGGGCTGGAGAGTGCGCTCTTTAAGTTCAGTTGAAAAGACTACTCGTACCTTACGCGGAGAGTCAGATCATGTTAGACGAAACAATTCTTGAAAAGCGTTTAGTAACCCTTGAGAAAGCCGTTTCTGATCTTCAACAGAGGGTTGGGAGTAAGCCAATCTCTAAAAACTGGCTTGACAAATTTGTTGGCTCAATCTCTGATGAATTAGCTTTTCTTGAAGCTCTAGAATATGGACGTGCCTTTCGTCAGTCTGATAAGCCTACCGACGAGTATGATAAACAGCCGTGAAGTATCTGCTTGACACTGACCATATCAGTTTCTTACAGCAACGCAGGGGGACAGAGTTTGCTCGCTTGATAGCCCGAATGGGACAGCACACGCCTACGGACTTTGTGTTATCGGTTGTTAGTCTTCACGAGCAGGTGCTTGGCGCGCATAGTTTTATCAATCGTGCTCAAACAAATACTGGCACAATTCGTGGATATACCTTGCTTTAGAAATCCTTGAAGGCTTTGCAGAGGCTCCAGTTTTACCTTTTGATGTTGAAGCAATTACAGTCTTTGATGAGTTGCGAGGACAACGAGTTCGTATATCGACAATGGATTTGAGAATTGCAGCAATTGCTCTATCTCGGAATTTGATACTATTAACACGAAACGTTGGTGATTTTAGCAAAATTCCAGGTTTAGTGACGGAAGATTGGACAGTCTAGACAGACGGGCTAACAAATCGTTGGAGCCGACCGTCGAGAAGTTATCGGTTAGAGCCATGAGCTATCTGCGGCGGCTCAACTTGGTCGTTGGGCTGCTTTAAGTGATCGGCAAAGGATGGCTTTAAGTTTCTTGATTGTTTCGGTAAGCTTTGGGAGATAGTCCTGTGCATTGTCGGAACGATTTTCCGAGATGGCTGTGACTACTAAAACCACACCGCATCGCAATCTCCATAATCGGCTAGTTGACTTTGTTGAGCAACTGTTTGGCTCGTCAAATTCGTTGCTCACAATATATTGATGCGGTGAAACACCGATCGCTTGTTTAAATAGACGGCTAAAGTGAAAATGACTCATGCGAGTCAGTTCAGCAAGCTCCGTGATTCTGATCTCCTGGGCTAAATGCTCGTGAACATGATCTGCAATTTGAAGCAGTTGTTGATCGCTGAGTCCTCCTTCAGAAGACATCGATTGTGAGCCAACTGCGGTAAAGTTTCTGAGCAATTGTATCGCCAGCGCGTTTGTCAAAGAGCCAACGTAAAGACGACCTGCTGCCCCCCAATTTTCAGTTCATCAAGCAACATTAAGCTGATTTGCTCAACTTGAGGATGACGGACTCGAAACGTTGGGAGTAACTCGATGCGATCGACTTCTAAATCTGTTGCTTCTTGAGCGAGTTGCTCGAAACGCTGGGAATCGATCTGAATCCGCACGTAATGATCTGATCGTTGCCATTGCCAGAAGAAAGGATGCCCAGCCGGAACAATGCAGATATCGCCTCTTGTACAAGGGCTAGTATGCTGGCTTTCTCCCACAACCTGAAGCAGATGAGAAGGCGCAGAATTCAGCGATAGACAGATCGTATGAGTTTCTAGACTTTTGTACTGCTCCTGACCTGGTGAAGCTTGAATTTCTTCGACCAAAATGTTATCCCATTGCTGCATCGCTCTTGGAATGCACATCGGAGGGGCGAATCGCTGTTGGAATGGGCTGGTTCTGCGTGTTGTACATGGCAATACTCAGCAAGGTTTGAACCACTTTGACAAACTACCGCAAGATTCTGATAGTCCAGCACAAACAGAGTAGCGGCAGATTCTTAAGGTTCTATAAATTGTAGATCGTTCACAGGCTTGATGAAAAGGAAGTTGTGTAATGGTCAAAGTACTGGATCAATCGAACACGGGTGTAGAGTTCCGAGAATTCGCTAAACTTGCGGTTCCGTTGGCAGGCGCTCAAGTTGCTCAAGCTGCTGTCGGATTCGTAGATACGTTGATGATGGGGCATTTGGGCGCTGAAAGTCTTGCTGCTGGAGGATTAGCAGCCTCTGTTTTTCAACTGGTGCTAAATACAACCAGTGGGATTGTCATGTCTGTTAGCCCGTTGGTCGCTGAGGCGTATGGTGCAGGACGAAAAACGCAGGTTGAGCAGATTGCACGACAAGGATTATGGCTGTCCTTGATCATTGGAATTCCGATGATGGCGGTGATTAGTCATTTGAATTCTGTCATGCTTCACCTGGGACAGTCTGAGCGAATGGTGATGCTGGCTGATCACTATCTAGACTATATTCTGTGGGGATTCTTTCCCGCGATCGGGTTTGCAATGCTGCGAGGCTATGTTTCTGCACTCTCACAAGCGCGTCCGGTGATGATGATTGTTGTCCTGGGTACGATCGTGAATATCATTGGCAATTACAGCTTGGGCTACGGAAAGTTCGGGCTGCCACGCATGGAGCTAGCAGGGTTGGGATTAGCTAGCGGACTGAGTTTCTGGGTGATGTTTCTGGCATTGTTCTTCTATGCCTGCAAGAATTCAACGCTGAGGGAATACCGATTCTGGACTGAATTGCATCGACTCAGACCCCGAATTCTTTGGCAGCTTGTTCTCGTTGGACTCTCGATCGCAGTGACGATCGCGGTCGAATACGGCTTATTTACGGCAGTCACATTCTTCATGGGAGCATTAGGAACTGAGACACTTGCGGCTCATCAGACAGTTTATCAAACGATTTTCTTGCTGTTCATGGTGCCATTGGGAATGTCTTATGCGGCGACTGTGCGAGTGGGGCAATGGTTGGGACAGCACGATCGCATTGGAACAAGATGCGCTGGGTATGTGAGCATTGCGGCTGCGGCTGGATTTATGGCAATTACTGCGATCGCGCTTCTGCTATTCCGTCAGCAGATCATTGGCATCTATTTAGACGCGAGTGATCCAGAAGCGACTCGTGTGATTAGCCTTGCAATTCCAATGTTGATGATTGGCGCACTCGCTCAATTTTTAGATGGGATTCAAACGAGTCGCGATGGGTGCATTGTACGGTTTGCAGGATGCCCGTATCCCGATGATTTTGAGCCTTGTTACCTTCTGGGGAATTGGATTGAGCAGTGGCTATGTTCTGGGCTTTCCAATGGGATTTGGCGGGGTGGGATTGTGGGTTGGACAGTCGATCGGAGTCGCAGTTGCAGGTTTACTTTTTCTGTGGCGGTTTCACAATCAAACTTCGCCGAAGAACTTTGCGCGATTGAAGCCCAGCGCAACAGTACCCCACCACCATTAATTGAATCCGTTGTGAGGGGTTCTGATTCGAGCCGTTTCGAGAACCCCGATTCCTGCCATGAATTGAATGATTTGTCCTGTTTGAATCTTTAGGAATTCGATCGCTATGTTTTTTCTTTAGTATTGGCAACGGCGACAGAAGACAGTAGTGCTTTTGTAATGAGCAGTATTTTACTGAGCCTCGTTGTGATTTATCTGGCTGCTAAATTGGGCGGAGAACTCTGTACTCGTTTGAAGCTTCCTCCGGTTTTGGGAGAATTGATCGGGGGTGTGGTAATTGGTGTATCGGCACTTCACTTATTGGGATTTTCAGGAACTGAAGGATCAGTCATTACAGATTTACTGGGAGCGACCGCACATCTCAGTCCAGAATCGCTAAACTCTCTTTTTCAAAACCAGAGCGAGGTGATTGCAAATCTTGCTGAATTGGGTGTAATTATTTTGCTGTTTGAAATTGGCTTGGAATCTGACCTCAAGGAGTTACTACGAGTCGGTTCGCAAGCTACCTTAGTCGCTGTTGTGGGTGTTATCGTGCCGTTTGTACTTGGAACGATCGGTCTGATGTCAATTTTTGGAATTCCAGCGATTCCTGCTATCTTTGCTGGGGCTGCTTTGACTGCTAAAAGCATCGGCATCACTGCTAAAGTTTTGTCAGAGCTTGGACAACTTCAATCAAAAGAAGGGCAAATCATCATTGGTGCGGCAGTGATGGATGACATTCTCGGCATCATCGTACTAGCAGTTGTCGCGAGTCTTGCTAAAACTGGAAAAATTGAACTGTCTCATATCTTCTACCTGATCATCAGTGCAGCAGTTTTTCTGATCGGCGCAATCTTGTTAGGACGGTTCCTCAATCCCTTGTTTGTGGCGCTGATCGATCGGATGCAAACTCGTGGACAGTTACTGATTTCGGCATTAGTGATTGCTTTTGTTTTGTCCGTTCTTGCCTCGCTGATTCAGTTAGAAGCGATCTTGGGAGCATTTGCAGCAGGATTAATTTTGGCAGAAACCGACAAGCGCGAGGCGTTATCTCTTCAAGTAAAGCCGATCTCAGATATGCTCGTTCCAATTTTCTTCGTCATCATTGGTGCGCGAACCGATCTGAGCGTTCTCAATCCATTTTTACCAGAAAATCGAGAGGGCTTGGTGATTGCTGCATTTCTGCTCGTTGTTGCGATTCTGGGAAAAGTAGTAACAGGATTGAGCGTGTTCGGTCAACCTGGAATCAATCGATGGGCGATCGGGGTTGGCATGATTCCGCGTGGTGAGGTTGGGTTAGTCTTTGCGGCTTTTGGTTCAGCTAGTGGTATCTTACCTCGATCTCTTAATGCGGCAATTATTGTAATGGTGATTTTCACAACATTCCTAGCTCCTCCTCTACTACGAGTCGCGTTTGGTCAATCAAAATCAGTTTCTAAAGCTGTGGAACAACTTGAAACCTATTGAGCAACCTGAAGAAACCTATCTAGATGCCCTTGCCAAGCAGCCCAACAACCCTAGTGCAGCGGACGGTTTGAGATCTTGGTGGTGATGCAAAGATCATCTGCCGCCGCTGACCGGGAACGTTAGCTGGCTTAAGCCTTTGGTGGAGACGGTGCAGTCAAGCTATTGATTGGTTCCAAAACAAAACTTTTGCAAAGATGCTGCTGAGTTAATGAGAATCATTGGACAAGGTGGGAAGTTTTCTGGAATTCCAAAATCTATAATGTTTCTAAAGCCACTTGCAGGAGCATAGATAATGTTGGCACACCGTCTCGAAGCTACAGTTAGCCACGACAGAACTCTAACATTAGAGAACTTACCCTTTCAGTCTGGCGAACAAGTAGAAATCATTATTTTGTCTCGACCCCGTAGGGTATCTCAACAAACTGGATATTCTTTGCGTGGAACTGTTACGCAATACATTAAACCAATGGAGCCTGTAGATCAAAATGATTGGGAAGTTGCACAATGATTGTGCTGGATACCCATGTCTGGGTTTGGTGGGTAAATGGTGATACTCAACTGACGCAGGAGTATCAAGAATATGTTCAACGGCAGGAATCACAAGGTCTAGGTATCAGCGTAATTTCATGCTGGGAGATTGCGAAGCTGGTTGAACGCAACAGATTGATGTTGTCAATTCCAGTCGATCAGTGGTTAGACCAGGCTCTAGCGTATCCCGGTATGTGCCTTTTAGATCTGACCCCCAAAATCTGTGTAGAATCTACTCAACTTCCTGGAGAATTCCATCGAGATCCAGCCGATCAAATTATCGTAGCGACAGCACGAGTTTATGATTGCCCTTTGGTCACAATGGACAGCAAAATTCTGAGCTACACTCATGTTCAAACACAGCCGACAGCCAGCTAACAACCCCAATGCAGCGGACAGTTGAAAGCCACTGATGCTGAGTTCAAGGATACTTGCCGCCGCTGATTGGGAACGTTAGCCTGCTAAATCTTGGTTGGGGTATAGTTGATGTCCATGAGTTTGTCGTTACCAAATACACTATGAAGATTTAATGAACTGCCGTGGAAGTACTTAGTTTATTGCGGCAAAGGTATAAAATCTTGAAGGGTGTGTTCAAAACTTTTGCTAATTGCCGTTTTATGTAAATTGGCAATGATGTGCAGAAGAGGATGTTGGAAGGCAGTTTATGGGAGCCAAACAGTATGGAGCTTGAAGAGAAGGCAAGTATTTTGAGATCTGAGATAGAGAAGATCATCAAAGAGGAGTCTAATAAACCTTTCATTATCTCAATCATGGGGCAGACAGGAGTAGGAAAGTCTTCCTTGCTAAATGCGCTATTCAAGGCAAACCTTCCTACTGATAAAGTGCGTCCATGTACTAAAACAATTGATCGGGTAGTTGCAAAAGGAACTACAGGACATGAGCTATGGTTCTACGATTTGCCTGGCATAGGGGAGTCAAGTGAGGCAGACGACGACTATATAGAGGACTACAAGCAGAAACTATTGGAATCTGATGTTGTGCTTTGGGCAATCCATGCAGATATTCGTTCTGTCACATTTGATTTCAATTCACTACAAAAAATACTTGCATCTTTTGAAACTGCTGTGCAGGTCGATCTGCTAGGGAAGATAACTTTCGTTTTAACAAAAGCGGATCTTTTATCCCCTCCTCCTTGGATTTTTGGGAAAGATGGCGAAAGCGGTCTTTTCACGGCTTCCAAAGAGACTAAGGCTCTCATGATGGAAAAAAGTTCTTATTATCAAGAAATTTTCCTTCAACCATATGCAGATTTACTAGTTTCAAAAACTTACAATGATGGAAATTTTAGCATTGCCGATTCATCATTCTCGTATGACGAGTATAGCATTGCGTATCATGGCTTACTAACAGAAAGTGATTTGCAACGCTTGAAAGCTCATTTTCCAGAGCATGAGAAAGTTTTTGATAGGCTCAATGATAATTATCAGTTCATTCCCTGTTCATCTATGTTTAAGTACAATCTTGGGAGATTAATGCTTGTAATCATCAACAAGTTGGGGAAAAACGCTATCAATAGGTTTACGAATTTCATTGATAGTCAAAATATGGGTGGAGTTCCGCTGTCTGAGGCAAAGAAAATGAGCAATATCGTCATATTTGATTCGAGAAAGAAGCAGATTGTTTTTGATTTAACTGATGTTGAGGTTTGAAATCTACATGGCTAGGTATACACTGGATGAGCTTGAGACCGCTGTAAGTGACGAGTATCGTAACAACAGCAATTTTCGGAAAGATGTGAATAAAGCAATTGAAACTAAGAATCAGAATTGGCTTTCTGATTTAGTTAAATGGGTTGCTGACAAGTTATTTGGTGCAGTCATTGAGAGTTTGATCGCAGCGGTGGTTGGTGCTTTGTGGAATGGGTAGTGCCTTAGCGGTGCAGAAAACTCTTGAAACCTTTAATTTCAGTTTCGTACCCCCATTAGTCGTTGGAGTCGTATATCGAGTGTGTTTAGATTTTTGTGTAAATGCGGGCAGTCTGCCCGCATTTACACAAAAATCAAATCAGTCTCGTATATCAGGGTTTTCTGTTAGAGGTTGGAGTTGCAGTTGGATTTGTTGTTTTTGGCTTTAAGTCGGGTGAGACAGCGAGACAGAAAGAGCACGTCATTCAATACAGCATCTGAGCTTGTAATTAAGGGCACATATAACTATGGTCTTCCTAAGTCAGTTTAAACATTTCATGCCTAGTAGAAATGCGAAACTCCACGCTATCATTCATGGGGCAGCAATCGAGGCTGGAGGCATTGGATTAGCAACAGCACAAATACCAGGTGACAGGTTTGTGATTGGTGCTGTTCAGATATCGATGGTGATACAAATTGGAAGTGAATTTGGTGAAGAACTAAACAAAGCAGCGGCGACGGCACTTCTCCAATCGGCTCTTGCAACTGTCATAGGTGTAGAAGTTTTTAATGGCGTAATAAAATACGCTCCTGGTTTAGGAAACATAGCAAATATGTCTACAGCTTCTTCAGTAACAGAAACGATTGGGTGGACTACCGTTAAATATTATGAGATGAAAGAGAACAAGTAAGACTTATTCTGCTTGAGAAAAATTGTTGGAGAATAGCATATGCACCATCAAAACTTAATCGCAGATCTTTCAAGATACATGGCTTACCATAAGCCAAATTGGCTTATTGCTAATGCTCAATCTGATGACATCCAGAAATCTTTAGACACAATCAACCACACAATCAGAACGATAATTGAATACTTGATACATCTGTTTTCAGTATTTGTTCAAAATTAATACTGGTGGTTATAAACACATCAGAGAGCATGAAGTCTAAAGTCCAGCTTTGGTCAAACTGAATTAAGCTGAACGGCGCAGGCTAACAATTCAAATGCAGCGGACGGTTGAGAGCCTCTGGTGCTGAGTTCGAGGTTACTTGCCGCCGCTGATTTGAGCCGTTATCCTGCTCAATTCTTAATGGGAAAAGTACATCAGCCCTATCTGTAAGCCTTAGCTTAGTCAGTTTTCAAATCCAATATCTTCATTACCAGTCATTCTAGAATTACGATGCCTTCACTAAACGACAACACCTTGACAACTGCTAATGATCTCGGCATCCTCTCTGGTGTACGCGAGATTACTGATAGTTTTGATGGAACCGATCGCATTGCCTACTACAGATTTACGCTTGCCCAAAATAGCGATTTAGCTGGATTATTTAGCGAGGCTACATCTCTTACTTCTGTGCGTGTAATTTTTGATCGAAATGCAAACGGTATTGTTGAGAATAACGAGATTGTTGCTAGAACAGCCGGTAGCAGCATTACTGGTGGCAGCAATAGTTTCTTTCAGCCTTTACCAGCAGGAACCTACTTTATTGAAGTATTTACACAGTTATCGCGAACAGAGCCATACACACTTCGGCTAACCGAAACTTCTAAACCAGGCAATGTTTTTCCTGATCCTGGCAATAGCCTCGCTCAAGCATTGGATTTAGGAACGCTCGTTGGGCAACGCAGCTTGAGGGACTATGTAGGTGACTTGGACGAAACTGACTTCTACAAGTTCACCCTGACTCAGAACAGTAATCTTGGCATCGTAGCAAGTGGACAGACCAGTGATACTCGTGTCCAAATCATTTCTGATCGAAATGCAAACGGCATCGTTGACAGCGGTGAGGTCGTTGAGGGCTTCAACTTTGGTTTTCCAATAATGATAGCTTCTCTGCGACTTTGTCAGCCGGAACTTATTTCATTCTAGCGGGACGAAATGTATCGTCGGCCAACTCGACACAATATGCGTTAGCACTGACTCAAACGGCAGATTTTAGTGGAGATGACTTTTTAACAGGAACACCCAGAAGAGATGTTATTCGGGGTTTTGACGGTAATGACACAATTCTCGGTTTAGGCGGTAACGATCGCTTATTGGGTGATGCAGGTAATGATCGCCTATTAGGTGGAGCAGGTAGAGACATTCTGCTGGGTGGAACCGGTAACGATATTTTGGATGGTGAAGCAGGCAATGATGTAATTACGACAGGTTCTGGACGCGATCGCATCGTGCTGCGTCGTAGGCAAGGGTTTGACCGAATTACAGATTTCCAGAACAACCAAGACAAAATTGATTTAGTTGGCATCAATTTTAGGCAACTGACCTTTCAGCAACAGCGTAATGATGTACTGGTGAAACTAGGAGGGGGCAATATACTTTTAATTGAGGATACAAATCTTCGTGTCATTAATCGTGCTGACTTCGTATAAGCTATATCAGCAAGCGAAGGCTTTATTTCGATAATAGACTTAGGGTGGACAGTGTCTACCCTATTTTCGTGGGATATCATGAAGAGATATATGGAGATAGTTAGCGACATGGAGTCAACCTATGCAAGCAATCCTGTTGAGCAGTGAAGAAGTTGCGAAACGAGCGTATCAACTCTATGAGGGCAGAATTCGCCAGAAGGTTGAGACAGAAGAAAATATTGGCAAAATGGTCATCATCAATATTGAGACAGGTGACTATGAGGTTGATGAAACAGGGCTACAAGCAGCGAAAAACCTCCGGACAAAGTCTCCATATGCAAGACTCTTTGGTATCCGCATAGGCTATAATGTAGCGGCTTCTTTTGGCGGTGTGATGGAGCGAGTGAGCAGTGATTTCCGGTACGGTGACTGACAGACATGCGATTGTCCCATTGACATTTCTTTTGATAAATGGCGCAACTTTCCCGATCGAATTTGTCATCGATACAGGTTTTACTGATCACCTTTGCCTCCCGCCAGAGGCAGTAAATTTGCTTAGGCTCCCGTTTTTATACAATTTACCCGCAAATCTGGCAGATAACAGTTCAGTCTTTTTGCCTACGCATCAAGCGACAATCTTTTGGGATGGCGCAGAACGAGATGTTCGTGTATTTGCCACAGGGCGACGCCCGTTGATTGGGACTGCCCTGCTTGATGAGCAAGAGCTGGTCATTCAGTTTACAGAGGGCGGATTGATGACAATCGGTGAGTTGTAGGAAATTGTCGGTGAGTAGCAAAGCGGGCTAACAAGTCGTTGGAGCCGACCGCCGAGAGGTTATCTGTGGGAGTCGGAGATTATTTGCGGCGGCTCAACTTGGTCGTTAGGTCGCAGTCACGTAAAGTAATGGAGTGTGCAATGTCCGCTAAATTTCTCATCAAACCTGTTCTGGCAACTCTTCCGGCAGTTTCTATATCTGTCATGACATTAATAACAACACCAGCCTCTGTTTATGCTCAGGGGCATCTGCCAACAATTTGTAGAAATGTGTTCTCGGTATTGCGGGATGACATACCTTTAGAGGAAGTGATTTTTCCAGAAGATACATCATCTAACTCAGTACTTTTTCAAATCAGTTCCTCGGACGCAATTGAAGTGATTTCTCCTAGGGGGCTTACAGTTTCTGAACAAGGAGGCTGTGCTTTTGATGATTCTGGGAGACTTATTAAGTTTGATACTGAAAGTCTTGTAGTAGAAAGCCCAATGCATTTTCAAGATTTTGGTGACATTTCAGATGTTGGGCGATTCATCGTTCTCTTGAGAGAAAAGCGGGATGATCTAGGAGGATATAGCGGGTTTTTCAGTACTATTTCACAGGATTACCGCGCCACTAATGTTACTTTTCCGGTATTGGTAGATAACAGGCGAGAAATTTGGTGGTCAGATTGTCAGACAAATGAATTGGGCAGGATCTCCGAAAATGGCACCAGAGAGGAAGCTAGCTCAATTGAAGCAAGCATGACGATTAGCACTCTTGTCTGCTCCATTGACTAACAATTTCAGATTAACGGCAGAGCAGCATTACATCCTAAGGCAGCTTTTACTCTTTTGCTTGACATTAAGCTAAACTGATGGTGCTGTTCTAAACAGCGATTTAGTGCGATTTAGATTGTGCAACAAGGATAGGTGAGTAATGCTTTATAAAGTTCCACTGTTGCTCTCGCCACAACCTGAAGGCGGGTTCACTGTTACATCTCCTTTGCTACCAGAACTTGTCACTGAAGGAGACACGATTAAGGAAGTATTAGAAAATGTTCAAGACGCTCTCGCTGCTGTAATTGAAGCCTATGAGGATCTAGATCGAGATCTCCCAATCAATATGAAAATTGCTGACATGGATAATCCTTTGTGGTTAGAAACTGTGGTGACTACTCAATGAAGTATCGTGAGGTCGTCCGCAAGCTAGAAGCATTGGGTTGCCAAGAGTTACCTCGACGCGGTGGAGGCTCTCACCGAAAGTGGTTGAATCCAAATACACAACAAGCTACTGTGCTGCCGGATTGGGGAAGTCGTGACATTAAACTTGGAACACTTCGGGCTGCGATTCGCCAGCTAGGTATTGATTGGCAAGTTTTTAATAATATGTAAATTACTTGATTGGTGGGGAAGCACTGGCTGCCTGACACATCTCTGGAAGCCCTTGATTTTTCGTTGGCACCCTATCTGCAAAAGGACGTTAGATCAAGGCTTTCAGATCTGGGATTCGAGATTTAGGTTCTAACTGTGAAACAATGAAATTTCAGTACTTTGAGGCACTTGTGTCAGGCAGTCAGGGGGAAGCAACCTAACACTGCGTTGGTGCGGACGGTACAAAGGTTATCGATGGGTGTTCAAGGTTATTTGCCGCCGCACAACTTCACCGTTAGCCGGCTCCGCACAAGGTCTTTTACACTCGTTCTTGAAGGTTGATGGTGAGTGCCAGAGCGCTCAGGAGACTGTGGTTGTGACCCTCCTTTGAGGTTAGTGGTGGTGGTGCAAGGCGCTCAGGAGATAGGGGGTGGAGGCGGTAGTGAGGAGGCGT
>JAAUTN010000183.1 GCA_012031415.1 Leptolyngbyaceae cyanobacterium SM1_4_3 | reverse complement strand
GCTGTGATCAACCGAGAGTCCTCGTTCGGCATCATTCTTCAAGATCCCGATAGCTCAAGGCATAGCGGCAGTACCAACGGACATTCAACAGAATGATTTCAGGCTGAAGTGCTTCCACTTGAACAGGACAGGATGGGACATGGACTCGCAACGATTAGTAGATGACATCAGGAAAATCAGAGGTCAAGTGTATCATCCCGCTGTTTTTGCGACAGAACCATAAATACTGACATGCCTACGGTGAAAACCTGAATCAACAAACAGACTACGAGCAGCCAAGTCCCGAGCAAAAATGGCAGTCTGAATGATGTTCTACCAAACGAAACTGAACCACTTGAGGCTGTGGTTTTGAACATGGATTGAATATTCATCGTTGTAGTTAAAAATTGATGGAGTCAAGCAAGAATCGTCATACCGTATTGAGAAGCAAGCGCGATCGCCTTTTGATTAAATGAAGGATTACGCGTGCCAAAAGCCGTTGTAGCTATGCGGCAGTTTGCTGCACCCAATGATTCGATTCTATTTTGCGGTTATCGAGCGGACTTATGGTGTAGGGCTAAAAGGTTTTATTGCGCGGTGAAGACTTCTCGCAATGCTTGTGCGATCGCTTCCAGTCGATCAGTGCGTCGCGCCCCTAACAAAACCTGTAAGCCCTAACAAAACCTGTAAGCCCTGATGAGCCAGCGATCTAGCAGTTGCTTTACCAATACCGTTGCTAGCTCCAGTAATCGCAATAACTTTGTTTTGACCTACGGAAGAATGCCGTCTTTTTGTAATTGCTTCTGGAGCGTTTTCGGCAGGCTCTTAATATTACAATGCCTCGGAGAACTACCCTCATAGCGCCAGGACTGAATTTCTCCAGAGCGATCAAACTCGACATCAATCTCACAGAAATCACGATCGACAACCGTGTTGCCTCCGCTAATTATCGTAGTTGTATCGCCTTGATCGTTCTCAAACTCATTTACAGTGGTTGGCTGATTAAACTCCCGTTCTCGATCCGTTCTGTAGGAATAGATTGTGTTTCCATTGGGTAACGTAAGCGTTGTCGTGGGTGTACCATATCTGCGAACAAACTCATCGATATCCCGACCAATCCAACTGTTCATTGTGCTATCCAATTGTTCTTTCACTCGTTGATCGTCGCACCCGAACAAGCTCACGCTTGCTAAAATTAGCAGCATCGAAATCCAAGTCTTCATATTCATTCCTCTGTGTTGAAAGGTTTTCATGTGCGATCGTTCATTTCAGTCGCGGTAAAGCTAGGTCAAAGGACTCAATCGATTATTCGGGCAGTCCTTTGAAAGGAGAGTCAATCGCGTTGTGTCATCTGAAGTGTACTGAGGTTCAATGCTTGATTTCTTTCAGATTCTTATGGCGGCTTGTAAGATTCTTAAGGTGTTAGTGAACCTGTTTCGGCGTCAGTCCCGTGAATCGCTTGAACTGTTGCGTCAATTTGAGGCTCTATAAGCAGCTCAATCTGAAACTGATGTTCTAAATCAGTTAATTGGCTAACATAATTTTTCTACCAATTGAAGTCGATTTTAACTAGAGAGACTGCCCCCCAGAGACTTCGATTCTCTGTCCAGTCATCCATCGATTCTCTTCCGACAGCAACAGCGCGATCGCCCCTCCAATATCATCGGGTTCACCTACCCGACCTAAAGCAATTTGGGACGCGATGTATTTATTGTTATGCCGCCTCAATCGATACCCAATGTGATCTAAGATGCCTTCTGCTTGCATAGCTGATGCACTCTACACAAGAAGTTTTTCTATCGATACTGGGGATTGCTGCTCACGACTAAAGATTGATGAGCAAATATACCTGCTAATACTCCGTCAGCAGCAGCTAAGGTCGCGTTAGGAAAGGGACGAGCAATATCACCAGCAGCAAAGACACCGGCTGTAGTTGTTTCCTTCAAATCACTGGTCTTTATCATCAGGCCAAATGCCCCGTCCTCTAGCTCACAGCCAAGTTGTGAAACCAATGGGCTAGCAATGGAAGAGCGGGTAATGACAAATAAAGCTTTAATAGGTATAGTGCGCTGGTCTTTTAGTTTAACGCCACTGAGACTTTCTCCCTCACTAACTAAAGATTCAATCGGCGTATCTTCTATAGTGATTCCACCATTGAAGTCAGGTCAGCCCGAACGCCATCACTGATTTGATCAGAACCATTTGAAAGGAGAACAACGTTATCACTCCAATCCAGCATTAGCTTGACCTGATGCAGTGAAGCCTCTCCTGTGTAAAGCACACCCCAGGTTCCACCAGCAAGTTCGTAACCATGACAGTATGGACAGGAATTTACTGTTTTTCCCCATCGCTCAGCTAATCCTGGTATGTCTGGCAAATGATCCATAACTCCCATTGCTAAGACAATCCGCTTGCTTTGATAGGTTGTACCCGATTCTAGCTCCACGGAGAAGGAATCTGTTTGATGACGTTCTGCGCGGATTGCTTTACCTTCAACATAATGGGCAGTCGGATACTGGAGCAATTGCTCGCGACCAATTTGAGCAATTTGTGTAGGCGATCGCCCATCATGCCCTAGAAAACCGTGGGAAGCTTTAGCAAAGCGATTTCTAGGCTTACCCGTGTCAATCACTAAGACTGGGCGACGGGTACGGGCAATCTGGAGGGCTGCAGATAGCCCAGCAAAGTTACCTCCAATCACAATTACATCAAACTGTCTTTGCTCAACTTTTGGCTCAATAGATGAGCTATCTGCTTGTGGGTCATTATTCATGATAATTTCAAGTCCTTTTTGGGAAGTGAGCATGATTGTTGAAGCGGCACCTGACAGCATCAAAAATGTACGGCGAGCCAGTGTCCAATTTATAACTATGATTGATAAGACACTACGATCTAAAGCTAACCTAGTTTGATAAAAACATTGATTCTCGTTCCCAGTCCTCGACTCGCTTCTGTCACTAGAGCAATTTTGGGTTTATCTTGTGTCACTACCTTATTTCTCCAACAAAAGACGATCAGGTGTACCCTAGATAGAATCAATGGAGGTGTTAACCCTGCCGTTCTATCTATTCTAAATGTTCTAAATGTACTAAGGTTTCGTGCCTGACTTCTTTCAGATTCTTAGCCTAATTTGTCAGATTCTTATGCTGTTAGCGAATCTGCTTTGGTGTCATTCCAGTCACGCGCTTAAACTGTTGGGTTAAGTGGCTTTGACTGGAAAAACCAACTTGTAAAGCAATATCTGCGATCGCTAAATCTGTTTTCATCAACATCACTTTTGCTCGTTCTACTCGCTGTTGAATCACATATTGATGGGGCGAAATTCCCATTTCTTGCTTAAATAAGCTCGCAAAGTAAGTCGGGCTGATGTTTACAACACTGGCCAGTTCAGTCAGGGATAAATCTCGATTCAGGTAAGTATGAATGTAATCGATCGCCTGCTGCAACTGGTTACGAGTGAAGCGGCTGTTGGGTAATGCAATCGGTTTTATTAGGGTCGAAAAGTTTCGGAGTAAATGAATTGCCAGGACTTGAGTGAGTGATTCGACATAGAGTTGCCCCATCATTCCGCCTGATCGCAACTCAGCGAACAGCAGCATGCCAATTTGATGAAGTTGCGAATCTTGCTGACCAAAACAATGCATAAACTCGAATCGGTTTGAATCCATATCAGAGGCTTCAGCAACCTGTTGAATCAGTTCTGGTTTTAAGCAAATGAATAGTGGAGAGCAGGTGATACCACTTTTATCTTGACACCAGTAGCTTGGCTGCCCAGCCGGAATAAAGAGATTGTCCCCCTCATGAAGGATTGATTCATGCCGTCGATCGCCCCGTTTCTGAATTAAAGAAGTAGAATTTCCCAGGTGTAAGCTGAGCCAGTGGTCTGAGAGGGCTGGGAGTTCTACCTCATAGGTTGAAGCAGGACTTTGACACTGCTCAACCAAAATGCCATTCCAGTTCATTTGACGACTGGAGAGCATCCATGGTTTATTGAACCGTTGGCTGAGTTTGAGCGAGTTGAGCTGGTTGCTAGCCATAGAATTTCTCTCCACCGATATCTTTTGCATTTGCAAAATAAATACTTTCTAGCCCGAACCCGGTACAACAGCTTTTATCAGTCAGGACCCCAATACAATAGCCTGCGTACCGTAGCACGAGCCAGCGATCGCGGCTTCTCTCCTGAGATAGACCTTTTTTAACTCAGTCGCTGATTGTTTATTCAGCAAAATTACGCCTGACTATTAACTCTCTACACTGTCGCTTTCATCAGCTTGTACTGGATAGGATTGTTTCAGCAATTTAGCAACTTCTTGCGCGATCGCAATCAGGGCATAATTAACTGAAGAGTCACAGATGGAATCAGTCTGAGATGTAACCTCAGACTCAAAATCATTCTTGCATTGTGATACTGAACGCTTCATGGGATCATTCTCAATGAAATGCTGATTTGTAACTGCTTACGTCTTGTTCAAGCAGCTATGCCGCCATCAATTTTGAGGCTCGCACCCGTGACAAAAGCGGCTTCAGAGCCGGCGAGATAGGAAACCATGCCAGCCACCTCGTTGCCCTGTCCGTAGCGACCAAGAGCAATCATGTTAGTGATTTCTTTAGCAGAGTCCCCATCTGCGGGATTCATATCGGTATCGATCGGACCCGGTTGAATATTGTTGACCGTGATGCCGCGAGTCCCCAAATCGCGGGCGAGGCCACGGGTAAAACTAGCGATCGCCGCGCCTAAACCGCGTGAACCGCCCGTAACCAGGGCAACTTTGCCTGCAAGTATTGTCGTCATGATGGACTCCTTTAGGTGTGAAATTGTTGACTCAAGCTTGTGCTTCGATCAGTTTGCTGACGGCATCTGCAATCATCATTTGCCCCCTGACTATTTGAACGTGGTTTCCTCCTTCAAAAACAATGTGACCAGAATTAAAGCCGCGCATCATCTCGCTATAACTGTTGACGGCTTCAGGCGAAAAGCCGAATCCGGACATTGTTGCCTGCCACTCGCTTTCGGGGACAGCGACAGCCTGGACGTTGCGTCCGAGAGCGGCGGCAAAAGCGGCGGCGACATCGTTTGGTGAATAATCTGCTGCGCCGTACAGTTCGATGATGCGTTTGCCCGTCCAGTCTGCGGTCATCGCTTGGGCAACGGCACGTCCGATATCGGCAGCGCACACCATCGGAATCTTGCGCTCAAGCGGCATGTAGAAGCTCGGCAAAATGCCTTGCTCAGCGGCAACCTTCGCCACGCTGCTCCAATTTTCCATAAATGCCGATGCTCGCAAAAAAGCAACGGGAACTTCCAAATCGCCGAAAATCGTCTCCAAAATGTGTGTCGTCAAAATGTTTCCTGTGCCTGAAGCCTGTTGCGAGCCGACCGAAGACAGCAACACGACTTTCTGCGCGCCGGAATTTTTGATGGCAGCAACGTAACGCTCACCGATTCCTCTCGCCACCGCAAACATATTGGCGACGTTGTAGGCAGGCGGATTCATCGCGTAAACAGCGGCCGCATTCCGCATTGCATTGGTCATCGCTGCTAAATCGCTTAGGTTTGCAAAAGTAACGTCCGCGCCTTTCGTCCGCCAGGCGGCGGCGGTTTTTTCCGAGCGCAAAACGACGCGCACCAGCTGATTTTTCTCAAGCAAAGCATCAGCAACCGCAGAACCCGTCTGTCCAGTCGCACCGAAAACTACATTCACAAGATTTTCCTCTTAACTCATAATTATCCGCGTCATTAGACCGTCTCATTTCACCTCTCGCGTTTGGCAAGATGAGGATTACGGTCATTTCGATCAGGCGAACAGAGCGGTTGGGAGAGATGGGGTGGGTGCGATGAGTACCTCTTCTAGCTCCTCAGGTGTAATTCCACAATTTAATTCATTGGTTACCTAGCTTCTATTTCCAAAACTTTTTCAAAAGCTGGCATGTCCAAGAATGCGGTAACTTCAATCACTTCTTCATCCTCGAAAGTGAAAAACCAGGCATAGCTGTTCCTATACTGTTCTCCATTAATCAAGGTTGTTTCAGCATCAAAATGAATAATAACAACGTCACCATCTTCATAAACTTGCCACTGTGTTGGCCTTAAAGGCTCCTCTATGCGCTCATTAAAAGGCGCAATCAGCTCTTCTTCAAAAGGCTCGCGTGTGTAAGTGCCGGCATATATATTAAAGCCACTAATCGTCCAGCGCATATCCTCTGATAAAAGCTCGAAAGGAGAGCCGGTACCATCTTGCCATTGCTGAAAACTCTCCTCGACAATGGCCTTTTTGCTGGGCACCGGTGTTTCATTTTGAACAGAAGTTTGTCCCACAGCGCTACAGCTTATGGTGAGCGTAAGCACCACAACAGCTAAGAAATGAAACGGTTTCATCACGATAATGTCCTTTGTGTTGGCGGTAACGGTCTCATGCTTTGAATGATTTTCTTCAGAACGCGCTGGCCGTCGGTCGGACAATGATTTCATTCACGTCAACATCATCGGGTTGGGATACGGCGTACAGCACCGCTCTGGCGATCGCATCTGGGCTGAGCGAAATTTTGCGAAATTCCTGAAAAGCACCTTTCGCCGACCCGTCTGTAATATCAGAGCCCAGCTCCGTCTCAACGACACCCGGAGAGATCGTAGTGACGCGAATATTTTGCGATTCCTGGCGCAGTCCTTCAGAGATAGCCCAAACCGCATACTTCGTGGCGCAATAGACGGCCCCCATCGGAACGACCACATGAGACCCAATCGATGCGGTATTGATGAACTGCCCACCGCCCTGCGCTGCCATAATGGGCAAGCCCGCTGCAATGCCATTAAGCACGCCACGAATATTCACATTAATCATGTTGTCCCATTCTTCGACTTTCAGGGCATTCATCGGCGACAGGGGCATTACGCCAGCATTGTTAAAGATGACATCGACACGGCCAAATTTGTCTTTGGCAAACTCAACAAATGCTTTCACATCGTCGCGATCGGTGACATCAACCGCTTTGAATTCTGCTGTCCCACCAGATGCATGAATCTCTTTAACTAGCTTCTCTAGCTTCTCTATCCGGCGTGCCCCTAAAACGACTTTTGCACCATTTTGGGCGAGCAGTTTCGCGGTGGCTTCGCCAATACCACTACTGGCTCCGGTGATAGCAATCACTTTGTTTTCTACATTCAACATGGTAGGTTTTCCTTTTGTTGTAGTGAGGGTGAATTAGAGAAATATCTCGCTGGAGACTTCAATTCTCTGAGCATTTACCCAACGGTTATCTTCAGAGAGTAAAGATGCGATACCTTCGTAAGCTTCGCTAACGCACATCCAACATCTTTGTCTTCAGAACTCAACTTGTTGATTTGCAATACTCCACCTAGACTAATGTGAGCCTGATTCAATGGATGAATCACAGAGTTTTCCCGTAAGTCAGAAATGTAGTAGGTCACTGATTATTCCTGCTGAAGAAAGTCCAATAGCACGGGATTGACTTGATCAGCGTGAGTCCAGTTGATGGCGTGCGGTCCGCCAGGAATAATCTCAAGCTGACTGTTTTTAATCAGCTTGGGCAGTCTGGCGGCGGTAGACTCAAGTGGCAAAATGCGATCGGCATCGCCATGAATAATCAGGGTAGGTACATCAATGCGGGGCAGATCGTCGCGGAAATCAGTGAGCCAGGACGGGACACAATCCAAAGTCCCCTTAGCAGAAGCCCCGGCGGCCACATTCCAACTCGCTTGAATGGCATAGTTGCTGATGCGCTCACCCAGCAGCACATCGACATTGAAGAATTCTCTGAAAAAGTCAGAAAAGTAGGCGGGACGATCTTTAACAATCGCGTTCATAATGCCATCGAAAAAGCTTTGGTCAATGCCTTCAGGATTATCATCAGTCTTCAGTAAGAAGGGCGGCACGGGAGCCATCAGCACGGCTTTCTGCACCCGCGCTGAGCCATATTTGCCGAGATATCGCGTGACTTCACCCGTTCCCATGGAGAAGCCGACCAGCACAGCATCATGCAAGTCAAGTTTGGTCATTAGGGTATTCAAATCGGCGGCAAACGTATCGTAGTCATAGCCCAGTGAGGGTTGGCTGGAAGCGCCAAATCCTCGGCGATCGTAGGTAATGACTCGATACCCGGCATTTAGCAGCACTAAGACCTGCTTTTCCCAGGAATGCCCGCTAAGGGGAAATCCATGAATGAGCACAATGGGTTGACCGGCCCCCAGATCTTCGTAATAGAGATCAATGGTTGCCGAATTTTCTTGACCGACAGTTACATAAGACATTGTCATCTCCTAATAAATACCGCATTCAATGCTCACCTGATTTAATCGAAGTGTATTGCGTTCTGAATGTCGGTTTCTTGCAAATTCTTAGGAGAGTTTGTCAGATTCTTAAGGTGTTTCTAGAAGTTCTTGACAACTTCTAAGCACAGGTCGTTACAAATCGAGCGCAATTTTACAGCGTTTTTGAAGCTCGTGAGGTACAAAAACAACCCCGAAACCGTTGCTGCACGGACATAGGCTGTACCTCACTAGGCAAGGAAACACTGTATTGGGCTGTTCTAACCGCCCCTTTTATGGCTACAACTAACCAGTAGCAAAGACTTTTTGTTCAGCGATGTTGCTTCTCAACCAAAAATAAATTAAAGGCATTGCGGCTTGAAATTCAGGAAAGAGTCAGAATTTCTACCCCGTCCTCTGTCACAGCAACGGTGTGTTCAAACTGAGCAGAGAGTTTTTTGTCTTTCGTAATCACAGTCCAACCGTCCGCGAGAAATGTAAGCTCATAAGTCCCTTCGTTTAGCATCGGTTCAACCGTAAAAACCATTCCTGGACGCAACTTCAACCCACTACCTCGTTTGCCATAGTGAGGAATTTGCAGTTCTGTATGCATCTGCCTGCCAATGCCATGCCCGACCATATCTCGAACAACTGAGAATCCACTTGCCTCGGCATATGCCTGAATTGCCGCACCAATATCACCAATTCTTGCCCCAGGCTTAATTTCAGCAATCCCCCGCATCATCGATTCTCGAGTTGCTTCAACTAATTTTCGGGCGGTTGCGGATACCGAACCTACTAGAAATGTTCTCGATGTGTCGCCGTGGTAGCCTGCCAACCTTAGGGGCACATCGATATTGATAATATCCCCGTCTTTGAGGATTTGCTTTGGGTTCGGAATTCCATGACAAACCACTTCATTAATGCTGGTGCAAATTGACCCTGTGAAAGGGGGATGTCCAGGAGGTGCGTAGCCAAGGGTGGCACTGGTTGCCCCATGGGCTTGCATCCAATGCGCTGCCTCATCGTTTAAAGCTTGCGTACTCACCCCAGGTTGCACCATTGATTCCAGATGCTTGAGGAGATTCGCAGCAAGCTTTCCAACCCGCCGCATCTTGTCTAATTCTCTAGCCGAAAGCAAGACAAGCCCTGAATTCATTGGGGGTTGTACAAGATTTCCGGTAATTGAAAGCAAATTTTGATGGTTCACGGATTAAAGCCTCGTTCTATCATGCTAGGCCATGCTAGCGCAGCATGGCCTAGCATGATACAAGTCGGGCTATTGTTGATATCTTAGAGGTAGGTAAAACGCAAGTGAAACTTAAAATGGGCGGTAAAACAGATTTAGAACGAGTGGTTGCTTACATTCCTGCTGAGCGTAAAAAAGAACTGGAGGAATGGGCACAGACAGATGAACGGTCTGTCTCCTGGCTGGTGGCAAAATTAATTGATAAGGCTTTGCAAGAACGCCGACAGCAGCCCAGTACCTCAAGAAGTTTGCTGCACCAGTAAGCAGCGAACCTTTAGCATCTACAGGAGCATCAATGTCTGTTTCTTTTGTAGATAGAGTATTCAATTCTGACCCTTAGGCTATTTCTGATGTTCTTCCGCAGGCAATGCATCAATGGATTGCAAGATAGCGCGTGTAATTTCCTCTCTTTTATAGAGGTCGTCTAATCGGTTTGGCGTATTTATATTGAGAGCGAAGAACACAGGACCTGTAGGCCACTCGACCCACCCTACCCACCAGCCCCAGCGCCCTTCCCAGCCAGTTTTAACCCGTAGGATCCAATCCCGCTCTGCTTCAACGATCATAATATCCTTGACTAATCGTTGGTGCTCAACCCGAAAACGGAGTTCATTTTGATACAGCTTTTGTAGAAAATAAATTTGCTCTTGTGCCGAGATTTCTAACGCTCCATCAATCCAATAAGCGCCTTCACTAGTACTTGGGTCTGCGTTGCCGTAGTCAATTTGCGTCAGATACTCTCTTGCTTTCGCCTCACCGATTTCAGCAGCAAAAATTTCGTAAACCCAAACGGCTGAGTTTCGCATTGCTGAGCGCAAAGTTTGATCCTGATTGTGTGGAGCAAAGTCCCTTTCCACTCCATCCCACTCAAAAACTTGAAATTCATCACGAACAACACCCGCATCGAGCGCAAAGAGAGAATGTGGAATCTTAAACGTTGATGCTGGGGAATAAGCTCTATCAGCGCGTTCCTGGTCATAGACCCACAACTGCTGAGCACCTCCGCGCTGATCCAATACGACAATAGTTCCTTGGGCCTCAACGCTGTCGAAGAAACTAGCCCAATCCGATCGCTCTTGCCGGTCTACACCATCCAAAGACTTATCATCTACGGTGGTTGAACTACTTATCTTTGGTTGCGGCGCGATCTGCGGAGTATGTAGTCTATTACTAAGCTCTGCTGAGATAGGTGAAGTAAGCAATATTCCTGCACTACCTATGACTAAAGAGACAAGTAAAAGGAAACGATGATTCATAATGCTATCTTGCTGCGATAAAAGTTTTCGTTCTACGCATAGGTAGCAGCGCTGTCGCCTATGAGAAAATCATGGAACAATTGCAGTAACACGGATTTCAATTCGCATCGTTGGCAGTCCAAGAGTCGCGACTCCTATTTGTGTCCAAATGGGGGCGTGATTGGGCATGTAATGGCGATAGAGCCTGACCATCACCTCGTTAACCTCTGGGGGCAACCCGCCAACATGGTAAGAATTGATGTGGACAACGTGATCCCAACCCGCACCGGCAGTCGCCAGGGTGCGCTCTACGTTCCGAAACGCCTGAGCAATTTCGTCCGCGAGCGATTCAGGAATTTGTAGATTGTCATCCCAACCGCCTTGGCCTGAAGTCTCTACGCGATCGCCAATTTTTACGGCTTGGGAATAATGCAATTCATCCAGCATGTATTTCCCATAACCGGGGGTGACAAAAAATTCGGGCTTATGCATGGTGTTCCTTTTGTAGTACGTTTAACTCTGTCTCGCGTTGCTGAAGTGAGTTTGTTTTGGCATCATCCGATTTAGACACTAATGTTCGGAATTCACCTGCCGTGTAATCACAATGATTTCTGCAAACAGTAAGACAACTATTAGCCGCGAAAACGCTTGTAGAATGGCTTCCATTGTCCAGTTTTGACTCTGAACCTGCCAGATCATCCAAACAATAATGAACCCGACCACCAACCAGGGTGCGATGACCATAGAATTCCGTCTGCGATAGAAGTGGATCGCCGTCTCCCGCCAAAAAGGGAAGGTACTAAGAATATTAAGAAAGGTAGGATAATCCTGCACTGATGAACAGGTTGGTTTGAAGACCCGAAGGCAGATTTGTTCAATTTCGGAAGTCAGCTAAATACCGTTGCATAATCGCGAGCAAAGTCCTTGAACTGACGCGGCGCTTTGCCAGTCGCATCCTCTATCCCTGAAGCGATCGCTGCGGCCTCATTGCGCCGATAGTGGGCGTAATCTTCAATCAGTCCATCGGCTTGCCAAGCTGGCATCCCAAAGCCAACCATTGCTTCCCGCATCTGTTCGGGTGGGATATCGACAAACGTAATCTGACGCTTCAGGGCAGTAGAGAGATATTCTGCCATCTCGGTATGTGTTAGCGCCTGCGGACCCGTGAGATCGTAAATCTTTCCTTCATGCCCAGCTTCGGTCAGAGCAGCTACAGCAACGTCAGCAATGTCGCGGACATCTACGACGCTCACCTTCGCATCACCGATCGCAGCGTAAAAGGTGTTTTGCTCAACGATCAACGATCGGAAGTTTAACAAGCCCTGCATAAACAGATTGGGGCGCAGAAACGTATACGCCATCTGGGTTGCTTGGATCGCCGATTCGACAGCCGCATGGTAGCGCAAAAAACGCACGGGTGAGTCAGCGTTGGCGGCGAACTGCGACAGTTTAACGATGTGCTTGACACCGCTTTGTTTCGCTGCTTCGACAAACGCAAGTTGTTGTGCTTCGACCTGTTCTGTTGAGTTGGTGACGAGGAAGGCTCGATCGACCCCTGCCAGAGCAGAGAACAGTGTTTCAGGGCGATCGAAATCAGCCTCGACCATTTCGATGCCCAGATCTGCAATTGCCTTAGCTCGATTGCGATCACGTTCCCGTGTGCCAGAGGCATCGCGCACCATCGCGCGAGCTTGAACGTTTTGCGAGGCGAGACGCTGGAGTACCTCCAGCCCGTTATTTCCAGTTGCGCCAGTTACTAGGATCATTTGAATCTCCTGATTAGATTTTGAGCATTCCTCTGCTCTACACAGCAGAAGGTTTTGAAACGAATATTCGACGAGTTGCAATTGTCCAAAAGCTACTAGCTTGATGGTTTTCAGTTCGCTGTGTATCCACCATCAATCACTAGCGATTGTCCAGTAAGGTTTTGTGGGCAGTGCCACCCTATTGGCTGCGATCGAACAATTTCATCTGACATTGATTGCGCCCAAAAGCGTGGCTGCTTGAATGGTGAAAATTGCCTTTGAAACTGCTTTGCCGACCAGCTCACCCTCTGCGATCGCTCTAATTCGCGATCGCGCTTCAGAACGTTCTTCAGGTCTAAACACCCCATCAGTCAGGTGAGAGGCTTGCATCAAACTGATCAATGCTGCCATCCGAGAATCCAGTCCAATGCCTTCTAACACGGCTGCACGAACTCGCTGGACAATCTCGCGCTGAATCGATTCATCGGTTAGAAAATATCGCTGCGTTGGAAATAGTCCAAGAATGCGTTGCTCTTGTCGTTCTAAAACACCGAAATCAACCAAGTTCTGCAACACAATCGTTTGAATTCCTAGGTGTCTTCGTCTCCAACGAGTCACCCAGAACCTTGCAGTTCGAGGACGAGACGATGCTAGAACCTCACTGAGGCGTTGATCTAAAAATTCATTGCCTGTGTTGCCTGCGATCGCACCGATCACACGATTGTCGTTGTCGATCTCAAGTTTGCGTTGCAGTACTAAGTCTAGTAATAAAGAACCGACCAAGCCATAGTCGAGTGCAGAGTACCAAGAGAAGCGAGTTTTCCCAGTTTGGGGATTGAGTGCAAGAAGGATTAAGTCCTGTGAAAGATATTGCATGATGAATCCCTGATTGAGGGGTGCTGTGGTTCCTTCGGAGTGCGCCTCGGCACTAGTCGCAAGTTTGATGCCGAAAACTTACGGAACAA
>JAAUTN010000182.1 GCA_012031415.1 Leptolyngbyaceae cyanobacterium SM1_4_3 | reverse complement strand
CCTGAGTGCCAGGGCTGCGGTATAGGAAAACTGCTATTGAAAAAAGCAATTGATTTTTGTCAACAAGTTCAGCGAAACCAAAATTTATCTCTGGACTTTCTCAGGACTGACGGCTGCTCGCCATCTCTACGAAAAGCTTGGATTTGTTCTCGATGACGAATACACTGACAATTCCTGGGGCAATACTGTAGTCCACCAAAAATTTACGCTAGAGCTTTAAGCTTTATGGCTATCCAGGCAAATGCAGCGCTCAGATCTGCGTTTAGCGCCATATCTGGTTCGCGATTCCTAAGGATAGAAGCTGAGTTGCGGTAAACCTAACGTTTCCTTCCAACCCATCATCAGGTTAAGACACTGCACCGCCTGCCCTGCCTGCCCTTTCATCAGGTTGTCAATCGCCGACATGACGATAACGCGATCGGTACGCGGATCGACCTCAATGCCGATGTAGCAAAGGTTGGTGCCGCAGGCCCATTTGGTTTGGGGATAGGTGCCGCTCGGTAAGATTTTTACCCAGGGAGAAGCCCGGTAAAAAGCCTGATAGATGGTCAGCAAATCATCTGTCACCAGCCCAGGATCGCGCAGCGTTGCGTAAACCGTCGCTAGCAGTCCGCGCACCATCGGAATCAGGTGAGGGGTAAACTGCACCATCACCTCATGACCTGCCAGGTCACTGCAAACCTGTTCAATTTCAGGAGTGTGGCGGTGCCGAGCTACGCCATAGGCGCTGATGGAGCTATCGGCTTCTGCTAGCAACAAATGCGTTTTGGCTTGCCGACCGCCACCGGAGGTGCCTGTTTTAGCATCAATCACAGCGGTTTCAGGGACGACTAAGCCTTGCTTCATCAAAGGGGAAAGGGCTAGCAGACTGGCAGTGACGTGACAGCCCGGACAGCCGACGAGTTGCGCTTCGGCGATGCGATCGCGATAGATCTCAGGTAAGCCATAAACAGCGGTTTCTGCTACTGCCCGATCGGTGCGATCGCCCCCATACCAGGCGCGGTAGGTTTCCAGATTGTCAAACCGATAGTCGGCTGAGAGATCTAGCACCTTGCAGCCTTTTTGCAGCAAGGTTGGAGCCATTTTGTAGGCTAACCCATTGGGCAGGGAGAGAAAGACAACTTCGCAGCGATCGCCAATCATCTCCGGGTCAGGAGATTCAACTGTTAAATTCACCCGATGTCCCAGGTGCGGATAGAGTTCAGCAAAAGACTTTCCGGCACTGCTTTCGCCGCCCAAAAAAACTAGCTCAACTTCTGGATGCTCAACTAGCAGTCGCACCAGTTGCACTCCCCCGTAACCTGACGCTCCTACAATCCCAACTGGTACGCGCCTGGAATCACCCATGATGTCTAAAGCTCTTACAAGGTTTTCTAGAAGCGCAATAATTCTAATACTTATTCCCCTTGAGGCTTGATTTTTTGGAGCATGGCTCACACAACTTCAAAAAATCAAGCTCTACCTGGAAACGGTGTAGCTCTATTGTTGCGTCTCTAAATGCAGCATTGTAGTACTAAAATCAGGTTTTCGGGGGATGGTTACATTTGCCTTTATCTGAAGGGCGATCGCCGCCAATTCAACTGTCTAACCAAACGGGCTAGAATTGGATTAACGAACTTCAGAAAAGTTTACGTCGTTATTCATTGGGAACTTCCTGTGGAATCGCTGCATCCGTCAGGTTTTGAGTTTGATTCAATCGAGTCCGCCCTGGTTGACTTGAAAGCAGGCAAGTCCATTGTGGTCGTGGATGACGAGAATCGAGAGAACGAGGGCGATCTGATTTGTGCTGCTCAGTTTGCTACACCCGACATGATTAATTTCATGGCAGTCGAGGCAAGGGGGCTGATTTGTTTGGCCATGACGGGCGATCGCCTCGATCAACTCGATCTGCCGCTGATGGTGAGCGGCAGAAGCTTTGAAGACAGCAACGAGCAAACCGCTTTCACCGTCAGCATCGACGCAGCGCTGCATCTGGGTGTGACGACTGGCATTTCGGCTGAAGATCGAGCTAGAACGATTCAGGTAACGCTCAACCCTGAAACAAAACCCAGCGACCTGCGCCGACCGGGGCACATTTTTCCGCTGCGGGCAAAAGCAGGCGGGGTGTTAAAACGAGCGGGACACACCGAAGCGGGCGTGGATTTGTCTAGATTGGCGGGTCTATATCCAGCCGGGGTAATTTGCGAAATTCAGAATCCCGATGGCTCGATGGCGCGACTGCCACAGCTAATCGAGTACGCCAAGTTTCATCGGCTGAAGATCATCAGCATTGCTGATTTGATCAGCTATCGGCTTCAGCACGAGCGATTTGTGCAGCGGGAAACGATCGCAGATTTGCCGAGCGAGTTTGGCAAGTTTAAGATTTACGGCTACCGAAACCTGCTAGACAATTCAGAACACGTGGCGATCGTCAAAGGCGATCCTGAAACGTTTAAAGACTGTCCGGTGATGGTGCGGGTTCACTCTGAGTGCCTCACGGGAGATGCGCTGGGGTCGCTGCGGTGCGACTGTCGAATGCAGCTTCAGGCTGCCATGAAAATGATTGAATCTGCTGGGGCAGGCGTAGTCGTTTACCTGCGGCAAGAAGGGCGCGGAATCGGGCTGGTGAATAAGCTCAAGGCTTACTCGCTGCAAGACCTGGGTCTAGACACGGTAGAGGCAAACCAGCGGCTAGGCTTTCCGGCTGACCAGCGCAACTATGGCATGGGTGCCCAAATTCTTAACGACGTGGGAGTGCAGCAGTTTCGCCTGATTACCAACAATCCGCGCAAGATCGCAGGTTTGAAAGGCTACGGGCTAGAAATGGTAGATCGGGTGCCGCTGCTGATTGAAACGACTTCCCACAACTCGGTTTATCTGGCGACCAAAGCTGAGAAATTGGGGCACTTGCTGCTGAGAACGTTTTTGGTGACGGTTGCGGTGCAGTGGCAGGATGATAGTTTGCGATCGCCTACTGAACGCTATGAACGGCTAGAAAAGCTGCGCTACATGGCCAGAAGCCACGATCTGATTTTGCAGGAAGAGGCGCGTCCGGTGGCGATCGCCCTCTTTGGCAAGTCTTCTCTCACCTTCCATCTAGGGTTTGATCAGCCCAATGTTGCTGCACCTGACTGGTATCAGGAGGCAGGGCATCCCTATGTGCAGGCGATCGCCGAAATTCTCGACAACCTGGCAACCTGGCAATCAGTGCAGCAGCTAGAATTTTTGATTTCTCCGGGTGGCGACCCAATGACCACATTGCAGGTGCAGCTAGACCGCCAAATCTTCCCGCTAGATCGAGCAACGGCTAATTTGCTTAAGCCTTCTTCGGTTTGCGATCGCCTGGAAACTCAGCGGGTTTACGTCTTTTCTAGCCATACTCCTAACAATTAGCTTAAAACGCCAAGATCTCCAACTTCTTTGAGAAGTTGGAGATCTTATCCTCGTGGTTAGGTAACAGATCAGGCAGCTTCAGCTTCGGCTTTCTTTTGCAAAAGTTGAATGATGGAAGCCTTTTCGAGCAGACCAACTAGCACGCCGTTATCCCGGATCACGGCTAGGGCAGGAAGCTTCCGTTCCTCTAGCAGTCCTATTACTTCTAGTAAGGGCTTATCTGAGAACACGGTGTCGATTTGGTCGGTTGGCTGCATCAAGTCTTTTACCTGCACATCCCACCAGTCGTTGGTTGGAATAGTTTTCATGCTATCCACAGAAATTTCACCAATTAGTTGACCGTTCTCATCGGTCACTAAAAACTTCTGCCAGTTCTTCTCGTTGCCAATGATGTAATCGTTGGCAAATTCTCTAAGAGAACTGCTGGCTGAAATAATTGGGCTGTTAGGGTCAACTGCATCTCCAGCGGTTAGTCCACTCAGTTTCTCTTGAACAGTGGCAGACTGAGCCGATCGCCCTGCATTTTGCAACAGGAACCAGCCAATCAGCAGTGTCCAAATGCTGCCTACATTGCTCAATCCCAAAACCGAGAGAATTCCCAGCGCAACCCCGACCCAGCCAAAGAATTGACCGACGCGGCTAGCGAACGCCACACCCTTGTAAGGCTTGCCTGTGATCTTCCAGACAATCGACTTGAGGACGTTACCTCCATCCAGCGGCAAACCGGGAATCAGGTTAAATGCGCCCAGGGCAAGGTTGATGTAGGACAAAAGCGCCACGATCGCAGCTAAAGAATTTGGCAAGTCTACTAGCAGGTTGACTGCTGTGAACAGTCCAAAAAGGGCAAAACTGACTAATGGACCGGCGATCGCCACCCTAAAGGAACCTCCAGGAGTTTTTGACTCCTCTCCCAGGCTGGCAAGCCCGCCAAAAATAAACAGAGTAATCGATTTCACCTCAATTCCCTGAGCCATCGCCACAAAGCTATGTCCTAACTCATGCGCCAGTACAGAGGCAAACAGCAACAAAGCCGTCACGAGTCCCAGCCCCCAAGCCGCTACGCCTAACTCAGGAAACTGGGCTGCCAAGCCGCTGCCGTAGCTCCAGGTAACTAGACCCAAAACCAGAAACCACGACGGGTTGACGTAAAAAGGAATTCCAAATAAATTGCCGACTCTTAAGTTGCCGTTCATATCATTACCTCTGAACTAGGCGAATAAGCGCACTTTTCTCAATCTTTTCATAGATGATCGTAACGAAATATAAATAATCCTTAAATCCACCAACTGATGTAATGTCCGCCCTAGAGGGTTCGGTCAAGGGGCAGAGAATAGCTAAAAGATCCAGGATTACTCAAAGCCGAATCTGTCTTCTTGTCTGCCCAATGTAGTTCCCTGTCGTTACAGATGATGGGAAGATAATAGTTTAAGCCCACACTAAGCAGCCGCAATAGGAAGATTATGGCTCAAATTGAATTCTCCAAAGGTGTGATTGAAGAGGTCATTCCTGACGTTCGTTTGACTCGTGCAAAAGACGGCACGAATGGTACTGCCACGTTTTATTTTCAAAATCCTAGTGCTTTAGCAAATGACAGCACTACCGAAATTACAGGAATGTATTTAATTGACGAAGAAGGTGAGTTATCCACACGAGAAGTAAAGGCAAAGTTTGTCAATGGTCAACCTGAAGCCATTGAAGCAATTTATGTGATGAAAAGCGTAGAGGATTGGGAGCGCTTTATGCGCTTTATGAATCGGTATGCCGAAGAAAACGGGCTAGGGTTCAACAAATCCTGATTGTGCAAGCACTATGGCTGTTCCCCATCCTGATCCCCGCCCGATCGCAGTTAGCTGCGCTGTGATTACGGTCAGTGACACCCGTACCTATGAAACTGATCGCAGCGGTCAGCTAATCCAAGAATTGCTTCAGGCTGCCGGACACTTGCTAATTGAGTATGCGATTGTTAAGGATGAACCGGAGCAAATTCAGCAACAGCTTGAAATGCTTTGTTCACGGGCTGATTTAGAAGCCGTAATCTTGAATGGCGGCACCGGAATTGCCCCACGAGATACTACTTATGATGCAATCGAGCGTTTGCTTGAAAAAGTTCTACCGGGGTTTGGAGAACTCTTTCGCTGGCTTAGCTACCAGGAAATTGGCTCTAGGGCGATCGCCTCACGAGCAGTTGCTGGAGTTTATCGCACTAAGCTGGTTTTTTCCTTACCCGGCTCCAGCGCTGCGGTCAGATTAGCAATCGAGCGGTTGATTCTGCCAGAGATCGTTCATTTGACCCGACAACTCAACCCTGAAAACAGGAGCCATGGCGCTGATCACTCGAATTAGGACGAAAAGAGGAGGTAGGCAAAGTCCACGCCATTTTTTCTGTCCTAATTCAATAGATACAGCCCTAAAATCATAGGCGAAAGCAATAGACCAGTGCCCAGATCTGCGACTTCTTCGAGAAGTCGCAGATCTTACCCCCTACCCCTAGCACGCAGAATCTACTGCGGGAGGCTTATGTGTTCTTGACCGATGCTCACGGGTTGAGTAAGCTGCTGATCTCGGTTTGCCACTATGCCAGGACGCAGAGCCGCGATCGCTCCCGCATACTGAGGATCAGCTTCTACCGTCGCCAACAGGGTAGGCATAGAGGACAACCTTTGCTGCTGTGAATCAGTCAAGTTAATCTCGACATCAGGAGTAATTCCGCGATGGCTGATGTCAGTGCCAGCAGGCGTGTAGTAATGAGCGATGGTGACGGCCAAACCCGCGCCATTGTCCAAAGCGTGAACTGACTGCACCAGCGCTTTACCAAATGTTTGGCTTCCTACAACAGTTGCCCGACGGTTATCCATCAGTGCGCCCGTAAGGATCTCGCTAGAGCTAGCAGAATTGCCATCCACCAGCACAGCCAAAGGAAGCTCTGTCAGAGCCGTGTGATCTGCGCTGGTTTCTCGGCTAGAACCGTTGCGGTCTACCGTTCGCACAATGTCTCCGGCTTCGATCCACATTCGAGAGATATCGATACTGGACTGTAGTAAACCGCCCGGATTGCCGCGCAGGTCGAGAACAAATCCTTCTGCCCCTTGACTAACCAGGTCACGAATGGCACGTCGCATCTGGTCAGCCGCATGGCTGCTAAACTCACCCAGGCGAATGTAGCCAATTTGAGTGTCTCCCTCTTGCCGCAAGCTGTAGCGGACTGTAGGCAACTCAATTCGGGCACGGGTCAGCGGTACGTCAAAGGCGTTTGAACCAGCACGACTAACCCGCAAGGTGATATCGGTGCCTGCTTCACCTCGAATCAGGCGAGAAGCGTCTTCTACAGACATTCCCTCAGTCGATCGGCCGTCGATTGCCAGAATGCGATCGCCAGTTCTGATCCCAGCGGCTGAAGCAGGAGAATTTTGCAGCGGTTCAACTACCGTTAGCGCATTCGTCTCTGAATTCACTTCAAGCCGAATGCCGACTCCAGACAGTTCACCCGACGTTTGGCGAGTCAGCGCCCGATATTGTTCGGGGTCCATGAAACGAGTGTAGGGATCGTCCAGTTGCTCTAGTGCAGTTCGCAGCGCGTCATAGGCTTCTTCTTCAGAGGCGTACTCAACGCTCAGCAGTTCTTGGCGCACTGCTTGCCAGTCAACCTGATTAAAGTTGGGATCAACGTAGTCTTGATAAACGATCTGCCATGCTTCGTCTAGTACTGCTTTAGGGCTGTCGTGTAGGGAAGCCTGAACGGAAGGGCTAAGAGTTGGGCTGAGAAGTGAGAGAGTTGCCGTTGTTGCGATCGCCCCACCAAACAGGGCAGTGTGCAGCAAATTGGAGAGCCAGGAAGATTGATGCATTGAAGGTGTAGGACTAGGGTTGGATACAGGGTTAGCTCAGGTAGCAGGTTTCACAGAAATGCACCGAAACCAGAAGTCAGGCGGGGAACACAGATTAGAGAACGCGAAGTAAAAGATGTAGAGAAGTTAGATCAAAAGGAACTGATTGAAGCATGGAACACAATGTCGGTTTGAAGTAGTCAAGAGTAATCAAGGAGGGCTAAAAGCTGTCAAACTTTATACCCTTTGACCCGCACTTCAAAATCCTTAGATTTCTCCAAGATATCTCCCAAAACGGCTGCTTTTCAGCATACTCAAGCGATTTATTGAGGCTGTGTCAATCTTGTGACAGTTTTGTTCAGTGTCCTTAAGCGCTTCAATATCCTTGTACTGTCATGATTTTCTTCAAGATAGAGCAATCCGTTAGAGGAAACTAGTCAGCGGCACGAATTTTTGAAGCTAGTCTAAAGCAATAGTGATTTAACTAATTATTTCTCGCTAATTTAACCTCTCAGCCTCACCCAGGCTGATAAATCGTGAACAAAATTTACTAAGTGCCGTTTTGACCTCAAATATTCAATGCCCAAAGCCAGACGCTCAAGCAATAATTTGACTCCTCGTTTCTCCCGTGCAAACAAACCATTTTGGCGCAGGGCGATCGCCCCTCACCCAGTTCGCGCTGCCATAGCAGGACTGGGTTTATTGTTTTGTGGTTGGCTGCTGGTTAACTTGATTGCCTTGCGATCGGCCGCTGCTGGCTCCGTGGATGCTTATCTTGTTTTGGGCGGCAGTATTCAGCGAGAAATTCATGCAGCAGAACTGGCAAAACAGCATCCTGAGATACCGATTTTGATCTCAACTGGCTCTGAAGATCCCTGCATCTGGCTGATTTTTCAGCGAGATAATGCTCCAATGGACCGAATTTGGCTAGAGGACTGCGCTCAGTCTACCTTCGGCAACTTTTATTTTGGAATGCCGATTTTGCAGCAATGGGATGTTCGTAAAGTCGGGCTGATTACCTCTGGAAGCCATTTACCTAGAGCAATGTGGCTGGCTCAAGTCTTGCTAGGAGCGCATGGCATTTGGGTTGAGCCAGAAATTGTTTCAGAGCAAGGTGTTCCGGGAAATCAGGAGTCCTGGGCGAAAACAGGGTTGGATCTTGGCAGAAGTTTGGTTTGGGCGATCGCCAGTCAGTTCTACCAGCCCGAATGTGCTGGAGTGCGATCGCTCTCCTCCGTAGACATCAACCGCTGGCGACAGGAAGGTTTTCAGTGTGAACATCAGGGTAATTTGGAGGCAAGCGTACCCAATCCAAAGAGTTTCTTAAATGTCAAGAATGTCTTTTAAGAATGCAACAATTAAGCGGCTGTGCCTCTGGTGGGAAACTTCCGATGCCAGTCTATGTCACAATGAAAGCGGTTTTGCCAACTTAGTAAAGAAAGTTGAAGTAGGCGTAAGTCATGGAATTCATATACCAGTATGCGTGGCTGATCCCAGTGTTGCCTCTTGCAGGGGCAATGTTAATCGGAATGGGCTTAGTCTCGTATGGCAAGACAGTTAATCAGTTTCGGCAGGGCAGTGCCGCATTTGTTGTTTCCCTAATTGGGGCAGCAATGGTTTTTTCTTTTGCCCTGCTGTGGAGCCAAATTCAGGGACATCCCCCCTACAGCCGGATTATTGAATGGGCAGCCGCTGGAGATTTTCACTTGACGATGGGCTATACCATCGATCATTTGACTTCTCTAATGCTGGTAATTGTAACGACAGTGGCTTTCTTGGTGATGATCTACACCGATGGCTACATGGCGCATGATCCCGGCTATGTTCGCTTCTATGCTTATTTGAGTTTGTTTAGTTCCTCAATGCTGGGGCTGGTGATTAGCCCTAACTTGGTGCAGGTCTACATTTTCTGGGAACTGGTCGGTATGTGTTCTTACCTGCTGATTGGTTTCTGGTATGACCGCAAGGCGGCGGCTGATGCCTGCCAGAAAGCGTTTGTGACAAACCGAGTCGGCGACTTTGGCTTGCTGCTGGGTATTCTGGCGCTGTATTGGGCGACGGGCAGCTTTGAGTTTAATGAGATTGGCGATCGCCTCCAGGAACTCGTCCAGTCTGGTTCTCTCAGTGCGGGTCTGGCTGGCTTATTCGCCATCCTGGTTTTCCTCGGTCCGGTTGCAAAGTCAGCCCAGTTTCCGCTACACGTCTGGCTACCCGACGCGATGGAAGGCCCTACCCCCATTTCGGCGCTAATCCATGCGGCAACGATGGTTGCCGCTGGAGTATTTTTGATTGCGCGGATGTTTCCGCTATTTGAAGGCTTGCCCGACGCGATGAATATCATTGCCTGGACGGGCGCTTTCACCGCGTTTTTGGGAGCCAGCATCGCAATTACGCAAAACGACATTAAGAAGGGGCTTGCCTACTCCACTATGTCCCAGTTGGGCTACATGGTGATGGCAATGGGCGTTGGCGCTTATGGAGCTGGGCTGTTTCACCTGATGACCCACGCCTATTTCAAAGCGATGCTGTTTCTCGGCTCTGGCTCCGTGATTCACGGGATGGAGTCTGTCGTCGGTCACGACCCAGTTCTTGCTCAAGATATGCGCTTAATGGGTGGCTTGCGGAAGTATATGCCTGCTACCGCGATTACCTTCCTGATTGGTACGTTGGCAATTTCAGGGATTCCGCCCTTTGCCGGATTTTGGTCAAAGGATGAAATTCTCGGCTCGACCTATGGGGTTAGTCCGGTTCTCTGGGCAATCGGCTGGTTAACCGCTGGTGTTACAGCTTTCTATATGTTCCGAATGTACTTCATGACCTTTGAGGGCGAATTTCGGGGCCAGAATGACGGCATCAAGAACCAACTGAAGAATGAGCAGCTTCAGCGTATGGGACTGGCTTTTGGCCCTGGCGCGATGAATCCTAAAGAACTAACTGCTGACGCACCTGAACTGCACGACCCCGAAGCACACGAGGGGCATCACAGCGATACTCCCCATGAGTCTCCTGTAACGATGACTCTGCCGTTGATTCTGCTGGCAATTCCCTCAATGCTGATTGGTTTGGTGGGAACGCCTTTTGCCAACTATTTTGAGGCGTTTATTCATCTACCCGGAGAAGAAGCGATCGCCGGATTCCCTCCGCTCGAAATTCCAGCCGAGTTTGAATGGACGGAGTTTTTGGTGATGGGCGGTAGCTCTGTCGGGATTGCGCTAATCGGGATCACGCTGGCTTCACTAATGTATCTGTCCTTCAAGATTGATCCGGGGGCGATCGCCAAATCAATTCAGCCGCTCTACAAACTCTCGCTCAACAAGTGGTATATCGACGACATCTACAATGCCGTTTTCATCAAAGGCAGTCGTCGTCTAGCGAGACAGGTTCTAGAGGTAGACGTGCGAATTGTCGATGGCATCGTTAACCTGGCAGGCCTTGTCACCCTGATTACGGGCGAAGGCCTAAAATATCTAGAAAATGGACGGGCACAGTTCTATGCCCTGATAGTATTTGGAGCAGTTCTGGGCTTAGTTCTAATTTCCGGTATTACCTAAATCTCAACTCCAAATCCTATCGCTGATAAAAAACTGAGCTAATGGATACTGCCAATTTTCCCTGGCTTACCACGATTATTCTGCTGCCTGTCATTGCCTCCTTGCTGGTGCCCTTGATCCCAGATAAGGATGGCAAAACCGTTCGCTGGTATGCCCTGATCGTTGGACTCGTTGACTTTGCAATCATTTCTTACGCTTTTTACACGCAATATGACCTCTCCGATCCGGGGATGCAGTTGGTTGAAAGCTACGCCTGGGTTCCATCCCTTGACCTGAACTGGTCGGTTGGGGCAGATGGACTGTCGATGCCGCTGATTTTGCTGACTGGGTTTATTAGTACGCTGGCAATCTTGGCATCTTGGCCGGTGACGCTGAAGCCCAAGCTGTTTTACTTCCTGATGCTGGCGATGTATGGCGGTCAGATTGCCGTCTTTGCCGTACAGGATATGCTGCTGTTTTTCCTGGTTTGGGAGCTAGAACTGGTTCCGGTTTACTTTTTGCTCTCGATTTGGGGTGGCAAGAAGCGGCTGTATGCAGCAACCAAGTTCATCCTTTACACGGCGGGTGGTTCGCTGTTTATCTTAATTGCAGCGCTGGCGATGGCGTTTTATGGCGATACGGTGACGTTTGATATGCGATCGCTGATGGCAAAGGACTTTCCCCTTAACTTTCAGCTTCTCGTCTACGCCGGATTTCTGATTGCCTACGCCGTCAAGCTGCCGATTTTCCCGCTGCACACCTGGCTACCCGACGCGCACGGTGAAGCCACTGCACCTGTTCATATGCTGCTGGCGGGAATTCTGCTGAAAATGGGCGGCTATGCTCTGGTGAGAATGAATGCGGAAATGCTGCCCGATGCCCACGCTTACTTTGCGCCAATTCTGGTAATTTTGGGCGTGGTGAACATTATCTATGCGGCGCTCACGTCGTTTGCTCAGCGCAACCTCAAGCGCAAAATTGCTTATTCCTCAATTTCGCACATGGGATTTGTGCTGATTGGGATTGCATCGTTTACCGATCTAGGGCTAAGCGGTGCCGTGTTACAGATGGTGTCTCACGGCTTGATTGGAGCCAGTCTGTTCTTCCTGGTTGGGGCAACCTACGACCGGACGCACACGCTGATCTTGGATGAGATGGGTGGCGTAGGCAAACAGATGCCGAAGATTTTCGCGATGTTTACCACCTGTTCTCTGGCTTCCCTGGCACTACCGGGAATGAGCGGCTTTGTTGCAGAACTGATGGTGTTTGTCGGCTTTGCGACGAGCGATGCTTACAGTCTGACGTTCAAAGTGCTGGTCGTCTTCCTGGCGGCGGTAGGTGTCATTCTTACGCCAGTTTACCTGCTGTCGATGCTGCGGGAAATTTTCTATGGGCCAGAAAACAAGGAGTTGACTTCTCACGAAGTTTTGGTAGATGCAGAGCCGCGTGAGGTGTTTATTATTGCTTGTTTGCTGATTCCGATTATCGGCATTGGCTTCTACCCCAAGCTGCTGACTCAGGTTTACGATTCTAAAACGATTCAACTGACGGCTCGTTTACGAGATTCAGTTCCAACCCTGGCTGAGCAAGCTCCGGTACAGGAACCGCTGGCGGCTCAGGTGTTCCAGGCTCCGACGATCGCCAAATAGCTAAATCTGAATGAAGAGTCAGAAAGAGTAGGGTGGGCATTGCTCACCCTACTCTTTCTAACTTTCTCTCACAGACAAGATGGGACAAGTAGTTTACGCTGCTCTTAGGTTCTTACCTTTGGAGCGATCGCCTGTGAAAATTCCTGTGAACGTAGCCCAGAGTTGGTCAAGACGCTTCAACTCTATTCTTTCCCTAACAAGAATTTTTCCCCTGGAGTCTGCTCACCCTTCTACCGATGTCCATCGCGCCACAGACTATTTGCAAAACTGCTGGACAGCACGATTTCTGATGGCAGTTTTGCTGGGCGGTCAGGTCTTAATGCGATTGCTGAAAGGGAAGATTTGCCGCCGTCACATCATGGAACACATGGTTACGGTTGGGCCCGGTTCTCTGATTGCGGTGCTGCTTACCAGCTTCTTCTCTGGGATGATTTTCACCATTCAAACGGCGCGGGAGTTGGTGCAGTTTGGTGCAGTCAGTGCGGTAGGCGGTGCCTTTGCGATCGCCTTTTGTCGAGAACTCGCCCCCATCCTTACCGCTAGCATCATTGCCGGACAGGTTGGCTCTGCCTTTGCTGCTGAAATTGGCAGTATGCGCGTGACCGAACAAATTGATGCGCTCCATATGCTGAGAACTGATCCGGTCGATTATTTGGTCGTGCCTAGAGTCATTGCCTGCTGCATGATGCTGCCGATTATGACGATTCTGGCGCTGGTGACAGGAATTTTGGGCGGCGTATTTATCGCTGCAAATCTGTATAGCTTACCTGCGGCAACTTTTTTAGACTCAGTTCAAGCGTTTCTCAACCTGACTGACTTATTTAATGTGGTGTTGAAGGCGTTTGTGTTTGGGGCGATCGTGGCGGTGATTGGCTGTAGCTGGGGATTGACGACCACAGGCGGCGTAAAAGGCATCGGGCGATCGGCAACAGCGGCAGTCGTCACGACCTGGGTGACAATTTTTATCGTCAACTTTTTCCTCTCACTGGTGATGTTCCAGGAATTGGGAATCGCCTGATTCGGTAAATAACTCGACTCGTTCCTGCCACTGCTGCCAGTAGTTCAGCA
>JAAUTN010000181.1 GCA_012031415.1 Leptolyngbyaceae cyanobacterium SM1_4_3 | reverse complement strand
CGATACGGACGTGGCTGAAAGCTTCATTCTTTCGTTCTCACCTATGTCAACAGCTTGGCTCTATTGACATGGAAGTGGCTACTATTCTCAATAAGGCAGTCTCTATCGATTCTTGCGCTTACCCTGATTTTCCCCTAGGGTTAATCAACGTTAATGAGTGGCCATTACGCTCGATCCCAGATCACCCAATGTATGAGCCAGACATTCCATGGAATACTTATGGTACTTGTATTATTGTTCCGGCTAAATATCCCTGACCCCTTTATAAACTGTCCATGTTCCCCATGAATCTAGTCAAGCTAGCTGCAAGACAGGCAGCTAAAACATATGTTCTATATAGTCTTCAACATAACTCCACTCACTCAACGTGTCACTGATGCCTACAAGATTCAATCGGAACTTCCATGGGCGACGTCCACTTCATAAACTTGGTGTAAAGCTAACAATGCTCAAATCCATTAAAGTCAATAACAATTGGTTCACTAAAATTTAATGTAATGGGGACTAATATGGTTACAACTCTTAACAGACCATCTTCTCTGATTCATGAGATCCAACTTGAAAAGGTCGATAACTTGAATCTATTCAAATTTAGTGAGTCACTGCAACTGCGAATGGAGAGCCTCTTAGAAAAGAAGAAGGCTGATCAAATAAATTCTGATGAAATTACCGAATTGGATGCGATCGGAGAGCTAGATCGGATTTTTACGCATATAAACGCTATGCTCGCAGCTCAAAATGCCCATCAGTGACAAACTCAGGCAAGCAATTCGAGAACATGCCAAATATATATGCGAGTATTGCCATTCACCGGAGCGGTTGAGTGCCAATCGGTTTACTATTGACCATGTTATTCCAAAATCTTTGGGTGGTTCTGATGAACCTGATAATCTCTCACTCGCCTGCCGTCGATGTAATGAGAGGCGGTACAATTTTGTCGCTGGCATTGACCCAGAGACTCAGGAAATTGTGCCAATTTTTAATCCTCGTCAGTCTGAGTGGGCGGAGCACTTTATGTGGCTAAATCAAGGTGTTGTAATAGAGGGAACTACACCAATTGGTCGCGCAACCTGTCTTCGGCTAGATTTGAACGACATCCGTTATCCAGAGGAAGATTCCATTCGAGAAACGAGACGGTTCTGGATACAAACTGGATTGCATCCCCCCACAAGTGATCCGTGTCGGGATTAAAGTTGCGTCGTTGCCAGTCAGCTAATCGGGATAGGGAGAATCCTCACGAATCCCCCCTCCCACACCACCCTGCAAGCGGGTTCGCACAGGGCGGTTCAGCATCACGGAGCAAACATCAACCTACGTCGTCAAACGTAACCTTGAGCTTTCATCCACAGGTCTTTGATTGACAACAATCCCTGCTGTGCTAACCACTCATTGGTCATCCCAGTTTGGGTCGCCAACGTTCTCGACAAGTGCCAGTAGCCCTTACGACTAATGCCTGTCAAAATCGCATGGCGCTTATCCGTCCCTAATTCCAGGAGCTTTTGGATGCGCGTGCGCGGTCTGCGCCACTGTTTCCAGTAACACATTCTCAAGCGCCTTCGCAGCCATCCGTCTAACTCTGGTATCGGGTGATAATATTGCGAGATGCCAAAGTAGCCCATCCATCCCCTCAAGTACTGGTTCAAACGCATCAGGCGATGTTCCATCGAGACCCCCCAACTGCGGGCAGTTAACCCCTTCAATCGGTGTTTGAAGTCCGCGAAGGCTTGGTCTGACCAATACACCCGGATTCCCTTGAACTTAAAGCCCAGGTACTCCAGGGCATGAACATTCACCACCTGTGACTTGTGCCGATTCACCTTCAGCTTGAGTCGCTGGCTAAGGTATCGGCTAATCTTGGCCATGACCCGCTTTCCCGCACGAACACTGCTGACCAGGATGACCAAGTCGTCCATGTAGCGCACAAAGCGGTGGCCCCGATTTTCCAGTTCCTTATCGAGATCATCCAACAGTACGTTAGAAAGCAACGGTGAAAGAGGTGATCCCTGTGGGGTACCCCAATCTGTTGCCTGGATGATGCCGTCCACCATCACACCTGCTCGCAGATAACGGCCTATCAGCTTCAATAGCACTTTGTCGTGCACTTTCCGTGACACCCGAGCCATCAGAACGTCGTGCTGGACCGTGTCGAAAAATTTCTCCAAGTCCACATCCACGGCGATTCGATAACCCGCTTTCAAGTAGCCTTTTATCTGCTTGATTGCTCCATGAGCAGAGCGCTGAGGACGACTCCCAAAACTTGACTCTGAAAAGCCAGGGTCAAAGATTGGCGTGAGCACCTGAAGGATGGCTTGCTGGATCACCCGGTCCACGACACAAGGAACTCCGAGCAATCTCTCGCCTCGTCCGCCGGGCTTGGGTATCACGACTCGCCGCACCGGTTGAGGGCAATAGGTGCCATCCAACAGTGATTGGCGAATGGTGGGCCAATGGTCTCGGGCATAAGCTGGAAAGTCTTCCAGAGGCATCCCGTCACTGCCGGGCGCTCCTTTGTTCGACTTCACCCGCTTCCATGCCTGCCACATATTGGCTTTCTCCACCACCTGCGCCATCAGGTTTATGTCTAATACCAAATCCGAATCGTATAACCCCGATTCAAAGATAGGTGACTTGCCTAGGGGCAAACGGTGTTTGCCCAGCCTAATCGGGGGTAGCCAAAGAGGATTCAGTATAAGGCTGGCTGCATATCCGTGCGCCAAAGCGTATCTCCCCCATCCAGGTTCATCGATACGTCTGAGTCCGTCATGGCTCCTCCTTATGTGACACTGTTGGGTCCTTCACTGCAATTGCAGCTACTATGACCTCGGCTGACTTCTGCCCAACTCGACTGACGTTACCGACAACCGTGCTGACCGGAAGCTCCGTAGGGTTCGGTGGCGTTTCCATCCCTTTCGAGATGGGCCTCAGTCCGACTCCCATAGTCCTCCAGACTGCTCGTGGACAGACCTCCCCGGATAAGACCGTGAACTGTCCCTGCACAACCGCGTCATTTACCCTGTTCCTTGGACCTTCAGGTTTCGTTGTAGTGTGCCAACTCACCCAGGAATCCGGGCCTTCTATGACGTTTCTGTTCGTCGGCTCGCAGATTTGCCGCTGGCTTCCTTCAGACCCTCCCTCACGGGAACGCCCTTGCCTTAAACTAGTAGTACTCGTCTCTCGGCTCTAACTTTCGAGCATTTGGATGTGGTCCTCCTACAGGGGACTTTCACCCCATTAGTTCACGCCCGTGCCGGGCGTACACAACCCTAGTGCAGCGGACTGACGAAAGCCGCTCGTGCTGAGTTCGAGCTGATCGATCGCCGCTGACTAGGAACGTTAGCCCGCTACGTTACGAAGGAGCTGTCAGCAGTTTGCCATTTTCTATGGCTGGTGTATTTATGCCGCAGTCTACTAGCTACTTAGTGCGACGTGGAGCTTGCAGCTGTTTCCATGCGAGATGTGGAGAACGATTTATCAAACCTTAGCAAATGGTGTTTTGAAAGCATTATGGTACAGAAATGGAAGTGCAGCGGTGTCTCCAAAGATGGGCAGCAGCATTCTAATCAGTTTTCTCCGGGTTCACATGAGCCACAGGAGAACTATGGTGATGATTGCGTTATGTGCGGTTTGACACGAGAGCAAGTAGTAGGTGGCGGTTCTAAGTCTCCTGTCAAATTGACTGCTATTTCAATAGTTGCAGGCATTGTTGCGGCTCTGGGGGTTGGGAGTTGGGTAGTTCTTAGATGGTTTCAGCCACCAGATCCTCCAGTGCAACCAAACGATATTGAGTCTCAATGTGGTACGGATAAACTTGTAAAGAAATCAGGTAGTCTATTTGGTGCTATTGAGGTAGGTAGCAAGGGCATCAAAGGGAAAGTGATTCAGGAATTAGAAACCCTCAATGCAGACGGATCTAAACTCGTAGTTTTTAGGAAGGAAAAAATTGAAGAGCGGAATGTGACCGCTATTGAACCTGATTCAAAGTCAGCAACTGTAGAGTCAGTGAAGGACATGTTTATAGAGATCCAGGAGCGATTTAATATTCCTTGTGAACAAATAGTAATATACGGTAGCAGTGGACTTGACCAAGCTCCTCACAAGACGATTCTGGCGCAGGAGGTACAGCAAGCAACAGGGAGAGCAATGGAATTTTTAACCCCTGAAGCTGAAGCTAATCTGGCTTTTGATGGGGTTGTTCCAGAATGGAGACGCGGTGAAGTTGTTTTAACTGATATTGGGTCAGGTAACACTAAAGGAACTTTTCTAAATTCTGATAATCAACACGTTACATTTTCGATTCCCTTCGGCACAGTTACGTTCACCGATGAAGTAAAGCGTATCCAGGGAAATGCTGGATTTCAGGAAGCAGCAGAGGGCGCAAAAAAAGAATTGACTCAGCTAATAAGCAACGAAATTCAGCGAAAGCCAGGTATGCAAAACTCACCAAGAGTTTATTTATCGGGTGGCATTTCATGGGCACTATCTACGCTTGTGCGCCCTTGCTCGGAAGAATACAGTGTGACCGGGAAGCAAGAAGAGCGGTTTGACTCATTCGTCCCGATTCGTTCAGAGGACATTGCCACTTTCTATTACAATGCCACACAAGCTCAGAAAGCTTTGTTTGAACCGAATCTGGATGCGTGCAGTGATGAACGTCGAGCAGAAGTTCTAGAAGATATCGAAAAAATTAGAAATGATATTTTCTCAACAGAAAATCTAATTGCGGGGGCTGAAATTCTTCGTGTTTTTGACAAAGAATTAGGTTTTCTGGAAAACAGGTGTTCTTTGTCCGTTCTGCGCAAGATGCGCTTCCGATAGGTTATCTTAAGGAGCAGTTAGAGAATATTGGGGAAGATGACGGGCAGTAAGTAGGTGAAAGCAGTGAGCGGGTTTATAGCGTTGCTTTTCGGAATGTCTTACCTCCCTGAATTAGTACCCAAATGTCTTTTCTCTAGGTTCTTATGAGTCTCTATCCTCGCAAGCTTTGGCAGTATTCGTTATTCCAAATTCCGCTTGTCTTTCTGCTGGGATCGCTTCTGTGGTGGTCGTTAAGGTTAGGAAGACCGACTGTAGCTGTTGCGATTGTGCTCGATTTGAGTAGCAGCACCTATGGCAATCAAAGCTTCAACGCTCCGAATACTATCTCGGCTCAGGAAGTCGCAGCGGTGAACGTCTGAAAACTTCTGGATTTACCTTGGCTCACAGTTTGTTGAGTCCTCTCTCTCGAAATTGAGCGATCGCAATCTGACATTAAATCAAACTAATACTCGGAAGAAAACTCTATGCCGCCAGTCGTTGAAGAAAAAAGCATGGTGCCCACAGTTTTAGTGGGTGTGGGTGGAACAGGTGCAGAAGTGCTGTCTCGAATGCGACGGTTGATCGAAGAGAGCTACGGCAGCTTGAGAAAATTCCCGATCGTTAGCTTTCTGTGGATCGACACCAACATAGACTATAAATTGGATGATCAACAAGCCGCAGGCTCTCCGCTGCAAGATCATGAAAAGCATTGGGCAAGTGTGAGCGGCAATGAAGTTCGCAACATTATGTCAAATATGGAGCGGTTTCCTTGGATTGAGTCTTGGTTCCCGCAAGAGTTGGAGCGAAGCATCAACGCTCTGGAAGCAGGCGCAGGGCAGATTCGCGCCTACGGTCGGTTTGCTTTTTTCTATAACTATGCCAAGATTCGGGATCGCTTCAATGAAGCTTGTAGCCGGGTTAAAGGGCACGAAAGCGAAATGCAGAAGCAGTATGGAATTCGAATCGGCGGCAATGCATTGAATGTGTTTGTAGTCGGCTCGTTGTCTGGTGGGACGGGGAGCGGTATGATTATCGATTTAGCCTACTGCATTCGGAGTTGGCTACGAGGACAGAGTAGCTCATCAATCACTGCAATCGTTCCTATGCCGACTGCTTTTAGTGGGATTAAGGTTGGGGAGGCAGTCTTAGCGAATGGCTATGCAGCCTTGATGGAGCTAAGTTATTTTTCTGATGATCGAACCGAGTATGTCGCTCAGTTTGGCAGAGATCTAGTGAATGAAGTGCGGGATAAGCGTGCCCCATTTGATTTTACTTACCTAGTAGGTTCCAAGAATGGCGAAAGGGAATTCTCCCTGACTGAACTACGCGAACTGATCGCCCAAAATATTTTTTTAGATTTGACCTCTGACTTTGCCCCCCACAAACTCTCAATTCGAGACAACATCAAAGGCGCGTGGCTAGAAGCTGATCCCGGTGGTCGGGGTTATCCTAAAAACTTTATGAGCTTTGGGTTAGCCACGATAGAAGTTCCAGTGGTGCAAATCCGCTCCACTTTGTCGAATCGGCTGGCAAAGGATCTAGTCCAATGGTGGCTGAATGAGTCGGCGCTTCTGCCTCCTAATATGGTTGATCTAGTTCAGACAGATTTCCTCAAGCGGGATCGCCTTTCCGAAAGTGAATTGTTGACAGATCTCGCCTCTGGCAGCAGCAAATCTCTGGTTAGTGACATTTCAGCTTGGGTCAATACTTTACGGAATGAGATTGCGACTGAGAATAAATTGCAATGTACGTCTCAAGGGTTCAACCCAGGGGCTGAACAAGGTAATATTTTGCAGTTTTCGCAGTATCTCACATCGAAAGCAGATGAATTTCGGAATAATCAATTGCGAGAGACTGGTACAGATCCAAGATTACATGGAGCGTTTCTGCAAACCATGTATGACAATCGTAACCGGATTATTCAACGCGGCAGAGCGTCTTTAGAGGTGGAACTATACAGTATTATTCGCGATCGCACTAAGGGGGTGAAGTTTGCCGATGCATTCATTGTCACTATACGCCAACTGCTGACCACTGCGGAAGAAAAGTTTCGCAGAGAATCTGAAAAGAATTGGCAACCCAATGAGACCAATCGTCAACGCCAGTATGAGGGAGCACTGCAAGAGATCGCACGGTTTAAAGATTCGTTTGGCTTACGCAAACAGGATCAGATGGAAAAGTATGCTGAAGAGGCGCTGAGCGGTTTAGAGGGAAGTTGCATTGCGTTGCTTCAGCGTAAGGCGCGAGATCTGGGTCGAGAAGTCTTGACGCAACTGCGCGAAGAGTTAGATCGCCTAGAACAGCGACTTGCCCGATTTAACCAGAAGCTGCACCAACTTCGAGATGAGTTTCAGCAGAATGCTGATCAGGACGCCGAACGTGCTGATGCTCTGAACATTAACGGGATGAAGCTTTATGCTCGCGAAGAATTCAACTTGCTTTATCAGGATCTGCTGGAGCGTCTAGCTGGAAGTTCTGAAGGGAGCAAAAGCAGATACGAGTTAGGGTTGGATCAGATCTGCCGGACGCTGTCGGAAGATGTTTTGAAGGCGATGAGTCCGCTATGGAAGCAAACTAGATCGGCGGACGAAGTAATGCAGCTATTCGACATTACGCAACTGCCAGATGTGAATTACGAGGATTTGAAAGAGAAGATTACTGAGCAAACTCGCAGTGTGATGCTAAAGGCTCCCGAAGAGAGTCGCTTAAAACAGGATTTGACGGCGTGCGATCGGCTGTTTAGAGTGCTGCAAAACGACCCAGAATCGATTCGCAGTAACATTCGACTGGTGCATCAGCGCTCCAAGCCTCTGATTTTGCTCTCCGAGGGAGAAATGTCCGCTGCTAACTTTGCTCCCAGAATCAACTCCAAGGTGGCTTTGATTGGAGGTATGAATACTAGCGATCCAGCAGCAATTAAACTTCGCCCCTACTTGCAAGAGCGGGTTGGCAGGTCGGACTCGATTACACCGCTTGGAGATGACGAGCGGCACCGGATTATCTTCGTTCAAGAGATCGGCGGGTTTTCGTTGCGTTGTGTGGATGGAATGCGAGAGTTGCAGCGCTCTTATCAAGACTGGCGAGGGAAAGTGATTGAGGCTAAACGTGACCAGATTCAGGGCGGGAACCGAACTCTACCCGCTCCAGTGCATATTCAAAAAAATCCCCCGTTCTGGGATGTATTTCCGGAAGATCCTAAGGTTTTTGATCTAGTGGTTCTGGCAAGAGCGCTGGAGATTCTCAAGGTAGAAGAAAATCGGAATACGCAAGCGAAGGTGATTCGCTATCAACGCAAAACCGTGACTAGCGTTGAGCCGGTGGATATTGCCTCAACCTGGCAGGAGGCAGTTCAGGTGCTTGAAGTTCCAGCTTGTCGCCCGGATCGAGAAGAAATCCAAAGCCAGATCGACAAGAAGTTACGTGCGGCTGATCAATCGGCTTCTAAGCAGGTATTGTGCGATCAGCTACTCAGTTACCTCAAGCAGCGGGAAACTGAACTAGTGAAAGTGGGTGGAACCGATAGTCCAGAGTACAAGCGAGAGTTCACGCTGGTTGAATCAGTCATCGCTCGGTATAAGTTGAAAACGGCTGACAGTGAACCGATTCCTGCCCCTTCAACAGAGGTAAGAGCGAGCAGCGATCGACATATAGGATTTGATGTTTCGCCCTCTGTTGCATCGCCTCAGTCAAAGACGACTCAGTTTGAGCAATATTTGACTGGTTTATCAAGCTTGGGCTTACCGTCTGATGCTTTTATTATGTCTGCCCAAGCCAAGGCAGTTGAGTTTGCAATCGAACCATTGATCGCTGAACCAATGTGGCGTAAGTTTGTGAACGTTTCTCAACCCAGTCCTCAGGAGTTGGAGTATGAGAACTACCTCGTGCAGCTAGCCAATTTCAAGTTGCCAAGGGATGCTTTCTTGTCGGCGGCGGCGGCTAAGGCGTCTGAGTTAGGCATTGATAGATCGATCGCAGAAATGATTCAAGCTAAATTCATTGAGTAATTACAAGTGGTAAACCCCCGGCTTTGCCGGGGAGACTTTCCCAGTTTGACAGTTCCGAAAGTTCAAAACATCTCTCCTTACATTCGACGCTACGATTAAACGAGCTATTCCTTTAACTTTAACTTTTGACCAATGAAGACTCTCTCTATTACAAATAGAACTATTACCTTGGGTTCTACAATTTATCAAGTTAGTAATATTACTAGTGTTGGAAAACATCCACTGAAGACAAAGTACATTTTTAAGCTACGCTTTGTTATCATCTGTATTGCTCTCATTGGATTAGGGATACTACTAGTTATAGCCAATCCAGATGTAATACTCTTGAAATGGCTCACAGGCACTTTGGCTGCTTTTATTGGCTTAGGAATCTTTGAGCGATTTGTCAGACCCAAGAAGTATGCTCTTAGCATAATAACGAATGCTGGCAGTGCAGAACTAATTGCATCTAAAAATCAAAAGTTTTTAAACAAAATATTGATAAAATTACTGAAATTATGAATCATCGAGATGTGCCAGTTAGCTACAGTTTTAATATTGCCGAAGGTGACATCATAAACCAAAGCGGTTCCTTTGGGACTGGATATTCAAAGTCGGGTAATTAGCGTTTACTAGGATTTTTTGGAGATTAAAGGTCATGGGTAATCAAAGCGGACAGACCAATTACAACTCTGCTGGAGGAGATATTATTAATCAGTCAGGATCTTTCGTCACTGGGGTTGATAAGAGCAGAACCCAAATCAACAATTCTCAAGATCTGACACAAGCCGCCAAAGATATTAAGGATTTGCTAGACCAATTATCATTGGATTATCCCAATGATAGCCCCAGAGTTCTGGGTGCAAAAGCATTAGATGAAGCAGAAAAAAATCCTGAGCTAAAATCTCGAATTCTGAGGGGAATAAAGGCAGGAAGCTTTGCAGCTTTAGAAAAAATGGTTGACCATCCTGTCGCCAAATTCTTCATTGAAGGCGCAAAAGAAGTTTTGCAACCCTGACATGTTGTTGTTGTGCTGTAGTCTAACAAATCCAATGAATCTACTCTATATATGAGTGAAAGAGGGGTATCAACGTAAGGCGGGAAAGCGAGATATTAGAGGAGTGTATCAATAAACACTCTCTTGAGAAGAGATAAAAGGCTCTGCGGCACGCCCAGAGCCCGGTATCGTTACCGGTACAAATTCAAAACGGGAACGATGACCTCTACTATACGAGAGCGGCGACAACAGGTAGCCGATTTTTGAAAACGCAGGGTCAAGCGGCGCTCAGTGCAATAGCTGAGACGACAGGATTGAGCCGCAGCAGTGTTCATCGCCATCAGCAGTCGATAGAACGGGCTGAGCAATATCCCGAGTCGAGTGGGTGGGAAACCCAGGTAGGGTACCGCTGGCTAGTGCGTCTGGTGATAGCAGTGGTGTATCACTTCGGGATTAAGCAAGGGGTCGGAGCGGAGAGCCTATCAGCGTTTTTCAAAGCGATTCATCTGGACACACATATAGGCAGTTCGCCTACGGCGCTGCGACAGCTTAAGCATCGGGTGGAGGCGGCCATTGTTGAGTACGCCAGCGCCCAAACTGAGGACTGCCAACCGACTGATGGACAAGGGGTCTGGCTGGGGGCTGATGAAACCTTCTTTGGATTGTCCACCCTGGTGCTGATGGAGTTAGCCAGTGGCTTTATTTTCACTGAGGTCGAAACGGAAGACCGCACCTACAACACCTGGACAGCGCAGATCCCGCCCGAGTGGGAAAAAGCGGGATGGCACTGCCATAGTTTGGTCAGCGACGAGGCACGCTCACTGATTAAATTGGCCACGACGGGCTTAGGCACGGTCAGTGTAGCGGACTTATTCCATACCCTGCGCAATCTGGGACGACCGCTGGGGCGGAGCCTGGGGAAGCAGTTAGCGCAGGTGGATAAGCAAGCCAAACAGTTGCTGCATCGACTGAGTCAGGCCGCGTCTGACGAGACTAAGACGGCCCTTCAGGCTGAGTATGACGCGGTGATTCAACAGCAACAGCGGGTCATCAATGACCAACAGCGTTACCGTCAGACGCGACAGGCCATCAGTTTGAGCGTCCATCCCTTTGACCTGGAAACCACTCAATGGCAACTGGCCACCGACCTCAGGGCGCGCCTGAGCGACCTGCTACCCACCCTGAATGCCTTGGCCGCAGACTATGGTGGAGCCTCGGCTTTGTCTGCCGTGACCACCTTTGAGCGCCAGATCCCGGCCTTAGCCCAAGGCGTTCACCTCTGGTGGCGTTGGGCTACTCAAGCCCTATCGGCGGAAACCCAAGACCCTGAGGTACAATCCTGGCTCTTAACCGTCCTATTGCCCTGGTTATATTGGTCGCAACAAGCGAGTAAAACCCGCACACCCCACCTTAAGCACCGCTACCAGCAGACCGCCAGTAATGCCTTTAACCACCTGATGGCCGCCGAAGTTACCTTGACCCTCCAAGCGGAAGACCTATTGCGCTGGTTGCAATGGGGCCGGCGGATGTGTGCCAACTATCAGCGCACCTCCTCGGCGGTGGAGGGCCGCAATGGCTATCTCGCCCAACGACATCACGCCTCTCGTGGCTTTTCCGCCCAGGCCTTGACGGTGCTCACTGTCCTCCACAATTTTGACCTCAAGCGCCTGATGGTACAACGGCGGTTCAGCGGCTCTTTGGCCACGGGTTTCCTGACCTCTTTGAATCAGTTTTGAGTACCTTTACAGAGTTACCTATGCCTAGACGGTCTTCTTCGTTACATCAGCCCAATCCCTGGTACGGTCAACCTGTCCCGGCTTAAGTTGATACCCTGAAAGAGTAGAATAAAATAATATTTGTACCTCAAGGTTCAGCAATGGAAAGAACTACCGTGGGGCGGCAAAAGCTAGTAGAGGCAGTCAGCACTTTGCTTGATGAGGCTTTGTTTGAGCTTGCCAGTTTTCTTGACTATCTCTCCCACAAATCTCTTCAACGAAGAACACCTACTGGCAATGCTACCAATTTTCTATGACCAAGTCAAAAACCGCCTTGCCTGGTTGACCCATTCCACAAATGTCTGCCTCAAGAAGATCGGACAAGACCACCGCCAATGCACCCACCGTTTTTTCCCACTTTCCTCTTTGACTGGTGCAATCCCGACATAGCTCATGAACGCTTGAGCAGAAGTGAATCGAGAGCGGTCATTGCCGAACGCGACCAGTAATCGCGGTGCTAGATGTGGACCTGCCCCTGGCAACTCGGCAAACAGAGGTGCATCGGGCAGGGTCTGAAACAGGTGGGCAATTTTGGTGTTAAAGTCCGTCAGCTGTTGGAGAATCACCTTGAGCAGCGTAACCAATGCCAGCGTTAGGGCTTGAGCAGGCACCACAATCGCCTCGTCTGATGTCAGAGGTAGACCTGCCTGTTGAATTTGCTGAAGGCGGCGGGCGATCGCCGTTCGTCTGACCACTGCATGAGTTTGAAAGAACACGGTTAACTGTTGCGTGGTAGCTGCCTGAGCAGACTGGACATCTGGAAAGCATTGCAGGAAATCACAGAATACGAAGGTATCCTTATCGTCAAACCAGTCGAGGACTTGAGGGAAGTAAGACTTGAGTGATGCAGTAATGCGATTGGTGAGCCTGACCTTCTCTTGTACCAACATCCGCCGCGACTCCACCCATTGCCTGAGCGCACGAGTTTGAGAACAGCCTGCCACCCAAGCCTCCAACTTGTCAGAATGCTTCTGCATCAATTCAACCAGGATGCGAGCATCGACTGGGTCAGACTTCGCTCGTGAGGGTTGGAAAGCTTTGCGGTAGTTTGCGACGGTGCGAGGATTGATGGGAAACAGCACCAGATTATCGTACTGACAGAGGGCGTAGAGCAGTGGTTCTCTTTTCTGTTCCAGGGCAACAGCAATCTTCCCCTGACCGTAGCGTAGCCTGGTTGATTGACCCAATCGAGCAAGTCTTGTGGACGGGTTTTGATCAAGCTCTCTTGCCAGGTGGCAGAGGCGCAGTCATACAGGGCAATATCGTGTTTCCGGTCTGCCCAGTCAATCCCAATGTAAGCCACATACGGGTCAGTACTCATGTTAGATTAAAGTCCGTTGATTTTGATTGAAGCGGAAGAACCTGCCGCCACCCACACGCGAAAAGATTATGGAAAGGGTTGCAGCCTTATTCCCTGAGAATTCGTTCAGTTGTGACTGGACAAAGATGTAGAGGCGATGCGATATGTTAGTAGTCATGTACTGACGCTCGCTGCATAGTCGTCCTCTAGCCTGGGTAGGCTATCCCCTTTTTTTTACCTTAAGCCTTGCTTGGGTAACGGGTCTGCGTTGGAGTGAGGAGCGGTCGATATGTTAGTAGACATGTATCCTGTCGCCCAATGCATGGTCGTCTCCTCTCTTGCTTTACTGCCCGTCTCCCCATAAAGACCAATGCACCCGACCGTCGAAAGGTTGTCGATTGGAGTTTAAGGACATCTGCGTCCGGTGAGCCGGGTTGTTAGCTGGCTTGAGTTCAGCCCTTACCTGCACCATCCTAGTACCTGACGGCAGAAATAAAGGAGCTATTCAGGAGGTCAGTGGTTTGCCGGTATAATTCCACTTGAAGGGTTTCGCCATAGTGCGATTGAAGTAGGCGACAAAGGCCAGCATCTTCTTTTTA
>JAAUTN010000180.1 GCA_012031415.1 Leptolyngbyaceae cyanobacterium SM1_4_3 | reverse complement strand
AGAACTTCTTCTGAGTGAAATAGAACTTCTTCTGAGTGAAATAGAACTTCTTCTGAGTGAAATAGAACTCTTTCTGAGTGAAATAGAACTTCTTCTGAGTGAAATAGAACTCTTTCTGAGTGAAATAGAACTTCTTCTGGGTGAAATAGAACCTTCTGTTGGTGCGATAGAATCCCTTGTCGGTGTCACAGAACTTCTTCTTACCAACAATCCCGTGACCTAACAATTCCGTAATCAGACAAAGCTTCCCAAGCAGCAAAGAGGCGTTCTTAAAACAGACCTTGAGAACAGCTTTTGAAGATTGGTTGGCGATCGTCCTCCCTTCCTCTCCTACATTCTCACTCCTCACCCAGATGTCCTTCCCAGCGCTTAATGGGCACACAGCTAATGTCTAGCTGATCTAGCGCCCGTGCTACCACAAAATCAACCAGATCCTCAACGGTTTGAGGATTGTGATACCAGGCGGGAATCGCAGGGACGATTCTGGCTCCGGCTTCTGCCAGGGTAGTCAGATTTCTCAGGTGAATCAGGCTAAACGGCGTTTCGCGAGGCACCAGCACCAGCTTGCGCCCTTCCTTAAGCTGCACGTCTGCTGCCCGCTCTAGCAGGTCAGCGCTGAGTCCTGCGGCAAGTTTGCCAATAGTACTCATGCTACAGGGCATAATCACCATGCCCAGCGTGCGAAAGGAGCCGCTGGCAATGTTTGCGCCCACGTCGCCCCAGGGATGGCAGTGCAGCTTGCCACCCGTCTCGACCTGAGTGTGCGATCGCCAAAACGATTCCTGCTGCACCGCCTCTACGGGCATCCGAATATTTTGCTCAGCCTGCCAGACCATGTAGGTTGACTTGGAGGCGACTAGCTCAACCGAGTAGTCTGCCTCCAGCAGAAACTTGAGGGCACGCACAGCGTAGATCAGTCCAGAGGCTCCCGTGATTCCTAAAATGAGCGGTTTGGCGACAGCAGGCGCAGCGGATGAAGGGACAGAGGAAGTTAGAGACACAAAACTATACAAAAAAGAGCTTACTTCTAATCATAGACCTCTGGCTGCTGCCCGTTTTCTGGCTCTAGCTCTGTTTCAAAAGGCTGTCCTTCGTCTATATCATCATCAGTCGCTTCGCTGCCGCCCCCAACTGCCACCAGGTCAATCTGTTGGCGATAGTAGTCTACGCTCTTAACTTGAACTTCGACGCGATCGCCCAGTCGATACTGCTTGCGGTTTTTGCGTCCAACCAGCTTTTGCTGACGAGAGCGATATTCATACCAGTCATCTTTGAGCGAACTGACGTGTACCAGCCCTTCCACTAGCAGTTCTTCAATTTCTACAAAGAAACCGTAGGACTGCACCCCGGTAATCAAGCCGTGAAACACCTCTCCGGTATGCTCTTGCATAAATTCGGCTTTTTTCAGCCCTTCCAGGTCGGCTTCGGCTTCCTGAGCCAGCTTTTCTCGCTCACTCAGATGCACCGCTACGGAAGAGAAATGTTCTTCTAGCTCACTGTGAATTTCGGGCGGCAGCACATTCCAGGTAATTTGCCCGTGACAAGCACTGCTGCGAAGATCTACCGATTCCTTAGAACGAGTTGAGCGGCGATCGCGCCCATATTCAAACACCGCATTCAGCACCCGATGCACCAGCAAATCAGGATAGCGGCGCATTGGCGAAGTGAAATGCGTATAGCCCTGCTCTAGCGCCAGTCCAAAATGAGTTCCCGGTGTGGTGCTGTAAATCGCGGGTTTAAAAGTAGACAGCAGTAGATAGGTCAACACCTTCTCTGCCCTCGATTCAGCAAACTCCCGCAGCAATCGCTGATAGTCACGCGGATGCACCACATCTTCCTCTTCCAGAGTAGAGTCAATGCCCATATTGCCGACCAGCTTCAGCAATTCCTGCACGTCTGCGGGGTCAGGCGTTCGGTGAACTCGATAGATGCCTGGAACCTGGAGCGCCTGAAGGTGAGATGCAACCGCCTGATTTGCCAAAATCATCAACTCCGTCACAATCGAGCGAGCTGGCAGCAGCGACGAAACCACCATTGCTCCCAATGCGCCCTCGTCGTCATACTGAAACTTAGGCGAAAGGTATTTGCCTAATTCTGGATTGCTCTCATTCGGAAAGATTTTTTCTGGCAGGTTTAGCTCAAATGCGCCTCGCTGCCGTCGCTGTTCTCGAATCGCCTGACTCAGGGTAAACAGCTGATCCAGCAGTTCAAAAACGGGCGTAAATTCCTCTAGATCCTCCAAAGAGGGAAGAGGATAGCTCAATGCCGGGTCGGTTTCGGGAGACTGATTGCGCTGTAAAATTGCCTGAACTTGCTGATAGTTAAGCTGATGGTGAATTTGAATGGCGCTGGGCTGAATTTCAAATTCGAGCAGTTGCCCTGTTCCATCTACTGTCAGCAATACCGAGATGGTTAGCCTGTCCTGCCCTGGTGCCAGAGCGCAGCAACGCCGAATCTCTTCTGGAAACATCGGCAGTACGGTTTCACCCAGGTAAATCGAGGTGCCTCGCCGCTGGGCTTCGACATCTAGCGGCGACTGAGGTTCTACATAGAAGGCAACGTCGGCGATGTGAACCCCGATGCGCCAGCGATTGCTATCTAGCCTCTCCAATGTCAGAGCATCATCAATGGCTGGTCCAGAGGGAGAACTAGGGCCATCAATCGTAATCGCAGGTAGACTGCGTAAGTCTAGCCGTTTTTAAGATCGCCCTTACGCAGCTTGGTTGGCAAGGCTTTAGCTGCTTCTATCACCATCTCCGGGAAACTGCGTGGCAAGTCATGCTTGCAGCAAACAATGTCAATGTCAGACGCGGCCTGAGCATCGCTACCCAAAATCTGAGCGACTCTGCCAACGGGCGGCAGTTGCCCCAGCGGGTAGCGCAAAATTTCAACATGAACCAGTTGATCAACCGCGTCTTCTAGTTTGCCGCCATTGGGTTTGAGGTCAAGTTCAAACAGCAGCCGATCATCCAGGGGAACAGCCCGGTAGCTGCTCTCTGCCTGCTTCACTCGTGCCAGCACCGAGGAGTTCGCTCTTTCTAAAATCAGCCGCACTTCTCCTTCGGGGCTGCGACGGCGGCTGCCTTCTTTGGTGACTTTAACCAGGACGCGATCGCCATTCCAGGCTGTGTTCAGTTGACTTTCGCGAACGTAAATATCTTCAGCCCCTTCCTTGTCCTGAATGGCAAAGCAGAATCCTTTACTGGAGCAGCGCAGTTTTCCCTCAACCACATCTTCTTCAGGAACACGGCGATACTTACCCCGCTCCTTGATTAAAATGCCAATCTTCTCTAAGGCATCCAGGGCAATTTGCAGCTTACGAATACTGGCATCATCCTCACAATTCAACTTTTTTTCTAAAGCTTTAGGAGCTACTAGTTTGTCATCCGTAAAGTTTGCCAGCAGCGACGCGATCGAAAATTCCATGCAGCGATTGATCCTTCTCTGTAAATTTGGTGTTTTGACCTTGTTCTTTTGTTTTTTGCTGTTTCAACGAGCCACAGGCTTCTCTTGAGCAAGCTGATTACGCTCTTTGACGCTTTGGTGGGTCTTTTGAAGCTGGCGATCGCAGCATCAAGCAGCTTAAAAGCCCTGCTCCTGCATAGCCAACATTCTTACTTACCGCTGTTGCAGTCCTTGCAGCCAGGGCATGAGAATCAAACAATGACTCCAAGAGCGATTGCATTGTTCGTTCCATCAGTCTGCTGAAATGCGCTAGCTCCACAATCTGAAACTGGAAGCAATAACATCAACGACAGTCATGATTGGGCGACAGTGCAGCTAGGGAGGACAACGGTAGCTAACACCGAATTAGGTCAACTATGTTGGAGAAATGCAAAAAATTTCGGCTAATTTGCACTCTGTACACTGTATTTATATTTCGTAATTAGCGCGAGACTGTCAAATCCTGCCAAAAAATTTACTTAGATTCATATATGCGATCCTAAATGATTTGTGAGAGTACCTGCACTCAGGGCGGGCACTCTCGCAAATCAGGTTTCTCACAGATCGAATTAGGACTGCCATATCGATTAATCTATAGACTATGGATATCCTGTTTGAGCAACAGGATATGAGTTGGTTTGTTCTCTCTAGTCAGCGATGCAGGCTTTCATGGAAAAAACAAAAACTCCCGTTGGCAGCTACGCTCCTGATTTTGAACTGCCGGGAGCGGATGGCATGGTGCATCATCTAGCTCGCTATCTAGAAACTGTGGCAGTAGGCGTAATTTTCATGGGCAACCACTGCCCTTACGTGCATCTGTACCTCAATCGTCTGAAGCAGATTCAGGCTGATTTTCAAAATCAGGGATTCACCCTAATCGGAATCAACGCCAACGACGATCAGCGCTATCCCGATGACAGTTTTGAGAATATGAAGCGGTTTGTCGCAGAGCAACGGCTCAATTTTCCCTATCTGCGGGATGTAACTCAAGATGTGGCTAAAACCTTTGGCGCAGAGAGAACACCGGAGGCGTTTTTGATCGATCGCTCAGGTATTCTCCGCTACAGTGGGCTGATTGATGATCATGCTCAAGATTCTGGAGCCGTTCGGGTTAACTATCTGCGAGATGCGATCGCCCAACTCTTGCTTAATGGCTCTGTCACCGTACCCTCTACACACGCGGCCGGTTGCTCTGTCAAGTGGCGGCAGTAAAAGTGGCTACCCCAAATTTCACGGAATTACACCTGTGCTGTTATCTTAGGTGGAAGCAACCTGAGTTAAAAATTGTCACTGCATGGGGATAACTTACCAGCGGGTTTTGTTGAAGCTGAGCGGTGAAGCACTGATGGGTGAGCTTGCCTATGGCATTGACCCCAAAGTAGTGCAAGACATCGCCCAAGAAGTCGCAGCGGTCGTCGCTAACGGAGTTCAAGTCGCAATCGTCGTCGGTGGCGGCAACATTTTTCGGGGAGTTAAAGGCGCAGCAGCGGGAATGGATCGAGCAACGGCTGACTACATCGGCATGATTGCCACCGTGATGAATGCGATGACGCTGCAAGATGCGCTAGAGCAAATTGGCGTTCCGACTCGCGTTCAAACGGCGATCGAAATGAAGGAAGTGGCTGAACCTTACATTCGCCGTCGAGCCATTCGCCATCTGGAAAAAGGCAGGGTCGTCATTTTTGGAGCAGGTTCGGGCAATCCGTTCTTTACCACTGATACGACAGCGGCGTTAAGAGCGGCTGAAATTAACGCTGAGGTTGTCTTTAAGGCAACTAAGGTAGATGGGGTCTATGACTCTGATCCAAGAAAAAATCCAAATGCCCGCCGCTTTCAAACGCTAACCTATGGGCACGTTTTAACCCAGGACCTCCGAGTAATGGATGGCACGGCGATCGCTCTGTGCAAAGATAACGATATCCCTATCATTGTGTTCGATCTTTCCGTTTCGGGAAATATTCGCCGAGCCGTGATGGGAGAGTCGATTGGAACAATTGTGAGAGGTTCTTGTGAAATTAGCTGAAATTGAAAGCCAGATGCAGAAATCGATTGAGGCGACTCAGCGCTCCTTCAACACGATTCGTACTGGACGAGCAAACGCAGCGATTTTAGATCGGGTGATGGTGGAATATTACGGCACCCCCACACCGCTCAAGTCTTTGGCTGGCATCAACACCCCTGACGCTAGCACGCTCACGATCCAACCCTACGATCGCGGTGCCTTAAACCTGATTGAGAAAGCGATTTCGCTGTCAGATATTGGTTTAACGCCGAATAATGATGGCTCCACCATTCGGTTGAATATTCCGCCGTTGACGAGCGATCGCCGCAAAGAACTCGTCAAAGTCGCAGCCAAGTTTGCCGAAGAAGGCAAAGTCGCAGTCCGAAATATTCGCCGAGATGCGATCGACGCAGTTCGCAAACAGGAAAAAAGCAGCGAAATTTCAGAAGACGAGGCCCGTGACATTCAGGACAACATTCAAAAACTCACCGATAAATACATTGCCAAAGTAGATAGCCTTCTAGCCGAAAAAGAAGCCGACATCCTGAAGGTCTAACAACCTGAGATCTGCCAAAATCTACGCCATCTGCACCTGAGCATGACGCACCACGTAAGCGATGTGTAGCGGATAGCCTCTGGCATAGATTGCGTCCACGCATCTCAGTGCGGTTTCGCGATTTCTGTAGGATCGCAGAACCCGCTCTCTGCCACTGGCATATTGAATGCAAAGCTGCCAAATCATCGTCCTATCCTCGTGAATCAAAACAAGCTGGGAATAAATGCTGTAAGCGATGGTTTTGCCGCCGCCCACAGCAGCAGAAGCTCTAATCCAAGAAGTGAATCCTTTGGAAGGTAACTTCACCAATCTTTCACAGACAATCCTATGAACTTCATCCAGGCTTTGTACTCCGTACAAATGTCCAACTTGATTTAAATCACAGGCACACTGCCTGCTGGGTCACATACAGAAAATCACTGCCCTGCACTGCCCTGCACTGTCCGGATTTCCCCATGACCGAAATGCATTAACGATCATGAACTGCATCAACTTCACCAGGGGCGAAATGTAGCAGTTCGAGGTGCGCCTCTCACAACCCGGACTGCTACGTATAGCAGTACAAAGCTTGGTTAGGACAGGTGGTAAGCGACAAGCTTTAATGAGCAAGGTTCGCCTTCATCCCTCATCCTTACTGCTACAAACGCTGATTCTTCAACTCTCCTTTATCAAAGTTTCAGAAAACTTTTCGCTAAAAACGTGATTACAGCCAGCCTGGATTCTAGACTGTGAACTACGTAGTTTTGGGGGTTGAGTAGCAGAATGCCCAGTGTAACTACCCGATCAATTTGGCAGATCAATTTGGTGTACTAGGAGCTAAACTCAAAGCTTATGTATGACTGCATTATTGTGGGCGCAGGACCAGCCGGAGGCACTGCGGCCTATCATTTGGCAAAGCGCGGACGCTCAGTCTTAGTGCTAGAAAAAGCTTCCCTGCCCCGCTACAAGCCTTGCGGTGGTGGCGTATCGCCTCAGGTCGCTGAGTGGTTTGACTTTGACTTCAGTCCTGCAATTTCGATCAAGGTTAACGCCATTCGCTATACCTGGAAGATGGGCGACCCGGTTAAGGCAAAGCTGAAAGGTTCAGAACCTATCTGGATGGTGCGACGCGATGTGTTTGACCATTTCCTGGTGCAGCAAGCGCAAAAGCAAGGCGCAGAACTCCGGGACAATACTGAAGTTACAGGAATTGAATTTAAAAGTGACCACTGGCAAGTCAATACTGCAACTGGTCCCGTCACCGGACGCTATGTGATTGCAGCGGACGGAGCAAAAGGGTCAATGGCAAAGTGGCTCGGCTTTAAAGATCGCAAACGTCGGTTTGCTGGAGCGTTAGAGGCAGAAGCCGCTGCCAATGTGAAAGATCCGGAGTCCGCTCATTTTGAGTTTGGCATGGTCAAGAACGGCTATATCTGGAATTTTCCTAAGGCAGACGGTTACTCGATTGGCGTGGGCACTTTCCGAGGCGGCGAGCAGCAGGATTTCAAAGCGATTTTGACAGAATACGCGACGCTGTTTGGCATTGACTTGAAGACAACGCAGCAGTACGGACATCCGCTGTGTCTGTGGGATGGCAACCAAAAGCTGCACACGCAGAATGCGCTGCTGGTGGGTGAGGCAGCCTGTGTGGTCGATCCGTTTACCGCTGAGGGCATTCGTCCCTCTATCTTTACCGGGGTGAAGGCTGCTGAGGCAATTGATGGGGCGATCGCCGGAGACCAAAACGCTCTGGAACGCTATACCCAGGTGATTAGCGATGAATGGGGTGCCGATATGGTGTGGGCCCAACGCCTCGCTGGAATCTTCTACCGGGCACCTGGCATCGGCTACAAGGTCGGAGTCAAGCGCCCTTCTGCCACTGAGCGAATGGTCAAGATCCTGTGTGGCGAATTGCGCTACGCAGATGTTGCCAACCGAGCAATGAAGCGGTTGGGTGCAGGGTTGATTCCCGGTATGGGATAGTTCCACAGTCACCCTTATTCCAGGTTCCCAAGCTCCGGCTTGGGAACCCCCTCAAAGAAGCTCCAGTTCCTTGCAATTTAGAACTGAGAAAGCTCTAGTTTTTAACTTGACATTCCAAAGTGAAAGCTTGAGAACGGGTTATGAAGAGTCGATAGAATGTGATGGTATGTAGCGTCAGGATGAGGCGATTTGTGAGTGTCTCCATACTCTATAGCGCTACTAGAGTGTTGGGTTCCGCTTTGCTTCACTCAACCTACAAGTTTTGCTGCTCGGAGGTTTCTAGTGCCAGAATCGCTTTCACTTCTTCAAGCAGTTGATCTTGTTGCAAACGAATGACTTCTAGTTGGCTCAATAAGTCCGCTAACCGCTGGTTTTTGTCTGATTCCTGAGCAGGCGTTCTGGGTAGAGCGGCAACGGTGAATAAATTAATGCTGCTGCGCCAAGCCCAGCGAATTAGCTTTAGCGGAGCGTGAAGTAGGGCTGACCAGGCTTGCTGTACCAGGTTGGCGATCGCCCCAATCAGTCCCCACAACAACACGAGTAGCAGTAGCCCGATCGCCAATGCATAGAGCGGATGGGTAATCAGCCATGCCAGCATGGGGTGAGCCGTCAGCCAGTCTTGAAAGGAACCTACGACAGCATTTTGAATTCCTTCTCCAAAAGCATTTCCCATGCGCTCGGTGTGCTGCATTGTGCCATTGATTGTTCCGTCCAGGGAGGTTTTGGCATTTGTGGCGGTTTCGGTCAAGGCGGCTTTTGCCTGATTAATCGGCTGGGCGATCGCCTGCGTTGCCCGTCCCGTAAAATTGGCAACAGCATTTTGGGCTTCTCCAGACATTTCTGCCAGCCGATCTGTAACCTGATTAACTTTTTTCAGCAAATTAATTCCTTGCGCCATGATTACCCAACCTCCTAATGCCATTATGCTAAGTAGTGCCCAATCCGCTCAATCCAGGATTTGTCTACTTTGTATTCCTTAAAGATTGCAAGCAAAGCCAACTTCGATTTGGAAAGACGGTAATGGCAGAATGAGGAATGATAGTTCTACCCCGCAAACGTGTTGAATGTTACAAAACCTCACTTCCTGGCGGTGGTAGAAACATTCATGCTAGTAAGCGCATTGGTGAATCGAGTAAGGAGTGAAGGGATAAATGAAAAAGGTTGAAGCAATTATTCGTCCTTTTAAGCTAGATGAAGTCAAGATTGCGCTGGTGAATGCAGGCATCGTTGGCATGACTGTCTCCGAAGTCCGAGGATTTGGACGGCAAAAAGGGCAAACCGAACGCTATCGCGGCTCAGAATATACGGTGGAATTTTTACAAAAGCTGAAGGTCGAGATCGTGGTTGAAAACGACCAGGTTGATATGGTGGTTGAAAAAATTATCGTTGCCGCTCGGACTGGCGAAATCGGCGATGGCAAAATTTTCATTACTCCCGTAGACGAAATTATCCGAATTCGGACTGGCGAAAAGAACCTAGAAGCCATCTAAGCAGCAGCAGATGCTCTGATACCAGTTCTCTATGGGGTTGCACTGAAACAAGGGGCTTAAACCCCTTGTTTCACTAGAGTTCGTTCTGTGCCTCAAATTGAATGGGTGCTGTTTATCTGCGATAGCTTTGGCAATAGCTGCTGAAAAGCTAGCCCTCGGTGACTGATCGCGTGTTTGGTTTGAGGCGGCATCTCGGCAAAGGTCATTTGCTGCTCTGGCACATAAAAGATGGGGTCATAGCCAAATCCACCCGTGCCGCGAGGCGCATAAAGAATTTCCCCAGGACAAATCCCCTCAGTTTGCAGTGCGATTGAGCCATCGGGACGAGCGATCGCCACCACACAAATAAACTGAGCCTGCCGATTTTGCGTATCGCCTAGTTCAGATAGCAATCGCTCTATCCGATCGGAGTCAGAGTTGCCGTAGCGAGCAGAATATAGACCCGGTGCGCCGTTCAAAGCATCGACTGCTAAGCCGGAATCGTCGGCGATCGCCCATTCTCCCAGCCGCTTTGCCACTTGCGATGCTTTGAGACAAGCATTCTCAGCAAACGTCTCTCCCGTTTCTTCAATCTCTAACTCTGCTGGCTTCAAGACCAACTCCAAATTCAAGCCAGTCAGATATGCCTGCATTTCCTTGAGCTTGCCAGGATTGCCCGTCGCTACAACCAATCTTGTCATAGAGATTATTTAAGAATCAGTTATCTATCATTGACGCAATGTGCAACTTTTTCAAGCTTCTTGTGGGATGGGCATCTTGCCCGTCCAATATATAAGCAGGCAAGATGCCTGCTCCACAAGAGAACAAGGTTCCCAGGAATTTAATTGCACATCGCGTCATTGGTTGCTGGTCATTGGTCATTTGTAGGTCTGGATGACCAGTAACCAATGACTCACGACAACCTCCAAAACGTATCTGACTCAACCTTAAAAGCCTATACTCTCACTACGCTTTCCTATCCAGGTCAAGTGTGCCTAGAATAACAGCATATTCTTGGCTTTACCTATGGCAAACGTCACTACTCCCCTCGTCCTGAGGATCACCCATCCAACCGTTCTAAAACGCCGTGTTGCGCCGCTGGATCAGCTTACGGTTGCTGAAACGGTTGACAAAGGTCCCTGTCGAATTCCGCTAGAATCCTTCGCTGAGTCGGTGCCAGGGGAAGACTTGCAAAATCACTTCAAAGTCTTCTTCTCGGGTCCATACAAAGGTTCTAGCGTTTGGTACGTGCCAAGGAGCATTGCTTAATTGAGGGCAAGGCGGAGGATAGCCCCGTGCCGCCACCCGACAAACCACCCCTGGTGCTTAGAATTACCAAACCTACTTTGCTTAAGCGTCGTCCGGTTCCAGGAGAGGCGCTGGCTGCCAATGAAAAAGTTGCCAAGCCACCCTGCCGCATCTTTTTACACTCCTATGCTTATCAAGTGCCTGGTGAAAATCTTCAGGGGCACGTCAAGGTTTGCTTTGAAGGCCCAGTTCTAAACAACGCTAGCGTCTGGTACATCTACAAGGAGCATTGTCTGATTGAAGGGGTAGAGCCACCTCAAATTTCCAGTCCAGCTTCTAGCAATTCTTCTGTACCCCGTTCTTCTAGCAGAATTAACCAGGCTGGGCTAGATATGATCAAGCGTTTTGAAGGATTTAGACCGCAGGCTTACATTTGCCCTGCTGGGGTGCCGACCATTGGCTATGGTTCTACGCTGGGGGTGAGAATGGGCGATCGCATCACCCAACAAGGCGGCGAAGACCTATTGCAACGCGATCTGGTGCGGTTTGAGAAGGCTGTTAAGGATGCGGTTAAAGTGCCCCTTACCCCAAATCAGTTCAGCGCCCTGGTTTCTTTTGCTTTTAACGTAGGTATTAGTGCATTTCAGCGATCGACTTTGCTAAAGCTGCTTAACCAGGGCAACTACCAGAGCGCAGCCGATCAACTGCTGCTGTGGAATAAAGGCGGTGGCAGAGTGCTACAAGGCTTAGTCAACCGCAGACAGGCAGAACGCGCCCTGTTTCTGAAGAATTGAGGCGTTGCTGGATTTGGATATGTTTTGAGCGTGAAACCTTCGGCTTCACGCTCCAAAACATACCTCTATTAAGCGACACTAAGACATGGGAATGAGTGCTGGTTACAAGTTTGCTAGAGGGCTTGCGCCTGCCAGCTTTATCGAGGAAGAATATCCTCTAGCCCTAGCTGAAAGTTGGCTAAAAGGGGAGAGTGAATCGGTTGACCGAGACGATACTGCGTCTGCTGATACTCTTCGCCCATAAGTTGACAAACCGTGAAGGTAGGTTGTTTTGGCTTGCCAATGAATGCAACGCCGCCTAAGCCGCGATAGTCCACAATCCAATATTCAGAAATCCTCAGCAGCACATACTCCTCAACTTTACCGTACCCAATCCCGTAAGCTGAGCGCAGCCGAAGCCTCCAGAACGAGAGAATCAGCTTTTTAGGAGTTTTGTCAGTCAATCAGGGATTTACGTTTTAGTACATTCCTGAATGTGTAGTCGCACCAGAATTTGCGATCGCCCCAATATTCCAACTTCTTAGTTTTATCAGTCAGGCAAGACACAGGACAGGTTACGACATTGCGAAGCCTTTACCTGCTACTTTGGTTGATTTTGACGCAGCCGCAGCGAATTTGACGACATTAGTATTTGGCTTGGCGCGGTACTGTTTTTTAGCCTGATAACGTTCGTTGATTTCAACCTGGCTGCGACAAAATTCGTATTCGTTCTGAAAATGCTGATAAACTTCCTCGTAAGATAAATAAATACCAAAATCTAATTCTTCAATTTCTAGTGAATCTAACATTTCTTTGAGAATTATTGTTTTGGTTTTGATGTGGTCGAGCTTCGGTTCTCGACACAACTTGAATAGTACAAGGTGTGACTCGATCGGTACAAATGACTTTATATCAACCGCAAAGTCTTTGGTGCCATTACTCCTTGTGTAGCTTACCACTCGTCCAACAGCCGCGTATTCACCAAACCGTTCAAATTTGGTTTCTACGTGTACACCTTTCTTCAGGTAAATCCAAGTATGATCCAATATTCTAGATTGCTTTCTACAGCCTTTGTAAGGAACGACCTCGACGTTTCGCAGTAGAAACCCAGTATCTCCAGTTTTGTTAGCCGTTTCCCAGTGATTTAAATATCCTTGAAAGCGAACGCTTTGCCCCAGCCAATCAGCAAGGGGTCTACAAGCTACCAGTGACTTTTGCATCCTGCTACTCCTACAATTCATCTTTTGCTTTTGAAGGGCAACCAGGAGAAACGACCTGGTTGCCTAATAGCGAACAAATTATCTTAGAAGCAACCCCTATACGGTTTTACGAACTGGGCGCTTACGCTCGCTTTTGCGAATTCCCCCTGCCATTTCATACTCGTAGCTATCTTTGCCATACTTCGCAGCGACGCTGAGCAAGATATGTTCAGTGATTTCCATCAGTTTCTTTTCAGCTTCAACTAAGGCATTTTGCGCTGCATCAACGGTAGAAAGCGAAGAGTTATAATCAGACAATTTGTTTCGTGTAGCTTCAATCGCGGTGTTGAAAGAATCTACCGTATGACCATTACCCAGGTCGAGGTTATCACTAATGGATTTGATGGCAGCAATGCGACGCTCTGCCTTATCTACCACCTTAGAACTGCGTTTAGGACGCGGCATTGAATCTCCTTTATTCTGTAGAATGCCAGGATTAGCCAGTACCCATCTTGCTGAAATTCAACTCAATTAGGTATGACGAACTGCTACCCTGACTGTACAAAATCAAGATAAACAATCGACAAGAATGTTGACTTCAGTGTTATCAAGGAAATGTAAAGCTATGGAATATGATTTGACAGCATATTCACTGAGTAGTTTGCAGACGCAAGGCAAAGAACAGTCGCTTTCCTTTGAACATGACAACGTTTTCAACAACTGTCCTTATGTTTCAATGAACGTTCTGGTATTTCAACAACTGTCCTTATGTTTTCAATGAACGTGGCAACGTTTT
>JAAUTN010000179.1 GCA_012031415.1 Leptolyngbyaceae cyanobacterium SM1_4_3 | reverse complement strand
GTGAGCGCTGCCGATGCTCAACGCATTGCCAACAACCCCATTCAAATATCGATTAGCCGTGAATTGTTGAGTCAGAGCGATGGAGATGTGTTGTTTGTTTGGACAGCGGAAAACGAAGCTGAAGCCAATCAGAAAGCACAAAAAAACCTAGAGGAATTGCAGCATGATCCTCTTTGGAAAACACTCGACGTTGTTCAAAAGAACAAGGTCTATTTTGTCCCTAGTTATTGGATTGGCGCAGGACCGATCGCCGCTAATGCTGTAATCGATGACTTATTCAAATACCTGATTGAGACACCCCAATCATGACAAGACATACCCTATTTGTTTGTAAATCGTGTAGCGCAACAATCGCCCATAAAGATGTCACCGATGACACTATTACAGAAGGAGTTTTGTTACTTAAACACTTACAGAAATTACAGCAAAACAGATCCATAGAGAGTGAATTGAATGTTGAAGCAGTAGGATGTTTATGGACATGCGATCGCCCCTGTGCTGTTGCCTTTTCTGCACCCGATAAAGCCACCTATCTGTTCACCAAAGTGCCTGCAAATGCAGACGAGGCGTTGCTTCAGTTTGGTGAACTGTATCTCAACAGCAAAGCAGGAGACATTCCCTGGAAGCAGTTTCCTGAAGTGTTGCAATCGGCAGAGGTTGCCAAGATTCCATCAATACTTGAGGGTAAAGATTGACAGGCGCTATCTACTCTACTTCTCTACCGCGATCGCTCTTGTTCTGCGGCGATGGGGTTCTGCATATTGTTGAAAGCATAGGAGAGATGCCACGTAAACGATTCCTTGAATCAGTTCTGCTTTCTTGATGTCGGTTGCTGCGACATAGCACCACTCAAACTCAGGTCGAGTCAAGCGTGCAGCATAGCTGATCCCTTCGGGCACAACACTTTCCAGCGAAGGCAGATAACCCTTTGCAGAATTGGATTGAGCCTGGGGTAGTTGTCTAACCATCGTCACATTCCCGAAGTCGCCGATCGCTTTCAACTTAACAAACTCTGGGATTGCGTTGATGGTATAGCTGTAGTCAGCTAGGTTAGGACATGGACATTTGGTGGCGCGGCGGAGCCGCGCCACCAAATGTCCTAATCAATATGGCTACCGCTATAAATATAGCTAGATTGCAATCCTTTTGGGAGTCGCGGTATGAATAGTAGGAATTGTTCTCAATAGTGCTAAACAAGAGGCAAACTGTTAACTATGGCGATCGCACCCCACCAGCAAGCCCCAATTACCCTTTCGCAAGATGATTACTGGTTACTGATTCACGACGCAGCAGATGAGCAAACGATATCTACGGCAGACCCGTTAGACATCACCTGGAGCTATCCATTGCAATGGGGGCAGGGATATGTCCGAGACATTCACTTACAAGATGGACTGGTTGTGTCTATTGTTGACTATTGCCCTCACCATGATCTGATGCTCAGCAGCAGCGATCGGGAACATCCTCTAGAACTCACTTACATTCTGGCTGGGGCTACATCATCTAGTGTGACATCTCCTCAAGCTGGACAGTATATTTTTTGCGGTAGCGGCATGGCTCCGGGTGCAGTGTGCAGCCAGCCAGCGAATCAACGTAGAGTTGAGGTCAGCATTCATATTGATGAAACACTCCTTTGCCAGTGGATAAACGGCACCGCTGAACAGCTTCCGCCAACGCTAAATTACCTCATTAGACCATTTGATCAGATTTTCTTTTCTCAAATTTATCCCACAACTGTAGTGATGCAGATGGCTTTACAGCAAATCTTACACTGTCCTTTTCAGGGCTTGACGCAGCGAATGTATTTGGAGAGTAAAGTGTGGGAATTAATGGCATTACAGCTTGCTCAAATTCTCGATTCTCATTGCGCTGAACAAGGCTCAAAGCGGCTCAAACCAGACGATGTTGAACGAATCCACTATGCCAGAGAAGTGTTAAATTCCCGGCTACGCCAACCTCCCTCTTTGATGGAATTAGCTCGTATTGTTGGCATTAATGATTGCAAGCTCAAAGCCGGATTTCGACAGGTATTTGGCACAACGGTATTTGGCTATTTACACAGTTGCCGCATGGAGCGATCGCGCCAGCTATTAGAAGCAGGTGAAACGACCGTAACCGAAGCCGCACAAGCCGTCGGATTTATCAGTCGCGGACATTTTGCCGCTGCATTTAAGCGACGGTTTGGTGTAAATCCAAGTGTATACATGGCACACAAACGGTAAGCTGAGCAAGCATTTGCTTAGAATAAAGTTATTCGTTAAACCGGAGCGCCCTATGAGCCAGTCAGCCACCGATCGAGTCCGCTGGACGACCGCAGACCTGGATCTGCTGCCTGACAACGGCACTCGCTATGAAATCATTGACGGTGAACTATTTATGATCAGAGCGCCACGCTGGAGCCACCAAAAGGTTGCCGGTAATATCTGCGCTGCGTTGAACCGTTGGTCTGATGAAACAGGACTGGGAGAAGCAACAACAACGCCAGGGGTTATCTTTTCGGATGCCAATAACGTGATTCCCGATGTAGTGTAGGTCAGCAAAGAACGGTTGACAATGCTGCTGGATGAGGCGGAACATTTGACGGGTGCGCCAGAATTGATCGTGGAAGTCCTATCGCCCGGAGAAAACAACGAACGGCGCGATCGAGAAGTAAAACTCAAGCTCTATGCAACTCAAGGAGTACGGGAGTATTGGATCGTCGATCATCAGTTGCAGCAAGTTCAGGTCTATCGACGGCAGCAGGCTACCCTGCAACTTGCAGCGACTCTATTTGCCGATGACGAAATCAGTTCACTACTTCTACCGGGTTTCACCTGCCCGATCGCCCGCTTCTTTCGCTAGAAAAACTCCCGCCAGGGATCATAAAAACTCCCACTAGGGATCGGGGCGATCGCCCACACTCTACCCAAATCCAGTACTGTTTTTAACAAAGATTCTCAATTGAGTGAGTAGAATTTGAGATACCTGTATCGGATATCTCAAATTCTCCATGTTAATTTCTGGTGTGTGGTGTGATGATCAATCAACTGCGATATTTGACGTTTGGAATTGCTGTGCTATCAGTTCTAGTAGCAACGTCTGTGCGAGCAGAGATAGATAGCACAGATGTAGAGGAGTTGAGCAACAGGGAGAACTCTCCCCCACCTCCCTACCTCCCCACCTTCCCACCTCCCCTCTCCAATCTTGAGCAACCTGCCACAACGGTAGAGGAATGGATCGCGCAGATTGAACAGTCGGTGGTACAGGTAACGAGAGTGCAGGTAAACGCAACGGAGACGGGGCTAGAAATTATCCTGGAAACGAATGAACCGCTGGAAGTTCCTTCTACCTCTGCGGTGGGGAATGCACTCATTACCGATATTCCCAACGCGGTGTTGACGTTGCCTGAGGGAGGCGAGTTTCAAGCCGCGAACCCAACGGCGGAAATTGCCCTGGTGAGTGTTGCGGGTTTGCCCAATAACCGCGTGCGAGTGGCGATTACAGGTGTGGATGCCCTACCGAGTGCCAACCTGAGTGTAGAAGCATCGGGACTGGTGATAGCCGTTACGCCGGGAACAGGAGTCGCAGAAATCGAGGATGATGCAATTCAAGTGGTGGTGACAGCCACTCGCACGGAAGAAGACATTCTCGATGTGCCGCGATCGGTCACGGTCATCACCCGTGAAGAGATTGAAGAACAGTCACGCCTGAACCGCAATTTGTTTGAAATTTTAGGTACAACAGTTCCTGGGTTTGGGCCGCCGAATCAGAGCGATCGCAACAATGCTCAAACCCTCAGAGGGCGAGATGTACTCATTCTCATCGATGGCGTTCCTCAAAGTTCCAACTTCTTTGGTGCGGCTGGTTTTGCCAGCTTCGATTCATCTACTGTTGAGCGAATTGAAGTGGTGAGTGGTCCTACAGGGCTATACGGATCTGGAGCAGCAGGTGGGGTCATCAACGTCATCACTAGCCGACCAGAAGAGCCGTTTACAGTCCAGGCAGAAGTCGGAATTTCTGCCGACCTGGGAGAGCTAGAGGGCGATAGTTTTGCCTATGATTTGGGTTTCGGATTCTCTGGGATAGAGGGAAATATTGACTATTTGTTCAATTTTGCAGGACGATTCACCAATCAGTTCTACGATGCTGAAGGCGATCGCATTCCTCAAAACAATCCAACCCTATCGGGTGCAACGGTTCTAAATTTCTTTGGGCGTTCGGGCATTGATATCACAGATGAGCAGCGGTTACAGATTTCAGCAAGTCATGTGCGCGATCGCCGCGAGGTTGACTTTATCACCGATCCAATAGTTCAAGACATTTCAGGAAGGCAAAGAGCAAGAGCATTAGCAGCCGATTTAAGCTTTGATGAGTTAGAAAGACCTGGTAATACGACGACCAACATCAATCTCAATTACACTCACGATGATGTGTTTGGCAGCCGCTTGCAGGCACAAGCCTATTACTGGGACAACGATGTCACCGATTTTCCCTTTGACGATCGCGGCGGTTTTATTGATGCCATTGTCTATGGTCCATTTCTGGGAGAAGCGTTTGGAGGACGGCTGCAAATCGAAACGCCGATCGCTCAACCATTGGAATTGCTCTGGGGAGTAGACTATCGCAATGAACGCAATGAGAATATCTTTTTTGTCATTGATCCCGTTGCTTTTGATGAAGACGAAGTGGTGCGATCGCTGGAAGAACGAACCTGGCTACCGCCCTATTTCGTGGATCAGCTCGGACTATTTGGTCAACTCCAGTGGGATGTTACTCCTGACCTGGCATTTAGCGGCGGCATTCGTCAAGAGTTTGTAGAACTTCGCGCTGATGATTACACCACCTTCTTTGGTGACGATATTGAAGGCGGAACGGTTAACTTTGACGCAACGGTGTTTAATGCGGGTTTAGTCTATCGCGCCACTGACAACATCAGTTTGTTTGCTAGCTTCTCTCAAGGATTTTCAGTTCCAGGATTTTTCACGTTTATTAATCCACCCGCAGGCTTCTCAATTGAGGGCGGTTTTGAGGAGCTTGAGGCTCAAAAGGTAGATAACTATGAGATTGGTGTGCGAGGTCGATGGGACAATTTACAAGCCTCCCTTGCGGGATATTACGCTTATTCTGAGCAGGGCGCTTTTTTGCAAAATATCCCTGGAACAGCCTTGAGTACACTGATTCGAGCGCCCCAGCGCAACTATGGCGTTGAAGCGGCGATCGATTGGCAACCCGGAGACCAATGGCAACTCGGCACGACCTTTGGCTGGAATGAGGGCGAAGCGGATGCGGATGATGACGGTGAGTTTTTGGCACTCGGCACATTTGATGTGCAGCCCTGGAAGTTAACGGCATACGTTCAGCATCAAACCACCCCTACCTGGAATAATCGGCTTCAACTTTTGTATTCTGGTAATCGCGATCGCGGCTTTGAAGATGGGTCAGATGGAGTAGCCATTGAAGAGTACATCACCTTTGATTTGATTAGCCAATTTCAGCTTGGAGATGGAACCTTATCCCTAGCAGTAGAAAACTTACTAGATAACCAGTATTTCCCAGTCTTTTCTCAGGTGGCATCAGGCTTTAATGATGCGGGTTATTTAGCCGCACGGGGACGACGGGTTAGCTTAACCTATTCGATCTCCTGGTAATTAAGCTAAACAAGGAGGCACAGCCGATGAGCGATCGCGCATTAATCAGCCGCAAAATAACTCAAAGGGTTCAGCAATTTCTGTGGGCTGTGCTTGCCTTTCTCTTCGTGTCTGCCTGCGGTGCTGTTCCGTCTCAGGTTAATACAGCCGAAAGTCCTAATGAAATTCAAGCGACTGTTTCTACTGACGTTCGCGTTGTGAAACACCTGATGGGTGAAACTCAGGTTCCAAGTCATCCACAAAGAGTTATCACTTTAGACACTAGCTACTTGGCGAATGCGCTAGCTCTGGGTATTCAACCCATCGGCTCCACGGTTTGGCTGCGTCAAGCACAACAAACTGGACTGGGTTCCGTTGAACCTTACCTCAAAGATTCTTCTCAGGAATTGACCATTCTCGGCTATGGTTCCAATGCGGAACAAGTCAGTTTGGAGAAAATTCTAACTCTCAAACCCGACCTGATTCTAGCGGATCAAGATCATCAGGCAATATACAGCCAGCTATCACAGATTGCTCCAACGGTTCTTTATCCAGATCCCTATGCTCATGACGATGTTAGAGATGGCTGGAAAAGCTTTCTCAGATCGACTGCCGAAGTGCTAAGGAAATCTCAAGAGGCTGAAACGCTCTTAAACGAGTATGAGCGACGCATTCAGGAATTCAAGCAAAGAATGGGGAATCGCCTATCCAGCGTTCAAATTTCTGTCATTAACCCCATGCCAGAAGGAGTGCGTCTAATCTACCAGGATACCTTCGCTGGCAGAGTGATACAAGACGTAGGGCTATCTCGTCCTCCTGGGCAAGACAAAGATGGATATAGCTCAAATCCGCTTTCCCTAGAATTAATTCCTCAAATGGATAGCGATGTTGTTTTTGTAATTTCTTTTAGGGATGCAGGAAACCTGAAACTGATCGAGCAATTGAAAAATCATTCACTCTGGTCTCAGCTAGAAGCGGTTAAACAAGACAAAGTATATCCAGTCGATGCAGAACATTGGTATGGTAGCGACATTGTGACTGCTAACCTCATCCTGGATGACTTGTTCAAGTATTTACTCGAAGAGGAGTAGATTGAGTGACAAAACACTTTTTTATCGCGAGATAGACCTGCTTTTTGCTCCCGGTATCAATGGCGACACTACTAGCAGCAATTTCAACAATCCGTTCTGGCGATCCTTCAATATAGCCATCAGAACTAATACGAGTTTAGCTCATGCCAAAACTAAAATTGACCTTTGCTTTGTTCGCTTAATGTTGAAGCGGCTTGCACCTACTCCTTAAGATATCAAATGGGTTCTATAGATTTGTCAGTTAAACTGGTCACGAGGTTTTAGTGGGCTGAAACCGCTAAGCTGGCTTTTGTTAATACGGGAATGATGCGTTAGCGAAGCTTGTCTACAATGCGATCGCTCACTGCCCTTGCGCCTGATAGATTTCGTGCCGTTGGACCCGTGCGTAATGCAGCCAATCCACCCATGATAAATAGCTCACAGTCTCGCCAGCGTAAGCACTCATCCACGACAGGCAATCCGTTCACAAGATCGGTTGGATAAGCGTCTAAAATATCGTTCAATAATGGATGCTTTGTCGCATCTAGCTGGCTACCTGTAGCGCACCAGACGCGATCGATCGGTTGATATTGAATGCACTCATGCAAGGCTGCATGATCACAACACACCTGCCAGTGTTCTCCAATCCATCTCGCTTGAGAGACCTGACATTGTTCATAAAACACAACACGCCCATCGCGCTGTAAACGACGCAACTGCGTCAGCATCGCTGGGGTCATGGAACCCCCATTCCGCGCCTGCTGAATCATTTGCCAACGAGCGTACCAATCCGGTTCTGCCCAAAAATCTTTGAGATATTTTGGACCTAGCCAACCTGGATCAGCATCAAACAGTTTCTCGTAAACGGTGCGTCGGGTCATGAGTAACACCTGTGCGCCTCGCTGAATTGCGCCAACCGCCAAGTGTCCACTGGTCAATCCACCACCGATAATCAGGATGCGTTCACCTCGGAGTTGCAATCCCCGTAAATCAATCTGACTGGAATGCAAGAGGCGATCTTTTGGGTAATTTTTGGGAACCTGCTCGACCCACTGTGGCACATGAGAAATTCCACCCCCATTGGCAATCACGACTCTGCGGGCAATCACAGTTTGCCCAGTGGACAGTTGCAGACAAAACCGGGGCTGACGCTGATTGTTCAAGGGTTTGATCTGCTCAACCTGAGTCGGATACACACAATTCTGTAACTGCCAGCGACGGATCACATCTTGGCAAAAGTCTTGAAACAAGCGAGTTCCTGGTAAATCGTAGGGTGGATGCAATTCATCCGCCTGCGATTCAGCAAAGCGGCGCAGAGCAAACGAGTCAGGATCAGGGTGATGAACAGCGGGCGATCGCAGGTGAGGAATTTCCAACGCTGCAAACTGGTGATTCCAGCGACTCATCCAGGTGCCGCTAGGGTCGAAGACGAGAAACCGTCCTCGCATCGATTTTTTCTTTTGCAATAGGTGAGTCACCAGCGTCAGGGCGTGGGGTCCTGCCCCGACGATCGCCAGGTCAATGGAGTCTGGCAGAGCGAACACGGCATCAGGCATGAATCAATTGCTAGGTTGTGAGAATGATTATCATTTTAGTTGTATCATAGGACAATGTTTTGCAGTGAATGAATCATCAGGAGAAAAAATGTCTCTCAACGTTAGTGATGCCCTGGTTCAGCAGGCAGCAGCAGGTGAGGTGGATGAGTCAGCCTTTGTCGAAACCATTCGCCAATCTTTGCCCTATGCCTGGAATATTGTCGAGAAATTGTCCTACAGCATCCACCAGGAAGGCGAGGAGTGGGCAAACCATGCAGTCGCCCCACCCAGCGAACAGGCGCGAGGACAATTGCTTCGCATGGTGGGAGGTGATGCGATTCGGGGAGCCGTAGAGCGGCACTTTGACGTAAAGTTAGCCTTTCAAAACTGTCACAACCTGGCAGTCTTTCGGCGCGATTGTTTGGATTCTGCTGCTTACCGCAACTTCACGTCTATTCGGAATCAGATTCTCAACCAAACGCCTGAACTGCAAGACTGTTAGAACTTCTGATGCCATCACTCAACATCACACTGGTGTCTGGTCCACTCTAAAGCTCAACCTACCCCTTTGGCTGAATGGTAGACCCGATAGATTCAGTGGAATCGAAGTTGTCGGTGAAGCACTGGATCAAGAAGCAATTGCTCAAACGAAAAAGGCTTGCCTCCGATCTTCGCATGGCGGCTAGCCAAAGGGATGGAGTTTGCCGAACGAGCCGATGACCCAACTCATGTGTGTGAGCGATAGCCATGAGCGAAAACCCGTTTGATTTTGATCAGAATCCTAATCTGCCAACCGCTGATTATGACATTGCAGTTCGACAGAGTATTCCGGGCTATGATGCGATGCTCACAATGCTGACCGCTTTATTCCAACTCTATTTAACGGATGATGCTCATATTCTTGTGGTTGGAGCAGGCGGTGGCAATGAAATTAGGGGCTTGAGTCAAACTCATCCAACCTGGCAGTTCACGGGTGTTGATCCCTCTGAAAAAATGCTGGCAGTGGCTCAATCAAAGGTTGAATCTTTGGGAATTGACGATCGTATCACGCTACACAATGGAGTTGTGCAAGAACTGCCGATACACCCATACAGTGCTGCGACTAGCCTACTCGTGATGCATTTTCTACCCGATGATGGCACCAAGCTGGATTACCTCAAGGCGATCGCGGCTCGGCTTCAATCGGGTAGCCCGTTTGTGCTGGTGGACTCACATGGAGATAAGCAATCAGAAGTGTTTAAGCGCTTGGCTGACGGATGGCAGAAACGAGCACAAATGGCAGGAATGGAGCCACAGCGACTCAATGAGGTTGCTGACGGAGTGTGGCAACACATCCAATGCATTCCAGAAGAACGAACCCTGGAGCTATTGACTCAAGCTGGTTTCACAAGGATAACTCGTTTTTATACCGCCTTTATTTTTGCAGGCTGGGTAGCGTTTACAGCGTAGTTGCAGTGATTCAAAATTACAAAGTTTGTAGTGCAGAAATAGTGACTCATTGAGCAATTTTAAGCGGAATCGAAGGTAATTTAGCGGCGTATGAAGCGGTGCTGGCAGATATCAAACGGCAGCGACAACCAATCGAAGAACTGTATATTTTGGGTGATGTAATTGCTGCAACGTCTGAAAGTACAAACGTGATTCAACGAATTAGATCGCCTCATGCTAACGAAACTGTATCCCAGGTGTGTCAGGGTCGGTGGGAAGAACAGTTGCTGATTTTGCACGGACTGGGACGAACGGGAGAACCGACTGAACTGATTGAGCGGTATGAAATCGAGATGGTGAAAACTCTGTGGGATACGATTCCGCAAGAAATGGTGGAATGGGTGCGTTTAGCGCAAAGCGCAACTGCGAAGCAACCGCTCGACTTTGGTTTCTTTGAACTCGATTGCTTACTGATTCACGGCAGCAGTGTCGGTGTGAGTGATGAATTGACCCCTAATACGCCTGCAATTCAAATGCTCGATCGACTCATGCGAATGGATGCAAATATTCTCTTCTGTGGTCACTCTGGTTTGACATTTCAGTATGAAATTCAGCAAGGCAGTGTGACATCCAGCATCACAACTTTAGATCAGGCAACTCTACCAAAAGCCACTTTCGTTAAACCCCGACAGGTCATTGGTGCCGGTAATGTTGGACGCATTCCTGGACGGGCAACCTACACGCTCTATAGTCTTAACACAAATCAAATTGAATTTAAGACTGTCCGGTATGGTTCCGGAGGGGGATTTCAAGCGAATCAGCAAGATGGGAAGTCTTTCAAGGCATTGAATTGAGCTAGAACCGCATCTGAAACTGAACTCTATGGTGCGGCGATCGCCCACAAGTTGGTCAAGAGTGGTAAACTTGTTGCCAGTAAATTGCAATTAGAAATACCCTCCCAGCTATGATGCTGATTCTGACTCAAGCGGATTGGGATGAACTGCAAGAGCAAGCTTCCATTCCCCAATTTGACAATCTAAAGCTGGATGATTTTGAGGAGATCACAGGTGTACCCGCAGCTTTGGGAAAAGGTTGTACCCGCAGCGTCCAGCTATTGCCGGGAGTCGGGCTGAATTTTTACGATTGCGAATATCAGCAAGACATGCTGGTGAGAGCGCCTGCCCACAAGCATGACATTCAGATTGGCATTCATTTGTCAGGGTTTATCTATTTTGATGCGGTGCATCCAAATTTGGGCGGCAACTGCGGCTATTTTTCGGGCAGTGGGATGTCGCCTGCCTACGTGGAGAAGCATCGGGCTGGAGAGCGTTTAACGATCGTCGGTATCGATATTGAACCGGACTGGCTGGTCGCGTTTTTGCAGAATGAGCAGTATGATTCTGAGGCTTTGAAGCAGTTGTTTCGGGGTGAAGCGTGGAAGGCGGCGTTTTATCCGACTGTGAAGCCAGCGATGCGATCGATCGCGCAGCAGCTTTGGAATGCGCCGTATCGGGGGGCGGCCAGGCGGCTGTATCTTCAGGCGAAGGTGTTTGAACTGCTGGCGATGCACCTCGATTGGCTTGCAGACGCTCTGCCACCGCCACCGGATGTAAGCGGACTGAAGCCGGAAACGATCGCGGCGCTGCATCAGGTCAAAGCGATTTTGACTACTGAGCTTGAACATCCACCTTCGACTGCGGAACTGGCGCAGCAGATGAATTTGAGCGATCGCACGCTGCAACGCGGATTTCAAGCGCTGTTTGGTACGACGATCGTGGGCTGTTCGATGCAGCAACGGCTCAACTATGCCGAGCATCTGTTGCGACAGGGCGATCGAACGGTGGCGGAAGTGGCGCGGTTTGTTGGATATGGACATTTGGGATATTTTGCAACCATCTTTAAGCAGCGGTTTGGGATGATGCCCAGTGAGTGTTTGGCGGGGAAAAAGTCGGTTTTGTGATGATCAGAAAGCGGTTTTACCGCTAGACGCTGCCCTTGCGACTTCTCTACACTGTGCCTCATTCCTATTAGGAATTATTTCTAACAAGTTCGGTGTGAGGCGTTTTCATGAAGGCTGGTCAATTTTCTCAGGTGAGTCTGTGGGTTGCGGTGTGGGTGCTGAGCGGTGTTGCTAGTGTTGCCGCCTCGTCGCCTGTTTGGGCGCAGACCCTTGAACCTGAGCCGGAAGTGGCGGTGGGTCGTGAAGATGCGGCTTCAGAGTCGATCGCTCCTGCGCCCGTTGTTCCTGCTGCCCCGATTTCCACACCCTCATCTGCTGATCTTGACCTGGCTGCGACAACGGTGGAAGAGTGGGTCGCGCAAATTGAAGCGGTTCTGGTGCAGATTACGGATGTGCGGGTAGAGGTGACAGAAGCGGGACTGGCGATCGTGCTGGAAACCGAGAGCGGGGCGATCGCAGTGCCTGCAACCAGTACGATCGGCAATGCGTTGATTGCGGATATTCCCAATGCAGCGATCGCGGATGAGGTGTTTGAGGCAAATCCGGCTGAGGGAATTGCGCTGGTTGAGGTGATTGGTTTACCGGGCGATCGAGTCCGTGTGGCGATTACGGGGACGGATGCGCCGCCTGTGGCTGAAGTGCGATCGGATGGGGGAGGTTTAGTGTTTGGGGTGGCAGTGGGAACGGTGGCGGAGGAGGAGGAGGAGGCGATCGAGATTGTCGTCACAGGCGATCAGGATGAGGGCTATAACCCGTCGAACGCAACAACCGCAACGCGAACCGATACACCGCTGCGCGATATTCCCCAGTCGATTACCGTTGTGCCGAGGGAGGTGCTGGACGATCGAGATATTAGAACACTGACGGAAGGCTTAGAAACGGTTGCTGGTGTTGTGGATGGTGGAAATACTTTTGGTGCATCTGCGGGAATTAGAGTAATTCGAGGATTTTCAGTAGACGGAAATTTCCGAAATGGCTACCGAGATGGAGACTCCAATACCGTAACACCCATTGGAACGATCGATCGAGTAGAAGTGTTGAGAGGTCCTGCTTCAGTTTTGTTTGGAGCACTAGATCCTGGTGGGGTCATCAATTTAATTACTCGACAACCACTGGATGAACCCTTCTATGAAGTTGGGTTTGAGGCAGGAAACTACGATTTCTATCAGCCTAGCATTGATTTTTCAGGACCTTTAACCGAAGATGATACCCTGTTGTATCGCTTCATTGCTGGCTATCAAAGTGCAGGCATTCGTGAACTCAGAGCAACTCACGATCGCACCATCGATCACGCTAAATCTAGGAGAGAGAACAAACCTGAATTTATACTACGAATACCTTAGTTTTTATGCTGATCCTCCATTTGTTGAGATTCCACTTCTCAGCGATGACAGCTTACCGCCTAGAGACTTTTTTCCTAACTACCCATCTTTCCGTATATATGACTATGTCAGTCATAGAGTTGGCTATACTTTAAATCACGAGTTCAACGATGATTGGCAAATCCGTAATGGTTTTGCTGTGCTTCAATCTCGAACACAGCGATTAGATAACTTCTTCACAAGAGTTGAGGACGATCGCCTTCTAGCAGGCTTTGAGTTTTACGACACTGATTCTCAAGTAGATAACTACTCTGGGCAACTTGACTTGCTTGGAGAGTTTGAGACAGGATCGATTGCACACCAGCTTTTGGTAGGTCTTGACTTCAATCGCAACATTCTAGATTAAGTAGTTCAACCTAATTAAACATAAAACGTTCAACAGTATATCCTCCCCGTTGCCCTCTCGCTTCAATACCAGAGATAATCGCGTGAGCCAAATCGACCTCGTCCTCAAACGCCCGACTGGCTAATTCATCGCGT
>JAAUTN010000178.1 GCA_012031415.1 Leptolyngbyaceae cyanobacterium SM1_4_3 | reverse complement strand
CAAGCCTAGATCGTTATCACATTGTCTCGGCAGTAAGCGGAAGTTTTCTCGCCGTTTTTGCTAGCTGTGGACTTGCACTCATCCCATCTTCAAGGAGGGAAATATGGTTTCGGGCAAGCAAAAGCGTGCTGTCGGTGTGTTTCCCGATCGCCCCACGACCGCATCTGCACTCCAGACACTCAAAGATTCTGGTTTTTCTATGCGTCAGGTGACAATTTTGGCGCGAAATGCTGCAAGGCAAGAGGCGATCGCCGGGGTCGAGATTAAAGACCAAATGGGCAACAGAGCAGGTAAAGGCACGGCGGCAGGTGTCTTTGGCGGTGGCCTTTTAGGAGGTGCCGTAGGTTTGCTGGCGGGTCTGGGTACCCTGGTCGTTCCAGGACTTAGTGGAATTGTGTTAGCGACTGAAGCTGCAACTGCGGCGGCTACGACTTTGATCGGGGGAGCAGCGGGAGCAGCGGCGGGCGGTTTAGTAGGTGCGCTGATTGGCTTGGGTATCCCTGAAGATCGGGCACGGGCTTATAGCGATCGCGTTGCACGCGGAGACTATCTGGTTTTAGTTAGAGGGACAGAGCCAGAGGTTCGGCGGGCTGAAGATACCTTACAGCAGCAGGGTATTCGCGACTTGGGAGTTTACAGCACCCCTGAGCGTCGCAGCAACGTAGCAGAGAAATTGGGCGCACTGCGAGCAGTTCCAGGAGGCTCTGTTTACACGGAATCGCCTCTGGAAGCCCCCCGAAACGCAGGAACGGTTAGAGCAAAGGGCGATCGCCACCCTGAGCAACTGCCGTCCGCTCAGCGAACTGAGTCCGCTACGTCTCGGTTTGGACATCCAGCACGTCCCAGCACAACTGTGCCTTCAACAGAAGCTGCTGTCGGTGACAAGAAGCGGGCAATGGGTGTGTTCTACGACCAGCAGGGGTTAGAGCAGGCGCTTGAAGCCTTGAGAAATTCTAATTTCACCATGCACCGAATCTCGATCGTATCTCGCGACGATGGGCAAAGTGAAGTGAATCGACACACCTTGCCTAACCTAAATCCGCTGTCGAGAATTGATTCAGAAGGTCGAGTTACTGGTTCATCTAGCTCACCAAGACCCTTAGGCGGCATCACAGGGCTACTGGCAGGCTTGAACACCGTGACTGTTCCCGGATTGGGAGAAGTCTTGGTTGTGGGCGAAGCGGCTCCTGCTCTGAAGGCATCTTTGGCTGAAGGCGACTTTGCTTCGGCGTTGGTTCGTTTGGGCATTCCAGGGGAGCAGGCGAGAGTATATGGCGATCGCCTCAGCGCAGGTGCCAGCCTGATTATGGTCAGCGGTACAGGCGAAGAAGCGCTTCATGCTGCCTCCATTCTCAGCCAGCACGGAATCCAGGATTGGGGAATTTACGATATCGCCAGTGTTTCTATCCCATTCCCTCAGTAGGCAGTAAGGTCCTATCCGAAAACCAATTCTGTAGGGTAGGTACTATCCCTACCTGAGATGCTTTAGACACGAGCAAAGTTTCTGGGTAGGATCTCAGGTGTCTTCTTCAGAGTGACATTTTTTCACCTGAAGCTAAAAATCGTGAAACTTTGTTATGAACTGTAAAAAGTCGATGTTTGGGATCGCTGTGCAGTTTAACTTTGAAAATACTTCACGAATTTTTGCGGTGTTTAACACTCTAGCTTTTTGAAGTTGCGTCGCAACGGGTAGCAGGCAATTGCCTTCAGCCACAGCGCTGATTCGGTTTCTACAATAGTTGCGCTTTTAGTCGAGTTTCTTAGCCTCAAATCTCAGCTAAGTTGTACGGCAAGTCCATTACTGCCACACTTGATCAATTTGTTTGACCTTTCGCTGAACATAAGCCCTAGATAAGCCCTAGATATTTCCGTTAGTGGATTTAGCGCTTTTGCTCACTCACGCTGATCCCCACCCATCACGAGATTTTTTTGATCCCCATTTGTAGCTGTGAGGCTTGCAGCAGTAGAGCAACTATTGCCAGCGGCTGTTGACTACCTGTGGCTATTGGGAGCGCAAATAGTTAAAAGCTCTCGCCTTTAAGCTGCATTCCACTTCAAATCACTTCGATACTGGACAAATTATGACCTCTGGCAATTTAGAATCTTTTGCGCGATCGCTAACCGCTCCGGAGGAATCCACGCCGGGATCAGATCCCCGTCCATCTTCTGAAATCATCTCGACTCAATTCTCAGTAGCGGCTGAGTCCCGTGCAGAGCATGATCCCTTACAAACGGCGCTGGGCGTTTACGTCACGGTTCATGGTCACTTCTACCAGCCGCCCCGTGAGAATCCTTACCTAAATGCGATCGAACGTCAGTCCAGTGCATCTCCTTTTCATGATTGGAATGAGCGAATTCACCATGAGTGCTATCGCCCGAATGCGTTTGCGCGAATCCTGAATGACCAGGGTGAACTGATTGGGATCGTTAATAACTACGAATATCTCAGCTTTAACATTGGTCCGACGCTGATGAGTTGGCTGGAGCGCTACGACGTAGAAACCTATCAGCGCATTCTAGAAGCCGACCGCAAAAGCTGTGAGCGGCTAAATGGATACGGAAATGCGATCGCCCAGGTCTATAACCACATCATCTTGCCGCTCGCTAACGAGCGTGACAAATATACCCAAATTCGCTGGGGCAAGGCAGACTTTCGCTCTCGGTTTGGGCGTGATCCCGAAGGAATGTGGCTGGCAGAAACGGCTGTAGACCATGCCACGCTAGAAGCTTTAGTCGCAGAAGGAATTCGCTTTATCATTCTGGCTCCTTCCCAGGCGCAGCGCTGTCGCCCTCTGCCCAATCGGGAACAGGCAGATGCTCCCTGGCGGGAGGTTGGCGGCAGTCAAATTGACCCGATTCAGCCTTACCGCTGCTTTTTGCCGAATGGCGATCGCAACCGCGACTACATCGACATCTTTTTCTATGACGGCCCCATTTCCCGCGACATGGGCTTCAACGACGTTCTCAGCAGTTCTCAACACTTTGCCGGACGCATTGGACAGGCCGTGCGTGGGGATCATCGCTCTGCTCAACTGATCTCAGTCGCTACCGATGGGGAAACCTTTGGGCATCACAAGGGCGGTACTGAGAAAGCGTTAGCCTATGCGCTGACGACTGAATTTCCTAAGCGCGGCTGGACCGTTACCAACTTTGCCCACTTCCTCAGCATTAACCCGCCCACCTGGGAAGTGGAGTTAAAGCCCGTTACGGCCTGGAGTTGCTCTCACGGAGTTGATCGCTGGCAGGAAGATTGCGGCTGCGGCGGTGGCGGTTTGTGGAATCAGAAATGGCGGCGACCGCTGCGCGATTCACTCAACTGGCTGCGAGATCAGTTAATTCGAGTGTATGAAGAAGCGGGTGCAAAGCTATTTCAAGATCCCTGGCGGACACGGGATGAATACATTGAGGTGATGGGCGATCGCAGCTCTAACAACATCAATCGTTTCCTGGCTCAACACCAAACCCACAAACTCACCGCCACCGAAAAAGTAGATGCACTGCGTCTGCTGGAAATGCAGCGTCACGCCTTGTTGATGTACACCAGCTGCGGCTGGTTCTTTGAGGAACTGTCGCGCCCAGAAGGAGTGCAAATTTTGCGCTACGCGGCCCGGGCGATTGAGCTAGCGGGCGATGTTGCTGGCATTCAGCTAGAGAAAAGTTTTATCAAGCGGCTAGCCTCAGCCCCCAGCAACGTTGACATTTTCCAGAATGGCGCTGAAGTCTACAGGCAACTGGTGGCCCCGGCTCAAATTACGCCGTCTCAAGTCGCAGCCCACTATGCCATTAGCTCACTGTTTACGCCCTATTCTCAGGATCAGCGAGTTTACTGCTACACCGCGCACCAGGCAGACTACCAGCTTCAGCGAATGGGATCGCTAACGCTAGCCGTAGGTCAAATTCAGCTAACCTCCGAAATCACAAGAGAGAGTTCCAATCTGGTGTTTGCCGTGCTGCACCTGGGCGGGTGGGATTTTCACTGCTGCATCCAACCTTTTGCTGGGCGGCGCACCTACAGTCAGCTTAAAGAGAATTTGTTTGAAGCGCTGAAGCAGGCGAGTGCTGCTCACACGATCCTAACCATGAGCCGTTTGTTTGGGGATCAGTCCTTTAGCCTGCAAGATTTGTTTGCCGAAGAACGACACCGGATTATGCGACTGCTGAGCCAGGAAACGTTGACTCGCCTAGATCAGCTCTACACTCAGGTTTACCGAGATAACTATGGGGTACTGATGGCCTTCCACCGGGATCATCTGGAAGTGCCGCAGGAGCTTCAGGTCGCCGCTGAGATCGCAATTAGCCACCGAGCAGTCACTTCGCTGCAAGCACTAGAGCGGGAAACCAGCGACTTAACTAGCTGCAATCTTCAGCTTTGTCTGAGTCATTTAGCAGAATTGGAGGCGATCGCCACCGAAGCCAACCACCTGCACTGTCAGCTAAAACTGCCGCAGATTAGCCAAACTTTGCAGCGGCTGGTATTGCGATCGCTCTGGCATCTGCTGCACAACTTCAACCCTAAAACCGTTGAAACCGATGCACAGCTACTAGAACGGCTGATTGATCTGGGCAATCAACTGCATCTTAGCCTGCCGCTCGATCGGGCCCAGGAGCTTTACCTGAAGAGTTTGCACAGCGAAATCTTGCCTCAATTCTCTCTATGGCAGATTTACCAGCGCGATCAGAATGGCGCTGGCGGCACTCAAATTTCAGGAGCCTGGGATCAATCCCAAATTCGTCAACTGCTCCTGCTGGGACACAAGCTGTCCCTGGACGTTAGCCCCTGGCTAAGTCAACTGTGAAGTTTGAATTCGTCAGATTCCCGCTTACAGGGGCGCAGTCAATCACGTATCGGAGCGTTGCGAACATTGCTTAAGGCTGGCAAATTCTTGCTCGAACAAAGCAGTAAGTACCGTATTAGAAAATAGGAATCCTTCTGGTTTGGTGAGTTGGAGCGAGAAGGCGGGTGAGAGTTGGTTTAGCGGGAAATTAGGTTCGACTAAGCAGCAGGTTTCTGCATCAAACAGTTCAACCCAACCCTGGCGGAAATAGGGCTTTAGAGTCAGTAGAATCTGATCGACCGCTGCTGCTCCAAACTGCTGAGCTAAATCGGTAAGACGCAGTCCTTCAGCTAGACGCAAGCCTAACATTAACGTATCCAGGAGTCTCTCTGAGGCTGGCGTTTGGGGACAGACGATCGCCCCGCCATTTTTCACCCATTCCTCAACCCACTGAAAATATTCCCGTCGCGTCCGAGGTCGAGTGAACCGCTGACCCTGTACATAGCTGGCTGCCCCCATGCCAAACCCGTAATAGGCTCGATTTTCCCAATAAACTCGGTTATGACGACACTCATAGCCCGACCTGGCATAGTTAGAAATTTCGTAATGCTCATATCCGGCTGCGCTCAAAGTCTGGTGTGCTAGCCGATACATTTGAGCCGTCATCTCATCAGAAGGCAGCGGTTTTGCGCCTGGTTTGTACTGCCGCCCAAACGCGGTGACAGGTTCAACAACCAGGTCATAGACGGATAGGTGAGTGGGCTGGAGGGCGATCGCCTTGCTCAACGATTCTTGCCACTGCTTCAACGTTTGATGCGGCAAGCCAGAAATCAGATCGAGGCTGAAATTGGATATATTTGCTTGATGGATTAACTCAACAGCGGTATAAACGTCATTGACAGTATGCGATCGCCCACACATCTGCAATAGCTCTAGCTGAAATGCCTGTACGCCCAAACTTACCCGATTGATCCCCGCTGATTGATAGCCCTGAAGCTGAGCCAGGTTAAACGTACCGGGATCAATTTCAATAGAGACTTCAGCCGATACAGCAATGCCAAACTGTCGATCTAAAGTCTGTAAGATTTGTTCGAGTTGCCCAACTGATAAGAGGGAAGGAGTTCCACCGCCAAAAAACACCGTTTGCAGGGGTTTTCCCAAAGCTGGAGTAGTGAGAATTTCCTGGCAAAGGATAGTGATGTATTGGGCGATCGCCCCAGAACTGGCGCCTTGAGTGCGATCGCCCACCACCGAAATTGGAAAATCACAGTAATAACACCTGCGGCGGCAAAACGGAATATGAACATAGGCAGCAGTAGAGATGCCAGAATTCGCAAAACCTGACTGCTCTGAAAGATAATTGTTATCCTGGCTGGTGGCTAAGCTCAATTGCGTTGATGAGAAGTAAGGTTGCGTTGGCTAATTGGTTAAGGATAAAGCTGCCTAACTAACATTCTCAAGTTTCAGCTTAAGAATGTTAGTTAGGCAGTAGGAAAAGCTTAAAAACCAGGAAAAATCTTTACTTTTCATTTTCACATTTTCAACAGTTCATTCTCCTAAAAGTCGGTTTAATAGCGTTATTAGCGCAATTTCCGCGCAAAAGCGGCAAAAACTTCATCACCACCTGAAGGATATAATGAAGGCTGGACAAACGCCCGCTAAGCTCAGTTCTAATCGCTGCTTGCGCCCTGCCAGAAAAAAATCTGATCAGCCTAGAACTCAGCCTGGGATTCACCTGATGTCATCGGAACTTACTTACTGCATCCGAACGGTCAGATTTGATAGACCACAATCCATTCATTTATTCAATTGGATTGAACCTATGCTTGACGCAATCATTATCTTTTCATTCATACTAGCAGGGGCGGGGATCGGCTTTTACGGCGTTGAACTACTGCCAGGCAACCTACTCGAACAGGTCACGAGTCTGGAAGGTTTGAGTCTGGTTACGGCTGGCTTTGGCGCTTTAATTGGCTTCGCAGTTGGGCTAACTGCTCAGACAAGCTATCGCCGCCTGGAAAAGCAGGTTCGGGAAATGCCCGTAGATGTGCTGCTCAGTCGCTCAGTCGGTTTGGTACTGGGTTTACTGGTTGCGAACCTGCTCCTGGCACCGATTTTTTTGCTCCCTATTCCGGCTGAATTTGCCTTTATTAAACCTTTGGCGGCTGTACTGGGCAGCGTCATATTTGCATTTTCTGGAGTGAGCCTTGCCGATACTCACGGACGGGCACTGCTGCGGTTGATTAACCCAAACAGCGTAGAAACGATGCTGTTAGCAGAGGGAACGCTGAAACCTTCTACTACAAAAGTGCTGGACACAAGCTGCATTATTGATGGACGAATCGAAGACCTGTTAGGTACAGGATTCCTGGAAGGGCAAATCTTAGTGCCGCAGTTTGTTCTACAAGAGCTTCAACAGGTTGCAGATGCCTCCAATGACCAAAAGCGAGTACGTGGAAGGCGCGGATTAGATATTCTTAACCGGATGCAAGAGAACTTTCCAGAGCGGATTTTGATCCACCCAGCCGACTATGAAGACGTGCCTACTGTGGATGCAAAGCTCGTGCGCCTGGCCCAAGAAATCAACGGAACGCTGTTGACTAACGATTACAACCTGAACAAAGTTGCCAGTTTGCAGAAAGTAGTTGTTTTGAATATTAACGACTTGGCTCAGGCAATCCGTCCGGCATATCTTCCTGGCGACACGATCGACATCAAAATTGTTAAGTCGGGGAAAGAGCCAACTCAGGGCGTTGGCTATCTCAACGACGGCACAATGGTGGTTGTGGAAGACGGCAACCGCTACCTGGGAGATGAGCTTTGCGTGGTTGTCACTGGAGCGCTGCAAACTTCTGCTGGACGGATGATTTTTGCCCGCCCTGAAGCAACCGTAGTGGCCTGATGCGATCGCGGATTAAACTCTGCGATCGCTGCACCCGCTCTGCCCCAGTTCTTTACCGGGTGCAGATTGATGAATCTAGAGGATGGGTTTTTATTTGCGATCGCTGCTTTCCCACAGTTAGCCAAGACAATCCCCATTACACCTACGGGGGAACGTGGAAGGCAAGGAAAAGGGGCTAGGGGCTGGGGACTGGGGGCTAGCCCCTCTCACTGCAACACCGTCTTAGAAACGATCCGCGTCTTCTTGCGATCGCTCTCCGACAACTCCTCCCCAGACTGCAATCGAGTGGCATTGTCTTGAAGAACCGTTGCAGCATTTTGGTCGCCCATCTGTAGGGCTGTTTTGGCGGCAGATTGAAGCATGGTGGCTGCTCCAACGCGATCGCCCTGTAGCAGCTTTGATTCAGCAATTTGGGTCTGGCGATATTTGGCTAACGCCAGCACGTGCTGCTGCACCTGGGGATTAATGTTTGGCTGAAAGGCGCTAAGCACATTTGCCTCAACGGGGATCTTCTCAGACAGTAGCCCTTCTTGCCCTTGCGCCGGATCGTCATAGCGAACTTGCAGATAGGCGATCGGATGTCGCCCTTCGGGAAGCTGGCTAGCATACAGGTTTGCCAAAACGACTCTGGGAGTGTCTACCATCAGGTCGCCCAGCCGCACGATCGCCTGATTAGCTTCCTGCATCACTGATAGCTCAATCGTATCGGGAACAACCTGAGCAATCGGCTTTAACTCTGCCAGACGGACGTTTGGCGTGAGCGACAGCATCAGATGGGCGTTGGTCAAACCAATTGACTGAATTCGATTAAACAATCGGCTAAATTCGTTGACTGCTTCTTCGGGCTGCTGAATGTAGGACAGCGTACCGCCTCCTGCATCTGCAATCCTTTCCAAAACGTCCTGATTCCAGTGATCTCCAAAGCCAAGTGTGCTGAGCGTGAGGTTATAGCCTGCTGCCAGTTGGGCCAGCTTCAAGCAGCGATCGTTATCACCATGCTCATTCTCCCCATCCGTCAGCAGAAATGCTTGAGAAATTGTGTCTTTCTTGCCTTTTGCCAGTTCCTCAACGCCCAGCCTCATGCCTTCGTCGATCGCCGTTCCACCACTCGCCTTGAGCTTGTTGATTTCTACCTTGATCCCGGCTGGATTGTCGATCACCTGGTTGGGCACCAGCACTTTGGCTTTATGGTCGAACACAACGACAGAAATGCGATCGCCCGGTGACAAACTATCGACAATTCGGTGGGCCGCCTGCTTTACCGTCTCCAGGGGCCGTCCATGCATAGAACCGCTGTGATCTAAAACCAGGCACAGATTTAGCGGGGCACTTCGACCTGCCGACTCCGCGATCGCCGAAATCGAGATCGCCAATTGCCGCTGGCTGCTGGACTGAGCAGCATCTAAATTGGCATCATTCAGCGCAGCTTGCAGACCAACTCTCATAACACGAAGCTCCTAGATACGGGCGAGATAAGCATAACTTCAACGCGATCAAATGACTTCAACCTGATAGACGAAGGTTTCGGAACAGCAAAGGCACATCTTTACATTCATTTTCGGATATCCCTAACGCGACTAAACGGGTCGGCTACCCCTATTGCTTTCCAGGTCACGCTACTATGTTAGAAACAATGCCACCTTTTCAGGCGATCGCAGGCTATGAACTTACCGATTCAGGCTGTCCAATCTCCCTACTACGGAGACGCTTATTACCGGACACCCCCTCCAGATTTACCATCCCTTCTGCTCAAAGAGCGGATCGTTTACCTGGGAATGCCCCTGGTGCCAGCCGTAACCGAACTGATTATCGCTGAACTGCTCTATTTGCAGTACGAAGATCCAGAGAAGCCCATTAAGATTTATATCAACTCGACTGGCACTTCTCACTACAACGGCGAACCTGTTGGCTTTGAGACTGAAGCCTTTGCCATTTGTGACACGATCAGCTACATCAAGCCCCCGGTTCACACGATCTGTCTCGGTTCAGCAATGGGAATGGCGGCGATGCTCCTGTCCGCAGGTACGAAAGGCTTTCGCGCCAGCCTCCCCAATGCCACGATCGTTTTACACCAGCCCAAAAGCTACGCCAGAGGTCAGGCAACCGACATTCAAATTCGGGCTAAAGAAGTTTTGGCAAACAAAGCAACGATGCTCGATATCCTGTCGCGCAACACGGGACAAACAACCGAAAAAATTGCCAAAGACATGGATCGCCTCTTCTATTTGTCACCCGAAGCGGCTAAAGAGTACGGCTTGATTGATCGCGTTTTAGAATCTGCTGCTGATCTGCCCAGACCCTTACCCGCAGGCGTGATCTAAAGCCACGCCAGACTGCTACAACCGCAATCAGCGCAAAAGCAAAGGCTGATGCCTTTGTATCTTCCTAGAAGTTTGCCTTTAACCCCCTTTTATTCACGGAGCCTCCTATGCCGATTGGTGTTCCTAAAGTTCCTTACCGCTTACCGGGGGAGCAATATACCCAGTGGATCGATATTTACAACCGTCTCTACCGCGAACGCATCATCTTTTTGGGTAAAGACGTTGATGATGAAATTGCGAACCAGATTATTGCTGTCATGCTGTACCTGGACTCTGAAGATCCGGGCAAAGATATTGTTCTTTACATCAACTCACCGGGTGGCATGGTCACGGCAGGGATGGCAATCTACGACACCATGCAGCATATTAAGTCAGATGTTGTGACAATTTGTGTGGGTCTGGCTGCCTCGATGGGTTCCTTCTTACTCGCCGCTGGAACCAAAGGCAAGCGCTTGGCATTGCCTCATTCCCGCATCATGATTCACCAGCCATCCGGCGGAACGCGGGGACAAGCGACGGATATCGAAATTGAAGCGCGAGAGATCATTCGCATTCGCAGACAGTTGAACGAAATCTACGCTAGCAACACAGGTCAGACCTTAGAAAAAATTGAGAAGGACATGGATCGGGACTTCTTTATGTCTGCCCACGAAGCAAAAGAGTATGGATTAATCGATCGGGTGATTGAAGATCGGGCACCATAGGCGTAAATTTGCTATTCTGTGCAAGATTTTGCATTAAAGCGCTAATCCACCTTTTTAGTGGCAGAATTTCAATCGATTCTGCCATTTTCATTAATGAACCTTGCAGATTGCTACCGATTACTAGGACTGCGAACTGGCGCATCGTTTGACGAAATTAAAGCGTCCTACCGGCGTTTGGCGCGTCAGTATCATCCTGATGTCAGTTCTGGCGATCAGCAGCAGGCAAAGGAAAAGTTTATTCAGCTTACTGAAGCCTATAAGTTTCTTATTAGCCAGGTGCCGCCCCATAGAGTTAACTCCACTGAGCCGTCAGTCTCGGCTTCTGTAAACAGTAAAGCAGGCGCAACCCCCCCCTCTTCCCCTCCACGCCCCTGGTCTGAAGGGGTCAAGGTTACGCGAAAGGCACCCAGGATTCAGCGCAATCCAGACTTAAGTGAAGCAGAGCAACTGTTGAAGCAAAATTCCTATGAGCAATTGCAGCAGTTGTTGAAATATCAGCGCTTTCCGAGGGCGATCGCCCTGGTTGAGGGTTTAGCCCAGCGCATTCCTAAAGATCTTGAAGTGCGTCAGTGGCAGGCAATTACCTATCAACGCTGGGGTCGCTATCTGATTGATCAGAGAGAGTTAGACAAAGCCAGAATCTACCTTAAAAAAGCACTTCGCACCGACCCTCACAATCGCTCCCTTTGGTCAGAAATAGAGCGGGACTTTCGCCGCATGGAAAAAATCTTTTGAGCGTGAGATGAAAATTTCGCGCTCAAAAGATCTAATCCAAAACTTATTAGGTTTTACAAACCGGTACTACATCAATCCAATCCAGTGAAGAAAGCTTTGACCTGTGGTTAGCTCAATGACTAGCGCCGCCAAGAAGCCAATCATTGCTAGCCGTCCATTCCAGATCTCTGCACTTGGGTTAGATCCAAACTGAAATTTCGTTGCAAATTCGCCGTACTTGCGCTGAGCTTGCTCTTCGTAATAGTTCTGGGCACTTTGATTGTCTTGCATTGCTAGGTCTCCAAGTTTTACATCACCTTGTTTAGAAAGGTAACGAAATTTTGCGATGTATGTAGTCTATCTCTAGAGGGAGAATAAAAATTGAACTCTAATTCAGATCTCTACCTTTAAGCAGGTTACACATCATCTTTTTTTAAAACAGTCTGCTGATGTAGCGCTACGCGCATACCTTAGGACACGTTTTTGTGTGGAAACTCCTGCTGCTGCGGGTTTTCGCACGAAAACGTCTTAACCAAGCGCGTAGCGCCATATTAAAGGTTTGGCGAAGAGAGGAGTTAGCAGGGGTTCTCATAGCGGTTTGAGCCTGCCGGTAGGTCAATATAGTTGGTATAAGAAGTATAGATTCTCTAATCAGGTAGGCAGTCTACTTAGGACTGCATTCCGCTCAGGCGACACAGGGACAGAATCTCCTCATCAGGGTGCTTCAGGAGACTGCAATATCTATCCTGCAAGGCACAATCTCGGAGATACACACGGGTCATGAAGAAAGTCCTATTTATTTTGGGCGAGTTGAGTGATGATGATATTGATTGGCTAGTAGGGACGGGCAGCAGGGAAGAAATTCCTGCGGGTACTGTGCTTATCCATGAAGGACAGGCTGTTAATACTCTATATGTGTTGTTAGATGGTACTTTGGTTGTCTCGACAGCGGCGCTGGGCGGTAAGGAAATAGCTAAGCTGTCCAGTGGCGATGTAGTAGGTGAAATGTCTTTTATCGACGATCGCCCTCCTTCTGCAACGGTACAGGCGCTAGATGAGGCGCTAGTGTTGTCGATTCCTCGAGCGGAACTGGCTCAAAAGCTATACCAGGATGTAGGGTTTGGTTCTCGGTTCTATCGCGCTCTGGCAATTTTGCTGTCTAATCGGTTGCGAGGTACGGTACAGCAGTTGGGCTACAGCCGAGACAAATCGCAGGAAGATGAAGCTGCGGCTGAGGTAAAAGCTTCTAGCAATGTGGCGATCGCCGAAGTTCGATTTGACTGGCTTTTGCGACGCTTGAGGAGCGGCGAAATTTCTTGAGGTTGACAAACTCTTAGAGAAACGACCGACGCTCTAAACGGTAAATCTGCTCTAGTTGATGAATCGGGTCGAGCAAGTTGGTTTGGTGCGATTGAAAGCCCTGATTTGAATCATCAGGTAAAGCATCAGAACTTTTAGTAGCAGTACAAAAACTGCATGGCTCTGGCAGCGTCAGTTCTGAATTAGCCTGCGCCTGCCCAAAGGTCAATCCGTAAGCAAAAAGTGACAGCATTACGGTTCTCCGTATAACTTTTAGTGCTGTTTAAAGCATAAATTGTGTGAAGGCGATCGCCTTCCTCCAAGTGATTCATCCACCTGGATGAGATAACTGCGAGCGGCTATTTATCTATTCAAATAACTCGTTCAGCGTAACTCAACACTTGGTCGGACATAGAAGTTTTGATCTTAGTCCATACAGATTCGGGTTCATTTTCTTATAAATTAAATGAACTCTAGCTTTGCATTTATTCTGCCTTTTAATTTAAAGTTGAACTGCAAGTTTATTTTTTATTTAGAATAGCGCTGTTCTAGTCAGAGTCTTGCTTCTGCTTCTAAATACGTACTGCTACGATAGACGGCGGCTGGGCCATATACTCTCCAGTAAATATCACCAGAACGACCTTGAGCTTGCCAGATCTGTACTTCGAGACTGCCAGATATTACACTAATCAGACAGCTTGAACATGGTCTAAAGTAGACATAACTTTAGACTTTACAGACGTGCTTTTAGAGCGCAAATCAATTGTTGACTAGCTTATTTC
>JAAUTN010000177.1 GCA_012031415.1 Leptolyngbyaceae cyanobacterium SM1_4_3 | reverse complement strand
TGAAATTGACCAGATTGATATCGCTATTGATGGCGCAGATGAAGTTGATCCGCAAAAGAACTTAATCAAGGGCGGCGGCGCAGCCCACACCCGCGAAAAAAGTAGTAGATTCTCTAGCCAAACTATTCATCGTCGTCGTAGACAGTTCTAAACTGGTCGATCGCCTCGGTTCTACCTTTGCCTTGCCTGTAGAAGTGCTGCCAATGGCCATTACTCCCGTCACCAAAGCAATTGAAGCGCTGGGCGGCAAACCGGAACTGCGAATGGGTGTGAAAAAAGACGGGCCAGTGATTACCGACCAGGGCAATATGGTTTTGGATGTGACGTTTAACGCAATTGACAACCCTGCGGAACTGGAAAAAACGCTCAACAATATCCCCGGTGTGTTAGAAAACGGGCTGTTTGTCGGTGTAGCTGATCTGGTTTTGGTTGGTGAAGTCAAAGACGGAGAAGCGATCGTGCGAGAAATGGAGTAGCGTTTGCTCTACCAGTTTTTGGGTTGGTCTGAGATGCTCATATCAGTTCGTTTGAGTCAGATTTTTGCTTCTTAATGCCTCGTCTGCAAGAATTGCCCAACCGCCGAGCCAGTGTAGCCTGTCGTTACCCACAGCAGGGAGCGGGCAGCATCTCGGATTGCTTTTTCTAGAGGTTCGGGCGATCGCCCCGACTCCACCGCTACTGGCTTGATGCTAATTCCCCGACTGCCAAAGACGATCGCACCAATGATTCGAGCGCGGCGCATATGGTCGTCTGAGGTGATCAGGTAAATGCTGTTGATTCCCTGGTTCTGAAAATCTTCAACCAGGGTTGTGAAATTGGTCACGGTGTCTTTAGCACGATAGTCTAAATGCACCCGTTCACGCGCAATCCCCGCCTCTGCAAACACCCATTCTGAGTATTCTCGGTTGCTGCCTGACGAAACCCAGATGGGTAGATCTGGATGCTGGTTAGCAAATTCTGCGGCAAATTCTTCGCGCTCAACTGCCCCGCCTAGCACCAATACGGCCTGAGGAGTCCGCAGATAAGATTGCACTTGCCTGTAGGCGATCGCCAATAGAAGCACAATCAGCACGATGCGACAAAATTTAGCGCGACGAGAACGGGATCTAGACCGTACATTGCTTCTGGGGTCGGGTTGTCGTCTGGAAATCGAGGCGGGTGGTCGCGATTGCATAAACTCGAACAAACCGGAGATTCAGGAGAAACATCATAACTATCGTCTAAAACATTACCGTCTCAGGGGCAGTTATTTGAAGATCTAGAAGCTTGAGTTTATCTAGAATTTTGTAAGTTATCAGTAAAGCATCTATCTTTCCACCAGCATCCGCCTCGTTTGATTGGCGCTCCGGAGAATTTATTAAGACGTTTTTGTGTGGAAGCCCCCGCAGTGCGGGGGCTTCCACACAAAAACGTGTCCTTAAGTATGCGCGTAGCGCTATACAAACGTAGCTGAAGCACTGGCAATCAAGGTATTGGCATTGACCCCACTCAGGACTGCCAAAGTTCATTCTCAAAGCCAATCAGGGTTCTGCCTCGGTTTTGAGTAACAGAGAGATCGCCAAAGGATAGCCCCTCTGTCAGACCAATCAAGTCTTCTCCAACTTTGAAGCCACGAATCAAGTCAGTTCCTTCACCAGCCGCCAGCACAAAGGTATCGCGCCCCTTGCCACCAATTAAGACATCATCACCTGCACCGCCATATAGGAGATCATCCCCGTCATCCCCCCAGAGGCGATCGTCACCTTCGCCGCCAAAGATCTGATCGTCGCCAGCTTTGCCGCTAATGCGGTCATTGCCTGCACCACCATAGATGATGTCATCGCCGCCCGGGCCACCCGATGAAGTTGTGTTGCGATCGCCCCTCAGCACATCATCGCCATCACCGCCAAAGATAATGTCATTGCCCGCATTGCCCGCGACAATATCATCACCCCCAAGCGCATCAATCACATCATCCGCCGCAGTACCCAACAATTGCTCACGCTCAGCCGTACCCAGAGTCAAGTTTTCAGGGAGGAACAGGCGCACCAACAGCGGGTCGTGGTCACTCGCCTGATCTGCAAATTCAGAGTTAACGTGAACTGCGTCAAACTCTGCCCGATTTGCCAAAGCATCACTCACCAAAATATGGTCAAGTGACTGAGAATTGCCCTCAAAGATGAAGGAATAGCGCTCATTTTCGGGCAGTGTGTTGGTCAGGTTGTTGAGGCTTTGCTCCAGGACTTCTAACGGTGAAATGAACTCAAACTCGTTGATGTCGCCAACCACTACGACATTGGCGTTGGGTTTTTCGGCTAGTAGACCGTCCACAAAACCTTTGACCGCCTCAGCCTGAGCGCGTCGTGCGTCCAAGCTCCCGTTAACCGTTGGGTCTTCCTGGCGCTCTACTGAGGGCTGGTTCTGACCAAACAGTGGGCTGCTGCCACCTTTCGAGGAAAAGTGATTGCTGACGACGGTTACTTCCTGACCATTAAAGGTAAATGTGGCAACGAGGGGCAAACGGCTGTCAAAGAATGGGCTTTCGGGATTGGTTTGCTGTTCAGCCGGATCGGTAATCGTGCGAACTGAGCCTTCCACCAGATCAACTCGGTCAGGGTTATATAAAAAAGCGGTGCGAATGTTGCCACCGGGCTGTCCGCCGCTGGTTTCATTCCCGATGAACGGGTTGTCGATGAACTCGTAGCGAACGCCGCTGACCCGCTCGATTTCGTCGGCTAAGGTTTGCAGCGTTTCATCAGCAGCGGTAATGTCGGTGATTTCTGCCCCGTTGTTATCTTGGATTTCCTGCAAGCCAACGATGTCAGGGAGGTTGAGGTTGTTGACGATCTGGTTGGCGATCGCCGTAAACTGTCCCTCACCCACGTCATCTGAAATATCACCCGGATCGTTGTCCTCAACCAGGCTAATATCTTCAACTTTGGGATCAAGGTTGAGGACGTTGTAGGAGGCGATCGTTAGCTCAGTCTCACTGCCCTTTAGCTTAGAAACTTCAGGCTCCAGTCCAGCGCTAGTCGCGGTGAATGGCTCTGTTACATTCACCTCAAAGTTGCCAAAGCCGTAGCCGACTACGCCCGTCACATCGCCGAGTGAGTCGCCTACATTCACCTGGGGAATGGTGAAACCACTGAGAATGTCGCGGTCAACCTGAACCTGGATGCGCTCTGGGTTAAAGTCGTCAGGGCTAATGTTAATGGTGCCGCGATCGCTCAGCCCCGTTGCCCCGTCGCCATTGTCTGCCAGCGTATAGATTTCGCCAAACCGCGTCGTTGGGCCAACCGCAACCGCATCCTGGACGGTCACTCGCATTCCTTCCAGGCTTTCAAAGAAATCGATGCCGTCTTCTTCAGGGTCAAACTCGGCAAAGTTGTCATTATCGATAATCTGGTTGGGCGGAATCCGTCCCCCTTCACCCAAAATCACGGCATCGGGCAGATCATTTCCCGTAGATAGCGTCGTGATCGTGCGGCTGGTGATTTGCGTGGTAGACAAATTGTTAGATGCAGCCCCACCGGGGATAAATTCGCTGACCGTGCCGTTGATCTTTAGCCCATCCCCAACGCTCACCGTTGGGCGGGTGCGGGTAAACACAAAAATTGCGTCAGAGGTCGCGTCATTGCCATCCCCTATCGGATCTTGTAGGTAGAAGCCATTAGAATCGACTGCGGTGACGATTCCAGTTGTCGTCACCAATTCTCCAACCGCTGACGAAACCTGACCTTCGCCTTGAATTGTGGGAATCGACAGCGTTACTTCGTAAACCGTTGTGCTGCCGCTGACTTCATTTGCCACAACCAGCAGAGGGGTTCCGTTAGGGCTATCTTCAGCCGCAATGAAAATTAAACCTTCTGGACCTAAATCACCTGCGGTGCCCGCTGCTGCATCGCCGCTAAAATCCCGGTTGTTGAGGTATTGAACAAAGGTAGGACTATCAGGAGTCGTGACATCATAAACCATCACTCCGCCTACTCGCTCTAGCCCCACAAAGGCATAGGTGCGTCCACCAATCACGCCTGTGGTTACGCCTTCTGGCTCTGGCCCTTTGTCATCACTGCGGCTGTCAAAGGAGCCATTCTCATCGTTATTAGAGTTGAATTCGGCAGGAATCAACTCGGCAGTAATGCGCTCAAAATCATCTCCACTGTCGTAAACTAGCTTGCCCTGAGCATTCCAAATGGAGAAGGAACGCGCTCCGTAGCTGTAGAGTTGCTCAAATGCGCCGTCGCTATCAATATCCCCATTGGCAGTGGTGACATTTAGCCGTCCCAAAACTGCATCGTCCTGTAGCTCAGCCGCATTGGGAAACGCAACGGGATCAAGGATCAAATCGGCAATTCGAGCTTCTTCTGAGAAAGCGTCGTAGTCGCGGGCATCTCCTTCATTAGCGGTAATGATGTAGGTTTCGCCGTTGACCGTGTAGGTGGCGATCGCATCCGGCTGATACATTCCCAAAATCGGGTAAGTCTGGATGTTGATCGCATCGTCTCGGTTGCTAGCATCCAGCCCATTTCCTTCCAGGCTGTGATCTTTAAAGCCCAGCGGCAGAATTGCGGTAATTTCTCCTGCTTCTACGTCCAACACTGCCAGCGCATTGTTTTCTTGCAGCGCTACATAAGCCGTTTTGGAATCTTCTGATGCGATATATTCTGGCTCGACATCCTGTGCCACCGTTGCGTTAGGGCCAAAGATTCGCACACCCGCAGCCCGCAACGAATCAATTTGAGAATTGAAAGCAGTAAAGTCCGCAGTCGTGACGGTGGCATTTTCAACGCCGTTAGCAAGGTCAATGATGCTCACTGAGCCTTCTGGATCAACCGTGTAGTCGCTGCTAGGTTCGCCTTCGTTAGCTACCAGCACCTTCTGTCCGTCGGGGGTAAAGGTGAGCATATCGGGGAGTGCCCCGACGGTGACAGACTTAAGCAAGTTGCCGTCTGTGTCTAGAAATACGACCGAACCAGGGTCTTGGGTTGTGTTGGCTTCAATGGCGATCGCCACAACCCCATCTTTCACCGCAACACTGTTGGCAACTCCGCCAAACGTCGCACCCTCAATTTCAAATAGTTTTGTCGGATTTGTCGGATCGCTCAGATCCAGCACATCCACCGATGCGCTGTTAGCATTAACCACAAAAAGACGCTGTGAGGCAGGATCATAAGCAGGAATCTCAGCAGCACTTTCGTCAAAAATGCCAGTCGCATATGTGCCCACAGGCGTGAGCTGAATTGGACTATTCATGAATACCTCAGTAAAGGAAGAAAAATAGGCAGTCTGAGTTGAGCTAGCTTTTAGCCGTTGAGCAGGTCAATCACTCCTGCTATCAGCGTCGAACTCCGCAGCAGTACGCAGATGGGTATGAAATTTCTTCCTACCGTAAATCTACGGGAACCTTTAGTAACGTATCGGTTAGAGGTTAAGCGCAGACAAAGCCAGGTTAAGTAAACATCAAGAATACTCAGCTTCATCTAAGTTTTACTGGGCATTTTGTTTTCAGTTTTGGGTCAAAGTCAGCACTCGCAAAGAATTGCCTGAATCTACAGAGTCACTTTTGTAAAGGATATTTTCATTAAAACTTTACGACTCGTGAAAGGAGCGATCGCCTCATCTCCAAGCTTCGCCTGGGAATAGCAAACCTGAGATCTGCCTCAAAAGCTCAACGCAGAGTCTCTAGAATTTACATTCGCACGACTTACGCACTTCCCCTATGGAACGAAGCAAAGAAGGGAACGCCGAATTTCGGAGTCTGTAAACTCTCCTGTACCCTGAACTAAAGTTTGGGCTAAGAGCTAAGGTCAGTTAAAACTGACTAATCGTATAGCTGTAGTCATACAGGTTAGGACATTCCTGCACGTGAAGCACTTATCCCGTGAACAAGGGGCTTAAGCCCCTTGTCCTAACTTGAGTGACTATCGCTATGTGTAGAATAGGGCTTCAAACCTGGTAAGGATCGTGGAGTAAATAAGCTGCAATTTTCGTGGGGTGTGTTAACGCAGCGTAGCGCACCGTTCTAAAAGCTTCTGGTGCGTTACGGCTTCGCCTAACACACCCTACTCTATTAAGGCTTCAACAGTCGCTGTAGCCATGTCAGAAACTTCTGTAACCATGTCAGAAACTTCTGTAACCATGTCACTTTGGCTTTGCTGAATAGGAATATGAATACCCAGAACCGCCCTCACCCTAAATTCCTCTCCTGCGAGAGAGGGACTTTGATCTGAGGGCAAATCATACTTGACGCAGCAATGCCAAAACTTCTGTAGCTACTGTAAAAGAAAACCTACCCTTTTCCGGGCGGCTCATTAGAATCAGGACTTACGCATTCTTCCGTAGCAATTTCCCGTAGGGTGGACACTGCCACATTTTTTGAAACTTGTTCCGTGCAACTTAATAAAAAATCGGTATTAGTTGTCAAAACCCCTGCTTTAAAGCAGTAAGAATTGCTATATTTCCAGAGGAACTTTCGAGCTAGAGCAATAATCTTTGCTTTAAGTAGTTGAGCAACATTAAATCTAGTTCAAGAGCAGGTTACTAAGCAATGAAATCAGAGACAAAAAATTTCTGTTTCGGTACGTTGGCGTTGGGGCAGAAATATCGTTCTCTTGCATTAGATTTAACGTCTGATATACAGCAATATTCCCCCAACACAATTTTTCTTGTATTGACAGATCAGCCCAGTGATTTTGATCATTACGCTCATGTTTTAGCGATCAAACATCGGCAGCAGGGAGTGTATCCTTATCATGACAAAAGGTTTGTGATTTCTGAAGCGATCGCCCGATTTGAGACCTGTATCTTCATTGATGCAGATATGCGAATACTAGGACAAGTGCCCGATGATATGGACTGGAATACGGGAATCACAGCTAGAACAGGCTCCAGCATTATTAAACACAAGGGCAAAAAGAAGCGAGATTTTGAGCTAATTTCAAAAGCAGCCGATAAGCTAGAGCTACACCTGGAAGGTGTTAAATTCGTTCACGAGTTTTTATTTACAGTGAAACGCTCTGCTGGGCGCGAAATTGAATTTCTTGAACATTGGGATGCGATCGCCGCTTTTTTTGAATTAAACGGCTTTTATGCTGGCGAAGGAAACGCTATAGGGCTTGCTGCTGCTAAAGCAGAATTAGCCGTTCAGTTTGACTCAGAAGATCGTTTTCCCTTCTTTAAAGATCGAATTGAGAAGGTCAGAATTTCTAAAGGGCAAGCTGATCCTGCGGAGAAATTAGCTTATTTCGCCAGGCAGCAGGCTCTCGAACATCCCAAACTCCCAGAAACAGAAAAGCAATTTTTACTTTGGAGTAAACGAGTAGAAAAAGTTTATCGTATCTTGCGCCTCAGATTGACCACGCTACGAAATCCTAAATTCTACTATTGGTAAATCAAACCAATGAAGCTTTGCTATTACAAACTGCCCGACGGGGCACAAAACTTTGGTGACAACTTAAACCCCTGGCTCTGGGAAAGGTTACTTCCGGGAGTGCTGGATGATGACCCAACGACCGCATTTGTGGGAATCGGTACCTTGTTGAACAGCAACCTCCCTAACCGCACCCGTGAGGCTTATAAAAGAGCCGTATTTGCAACTGGGGTAGGCTATGGCAAAGGCGTTCCCGTGGTTGACGATTCTTACAAAATTTACTGTTTACGTGGACCACTCTCAACCCAGGCTTTAGGTTTGCCAGATCACCTGGCCGTGACAGACGGGGCAGTGTTGCTCAGGCGATTGGTTAATTTGAGCGATCGCAACCTACACCGTAACCTATACAAGTTCGCCTTTATGCCTCACTATGAGCTAGCGGGTGAGGGCTGGAAATCGGTTTGTGAATCCATCGGGTTTGGCTATATCGATCCGCGCTGGTCAACCGAGGCGGTGATTACAGCAATCGGTCAAACTGAAGTCGTGCTGGCAGAGGCCATGCATGGGGCGATCGTCGCGGATGCTCTGCGCGTTCCCTGGGTGCCCGTTGTAACCAGTCGAACGATCTTGTCCTTTAAGTGGCAAGACTGGTGCGCCTCAGTTGGGGTTAACTATGAGCCGATGCAAACTCAGCGCGTTTTTGATCCTCGACATCAGACAGACCTGCTTACGCCTCTACGCACGGTGCGACACTGGCTAAGGATCAGGTCTGCGGCATCGCGGCTGAAGCAACTAGCGTTGCGATCGCGCCCCATCCTCAGCTTAGATAATCGGATCGAGCGCCTTACTGTTCAGTTGGAAGAACGGCTGCAACAGTTTAAGGACGATGTTGCCGCAGGCTATTTTGCGATTTATAGACCTGATCCTTAGACCTGATAAGCAACTCTTTGTGAAGCTGCACGGAACAAGGGGCTTAAGCCCCTTGTCTTGCAAGGTTCATTCTGTGCAAATTCAAATTAAATTAGTGTGACCTTACGAAAAATACCGCAGATCTCTCTAAATCTGTGATCGGTTTGGATCAGCGAGACTGAGAAAATCTGCGGCAAGGAGTTAGAGATGTTCACCTGATGAAGTATGAGAAACGATTCCGTAGGAGTACGTAAAATATCACATACTCCTTTAGGGGGATGCCAACTTTTCTCAGTGAGTTTACTAGACTTTTATAATTCCTTAAAGCGGTCGATAAACTCGGTAGTTGATCTGGGGGAAGATATTGTCGATTTTTTCAACTTTTTCTAGCCAACCAGAGTCAATTTTTTCTTGAAGAATGTCGTCGCGCAGCTTGTTAAAGCGCATCAGGTGCGATCGCGTCCGACGTACCGCATAGGGCACCATCGTTCCGGTACGCATGATAAACGCCCAGTCAGACGATTGTGCTAACAGCACTTCCCTGGCAGCTTGGTTGAGCGCTCGCCACTCTAGCTCATCAACGGGTTCACGCCGAGACAGATCAATCATCCGTTCTGCCGCTTTGTGCAAATGAGGATAGATCCAGGCGTTAGTTTCATTCAGCCAATATTCGTGGAAGCCGCGAAACCCCCAGCTTGACTGAGAAGGACGGCAAACCTGCTGGGTTGGGTGCATTCGCAAGTAGTCTGCCAGGTGCGTCATCTCAAATGTGCCCTGGTCGTACCACGCTTTGCGGAACAGGTAGTCGATAAACCAGGGACCCTCATACCACCAGTGCCCAAACAGTTCCGCATCATAGGGTGAAACGATAATTGGCGGGCGCTGCATAATCCCGTAGAGGTGTTCGACCTGACGTTCGCGGTTAAAGACAAAGTTTCCGGCGTGTTCTGCGGCTTTTTCTCGCGCCCAGTAGGGGTCATACCAGGTCTTATCACCCAACCCCAAGCCTTTGCCTGTAATTTTGTGATATTTGATGCCCGTGTTCTTGCGTTGACCATTGGGCATGATGTAAGGCTTAATGTACTCATATTCGGCATCCCAACCCAAATCTCGGTAAAATTCTCGATATTCGGGTGCGCCAGGATAGCCGACCTCAGAAGACCACACCTGCTGAGAGGACTCGTGATCACGCCCAAAGGCGGCAACGCCAGTCTCAGTAAAGATGGGTGCATAGGTGCCAAATCGAGGGCGAGGGCGGGCATAGAGAATTCCGTGCCCATCCGTCAGGAAGTAGCGCAAGTTCGCATCGGCTAGCATTCGCTCTAGCCCTTCAAAATAAGCGCATTCGGGTAGCCAAATGCCTTTTGGAGGGCGACCAAAGTTCTGTTCGTAGTGTTCGCAGGCAACCTCAATCTGGGCCCAAACGGCCTGCGGATACATTTTCATCAGGGGCAAATAGCCATGAGTTGCCCCACAGGTGATAATCTCCAGATTATTGCTGTCTAAATACTGTTTGAAGGCAGTAATGAGGTCATGGTCGTAACGCTCCCAAACCTCTCGCACCTTGTTAAACTCACTGGCATAATGTTCTGCTAGATAGCGAAGATGCCCATTGTGGACATTGCGCTCAACCTCCATCTCTGCCAGTTCTTCCAGTTGGGTAAGATGCGCGTCATAACGTTCTTGTAGCAAAGGGTCGCGGAGCATGGAAACCAGTGGCGGAGTCATGCTCATGGTCATTTTGAAATCGACTCCGTCTCGTTTGAGTCCTTCAAATGCCAGCAGTAAGGGAACGTAGGTTTCGGTAATAGCTTCAAATAGCCATTCTTCCTCTAAAACATAATCACTTTCGGGATGGCGGACAAAAGGCAGATGGGCGTGGAGAACAAGGGCAAGATATCCAATACTCATAGGGCTGAAGGATACGGGATGACAAGCTAGAGACGGAATTGGCAAGCTGGCCGGGTTGAGCCGTTGCCAAGATTGTAGAGCAAAAGATAAGCAAAACGATTGATAGATTGGATCAGTTATGACACAGCAGAATCTTCTAGAACTGGCAAAGCAGGGCGATCCCCAGGCGATCGCCACCTTGATGAATCGCTCTCTCCAGCCGAAAGGAATGACGGCCTCGGTGGATGTGCGGGGCGATCGCTTGCAGGTCTTGCTGGAGTCTGCTCAAATTCCGAATCGACAGGGCATGGTCGCGTTTGTTCGCAATGGAATTACGACGCTCGGACTCAAATCTATCCAATCGATTGAAATCATCAGTCGGCAAGTGGGCAACAGTTCCCCTGCCTGGACTGAGGAAATTTTTCTCAAGCCTCTGACTCCTCCGGTTTCACCTCCGGCTACACCTGATTTAGAGGTTGCGCTCCCTACGGCTTCAGTTCAACCGCCGCCGCGCCGACCCACGCCACCCCGCCGCCGCCCCGTCGTCCGGTGCCACCAGCGGAGCCTGTCCCTCCTGCGGTGACGGCTGACCGCGCTGGCAATGGCGCAACCCCGGTTGAGCCTGTTTCGGCAGTTGAGCCTGCGGTTGTAGAAAATCTGGCAGATTTAGAGGAATCGTCACTCGTGAATCAGCCTGCGGTGATGGGGGAAGAGACGGTAGCTCCCGATCCAGTTATCTATTCGGTTGGAACTGGCGATCGCCCGGATCACCAGCCCGCGCTCCCTGTAGCCGAGCCGATGGTCGATGACGCTGACTTTACCCCCGACGAATCGCTGGAATATGTTGCCTATGAAGATCAGCCTACTCCACCCGTTGACCCCGTTAATGCTGATGTCAGTCACCCGGAACCGTTGACCTGGACAGATGCGGATGGGGTTGAACACGCCATAGTACCAGAGCCAGAAAAGCGGGTAAGGACGGGGCGATCGCCCTGGTTCTACCTGATTTTGCTCGTCGTAGCAGGCTGGATTGCGGCAATTGTTGGCTTTTCGATCTGGTATTCCCGTCAGGAGGCTGCTTTAGAACCTTCTGCCTCAGAGGTCGCACCTGATCCAGCGACCGAGCTAGACGTGGATGAAGATGAAACAGCACTCTCAGAAAACCCGCTGGAGGATGCAGCCAGCCGCGCAGAACAGGCAGAAACATTAGCAGAAACCGCTCGCTCTGCGGATGATTGGGGACTGGTCGTTAGCCAGTGGGAGCAGGCGATCGCCTTCCTGCAATCAGTACCCGCCGACAGCCCAGACTATGCCACTGCTCAACAACGCCTGACCGCCTACGAGCAAAGCCTGACTGCCGCTCAGCAGCAGGCTGCGAACGTCCCTGCTGACACCAACGCCCCACCACCTACCTCAAGCGTTATCGTTTCCAACCAGGTAACTTGCCGCGAGGTTGAGTCTACCCCAGAGTCCAACCCTGTTGAGTTAACCAACGTGCAGTTTGATCCTGAAACGTCTGAAAATGGCGGTAATTTTGTAGTCGGATGCATTACGAATCACAGCGATCAGCCAGTTAGCGACGTATCCGTTTCCTATCGAGGTGGCTCTGCCGAAAATCCTAATCTGTTTCAAGGGGGCTACAGCAGCCTCGGCATTTCTGCTCTAGAGCCAGGAGAGACAGTGCCCTTTAGAAGCTCATTCACAATTAACCCAGAGGTTACAACAGTTAATGTTGAAGCAGTTTTTTGGACACCAGAAGGAGCGTCAGAACCTCAACAAATCGAGGCTCCTCTAACTCTGGAGCGTCCAACTCGCTCAGAAGGTCGTCCCGCTAGCTCACCCGCTAGTCCCACCCGACCTGGAGCCAATTCTCCTAGCCCACCCGCAAGTCCCCCAAACTCAGAGGCAAATCCGACTAGCCCAGGCGCAAGTCCGGCTAACCGTAACTAAAATGGCTCTGAGTCCCTACTAGGCTCTACCCGTCATGAGATATTTTGAACTTAACTCCACTTTGACCCAGCGGACTCTTCGTCGGTCATGATTCAATCCAGTCTTGTTGAACTTGCCCAGCAGGGTGATCCTGGGGCGATCGCTGCCTTGCTCAACCAAGCTTTGCAGCCCAGAGGGGTGATGGCAAAAGTTTTGTTGATGGATGGCTGTCTGCAAATCTTGCTCTCCTCCAACCGTCCGCTTGCCCAGCAGACTTTTATTTCCTTCCTCAACCGACAGATCAGCAGCTACCGAGCAAAACCCATTCAATTGGTTAAAGTTTACGGACAGGTGATCGGGGAAGACGTACCCGCCTGGTATGAAGAATTTGTTCCAACCTTTGACGACTCAGTAGAGCCAGAGCCAATAGAGTTAGCAAAACCTCGTTCTGAAACAAATGATTTTTTGGCAACGCTCAGGACGTTTCAGTTTTCGGCCGTTTTCCCCTATCGGGATGTGCTTAGCCTGGGGCTGTACCAAAATCATCTCGTCAAAATTCTGCTGTTTTTTGGCTTGTTTCCTCTGGTTGTGGATTTGATTACACCAGATAAAGCCAGCGTCCAACAAACTGCCTGGATGCTGGGAATTTACTACGCCTCGATTTGGGGCGTAGTACTGTACAACCTGATCAAACCCCCCCAATTCTCCTGGCGCGATACGCTGAAATGCGTGCTGTTCACGGCCTTTGTTGGCATTCCGATGCTGCTGTTTTTTCAGCAGGTGCCGCCATTTAATGCCTTCTATGCGGTGATTGGAGCAGGTATGGTTCCCCGAATGATTGGCTTCGTGCTGGGTGTTGGGGTGTTAGAAGAACTTTGCAAAGCGCTGCCGATTTACCTGTTTTTGCTGCGTCCAGGAAAGCTGCAAGACCCGCTCACTTCGGCATTCTATGGCGCAACTTCAGGCTTGGGGTTTGCGATGGCGGAGGGGGCTACCTACTCCTTGCTCTACCGCTTTAGCTTGACCAGAGGAGATCTAGACTTTGGCTCCTACGTGCTTGCCAATACGATTCGCTTTGTTTCTTTGCCGCTATTTCATGCCATTCTTGCGGGGATGGTCGGTTATTTTATGGGACTGGCAGCCATTAACCCTTCCCGGCGCAGTGCGATTATTTTCATTGGAGTGGCGATCGCCGCTCTCCTTCACGGCCTTTACAACACCTTTGCAGGCAACTTTCTAGGACTCCTCATCATTGGCTTTTCCATCCTGCTATTTGTCACCTACATTCGTCGCAGCAAGCAAATGGTAGAAGAAATGCAGAAGGCAGAAATGGGCTACCAGGGAATAAAAATAGAGCGATGAAGTAGTATAACTCTACTCATAAAAAATTATATCCATTCTTTATGAAATTGCCTGGAACAAGGGGCTTAAGCCCTT
>JAAUTN010000176.1 GCA_012031415.1 Leptolyngbyaceae cyanobacterium SM1_4_3 | reverse complement strand
AAACCTGACGGGCAGACTTGGCCAGAGTAGATCTACGCGGCGCAAACTTGAGCGAGGCAACGCTGCGAGGGCAGATTTGAGCGAAGCTGACCTGGATGAAGCCAGCTTGAAGGGCGCATTTCTGACCGAAGCCAAGCTAGTTGGAACAAACTTGCGACGGGCCAACCTGACAAACGCCAAGCTAGAGCGAGCCGACGCAACCGAGGCGAACCTGGCGGGCGCAGATTTTCAGGGAGCGGTCATGCCTGACATTAAGCTGATCAAAGCTGACTTGAGACAGGCGATTCTGGTTGCAGTTCGGTTGAGTCGGGCTGATCTGAGTCGGGCTAATCTCCAGGGAGCTAACTTAAGGGACGCAGAATTAGTGGATGTCTACTTTGGCAGAGCCAACTTGACTAACGCCGATTTGACCCATGCCAATCTGGTTAGAGCCGAATTGAGCAGCGCTAATCTGATGGGGGCAGATTTGCGAGGAGCGACTTTGCCAGATGGAAGGGTGTATGACTGAAGGGTGGAGGACGGAGGGCGGAGGGCAAATTTTTCGGCGTTGTTGATTGAAGGGATAAATTCTCGTAAGGGCGAACGGCTGTTCGCCCTTACAGAGGGCATCGGAACAGGCAAATCATCCCTACATTTAGCAGCGCCAAATTTTCTACTTACTACTTATCGCCTGCTATCTCTTCCGATGAAACGAGACTGATTTGATTTTTGTGTAAATATGGGCAGGATGCCACATTTACACAAAAAACTGAACATACTCGACAAAACATACCTGAATTAACAACACAAATCGTTTGACACTGTTAAGATCCATCTAAATTTCGTGTGCTGACTTTTGTTTGATTCCCCATGAGTGACACTATCCTTGATGTTCGCAATCTCCAGGTGCAGTTTTGTGCGGAAGATCGCCTGGTTAGAGCGGTTGACGGCATTTCATTTACGGTGCAGCGCGGTCAAACCCTGGGAATTGTGGGTGAGTCGGGGTCGGGCAAGTCAGTTACGTCTCTGGCGGTGATGGGGCTGATTCCCTGTCCGCCCGGACGAGTGACGGGAGGTGAAATCTGGTTTCAAGATTTCACCGAAGGGGCGGAACCTGTGAATCTGCTGGCGTTGGCTCCACAGCAAATGCAGCGCTATCGCGGTGAAGCAGTGTCGATGATTTTCCAGGAGCCGCTGAGTTCACTCAATCCAGTTTTTACCTGCGGCTTTCAGTTAATTGAGGCAATTCGCCAGCATCAGGATATTCCTGTGCCAGAGGCGCGACGTAGAGCAATCAATTTGCTGCAAGAGGTAAAGCTGCTGCCCAGCGATGAAGAACTAAAGCAACGCTGCCTGGAGGAATGGTTGAAAACGACTGTGACAGCCAGCAGAGGACGTGCCTCAAGTTCTGCTGAACCGTCGGAACAAGAAATTTTGCAGGAGGTAAATCGGCAGAAGCACGCAATTTTAGAGCGCTATCCGCATGAGTTGTCGGGTGGACAGATTCAGCGGGTGATGATTGCGATGGCGATTTCCTGTAACCCTTCGCTGCTGATTGCGGATGAGCCAACTACCGCGCTAGATGTGACGGTGCAGGCGACGATTCTCGATCTGCTGCGGGAGTTGCGCGATCGCCGAGGGATGTCGATGATTTTCATTACTCACGACCTCAGCATCATTGCCGAAATTGCCGATACGGTTGCCGTGATGTATCAGGGCAAGATTGTAGAATGCGGCTCGGTTTGGCAGATCTACTCTAATCCCCAGCATCCTTACACCAAAGGGCTGTTAACTTGTCGTCCGCAGCCTACCCGCCGTTTGCGTTATTTGCCCACCATTTCAGATTTCATGGAAGTGACTACCACTCCGGCGGGTGAGCTAATCATTCGAGAAAAGTCGCTGGACGTGAATCAGGCACTGCGAATGAATGCTGAGGTGAGTGAGGCAGATAGCGATCGCCGCCTGGGTGAATTGCAGCAGCAGGCTTCGATCATTTCCGTGCGAGACTTGCAGGTTGGGTTTCCGCTGCGCGGGATGTTTGGGCAGACTCAGCGCTATATGATGGCGGTGAATGGCGTTTCTTTTGATATTTATCCAGGGGAAACGCTGGGGCTGGTGGGTGAATCGGGCTGCGGCAAAACGACGCTGGCACGGACGCTGCTGCGTCTGGTGAAACCGATGGGCGGTCAGGTCTTGTTTGAAGGGCAGGATGTGTTGAAGCTGGGCGCAAAGCAACTGCGGCAAATCCGCCGAGATATGCAAATTATTTTCCAAGATCCGTTCAGTTCGCTTGACCCGCGTATTTCAATTGGCGAGGCGGTGATGGAGCCGCTCAAGATTCACTCGATTGGGGCAAACCGTCGCCATCAGCGAGAGCGAGTTGCCGATTTGCTAGCAAGGGTAGGGCTAGACCCTCACTGCATCGATCGCTATCCCCATGAGTTTTCTGGGGGACAGCGACAGCGGATTTGTATTGCTCGTGCGTTGGCGCTCAATCCTAAGTTCATCATCTGCGATGAGTCGGTGTCAGCGCTGGATGTGTCGGTGCAGGCACAGGTATTAAACCTGCTGAAGGACTTGCAGCAAGAGTTTGGACTTACCTACATTTTCATTTCCCACGATTTAGCGGTGGTGAAGTTTATGAGCGATCGCATCATGGTAATGAACGGAGGCAAAATCGAAGAAATTGGTACCGCCGAGCAGATTTACCGATCGCCGCAGCAAACCTATACCCGTCAGCTAATTTCGGCAATTCCGCTGGGCGACCTGGAAAGAATTCGCGATCGCCAAGCCAAGCGCGGCATCACAGTTAACTAATTGCAAAAGCTATCTTCACCAGCTTGAGAAGGTGACGTATAACAAAAAGCCAGTGAGAACACCGTAGGCGCAAGCCAAAAATGCCTCAAATGAAATACGATTAGAAATCGCCAGAATTATACTGAGCGTAAACGAAAACAGCATTTCTGCGATTGGAATGTCGTTCCCTGAATTTCGCCACAGTGCCGACACAATGAACAGCATCAGCGTCCACAGGGCAAACACCACATAAATGTTGAAGGTGGGGATAATGCGAGGAGGCTGCAACAGCGGCGTAAAGTAGGTGACGTAGGAAATCACAATCAGCGGCAGTGCCCCGGCGCACAAGCTCTGAATCCCTTGCCCTAAGCTGATTGAAAAAGCTTGGACGATAAAGTTGATGAGGAAGCCCGCGATCACGCCAATGCAGAGTGCGATCGCCAAAAAGCTCAAAACCCGCAGGAGTAGTCGAGGCCTTTCGTGATGCCCATTCGTACTAGTCTCGTCTGGTCTGTTTCTCCTAAGTTTGTTCGATCTTCTCCCAACCCCGTTTGGTTTTGCCATGCTTTGACGCTGTATTGCTTTGCAGAATTGTGGTAAAGCTATTGCACAGAGTTTCTCCGTTTCACTGCTTGTTTACAACTGCCTCAGGGAATAAGCCGCTTTACTCATGCGTACTGTTTCTGAAATTAATCACAAAATCAAGCAGCAGCAGGCAGTCGTTTGGACGGTCGAAGAACTCAAAGCACGGGTCAAAGAGGCTGGCGTAGCTCAAGCAGCGAAAGAAGTCGATGTGGTGACGACGGGCACGTTTGAGCCGATGGAGTCTTCCGGCGCAGTTCTCAACCTGGGGCATACAGACCCGCCAATTAAGATTCGTCAGTGCTGGCTAGATGGAGTGCTTGCCTATTCTGGCTTTGGCGCGGTTGACCTGTATCTGGGCGCAACCCAGATGACGGAATATTCCAGCATGGGCGAATGGGTTGAGGCAGATGAGCGCGATCGCCCTCGGAGTGCTGTGCGCGATCGCGGTGGTGGCCACGTCATTGCCGATCTGATTGCAGGTAAACCCGTCCATTTGCGGGCGATTGGGCAGGTGACAGACTGCTACTCTCGCGCTTCCCTAGAAACGACAATTACCCGTGACACAATTAACCAGTTTTACCTGTTTAACCCACGCAATCTCTATCAAAATTTTATTGTTGGGGTAAATGGAGGCGATCGCCCCCTCTTTACTTACCTGGGTCCACTGCAACCGCAGCTTGCCAACGCCGTCTACTCCAACCCCGGTGCCGTTTCCCCCTTGCTGAATGACCCTGACCTGAAGCTAATTGGCATCGGCAGCCGCATCTTTTTAGGCGGTGGTGAGGGCTACGTTGCCTGGGAAGGCACCCAGCACTTTCCCTTACAGAAGCGTTTGCCCAATCGTACTCCTATTGGCCCTGCTGCAACCCTGGCACTCATCGGCGATGCGAAACAAATGAGTCCCCGTTGGGTCAAAGGCTGCTATTTCAAAAGCTATGGCCCGTCGCTGATGATTGGCGTAGGCGTTCCATTACCCGTTCTCAACGAAGAAGTCGTCGTTCGCTGCGCCGTGCAGGATCAAGACCTGGTAGCTCCAGTGGTAGATTTCTCGATTCCGCGTCGGGTGCGCCCTACCTTTGGGCTGGTCAGCTATGCTCAACTCAAAACGGGTCGCCTCACGATTGACGGCAAAAGCGTTAGAGTTGCCCCCCTTGCTAGCATTTTTCTATCCCGACAGGTGGCGCTAGAGCTAAAGCAATGGATAGAGTCCGGGAAATTTACCCTGACGGAACCCGTTGCCCCTATTCCAATGGATAGAGCTTTTCGGGCGCAAGATCAGCTTGGCGCTCAAGTTAGTCTGGAGTAATAGATTTAGAATTGAATTTTCACATTCAAGCTAATGGATCGTTTATTTACGCCACTTCAGCGACTTCTCATTACTTGGGCATTGATCTTAACTACAGGATGGATGACCCTGAATGCATTGAGATATTTAAGTGAGTTGATCAGCATCCTGGTGACGGCTGGGTTAATTGCCTTTTTGCTCAATTATCTAGTCGCAAGGCTGCATACTTTCATGCCGCGTGGTTTGGCGGCTGGGGTAGTTTATCTTTTTGCTGGGGCACTTGTAGGATTGGTTGGAGTCACGATCGCCCCTCCCGTATTAACCCAAGCTCAGCAACTCATCACCGACCTACCCAACTTAATTGAGTCTGGGCAACAACAGCTAGTAGAACTGCAAACCTGGAGTCAAAACCAGATACAGTTTGCCATCCCGCTGCTGCAAGAGCAAATTCTTACCGAGCTACAGGGACAAGCGGAAACCATTGCCTCCAGCGGGGTAGGGCTGCTGCTGGGTACATTCAACTGGGTCTTAGACCTGATTCTAATTTTGGTGATTTCATTTTATATGTTGCTAGACGGAGAGCGACTGTGGAATGGTGTCACCAGTTTCTTTGCGCCCCCGATTCAAGACTATTTAACCGATTCTTTTCGCCGCAACTTACAGCGGTTTTTCTCAGGGCAACTGCTGCTAGGACTGTTTATGGCAGTCACGTTATCACTGGCGTTTTGGTGGCTGCGAGTGCCATTCTTCCTGGTGTTTGCCACGTTCATTGGATTAATGGAAGTGATTCCATTTATTGGCGCAACCTTAGGAATTGTGATCGTCGGGCTGGTAGTGGCGTTTATTAACTGGTGGTTAGCAGTGCAGGTGGTGGGCGTGGCGATCGCCCTTCAACAAATCAAAGACAACCTGTTAGCGCCTCGCATATTAGGCAACCTGACTGGATTAAGTCCAACTATCGTTCTGCCTGCATTATTTCTAGGTGGCAAAGTGGGTGGGCTGTTGGGCGTAATTCTAGCCATCCCACTCGCAGGGATGGTGAAAACGATCGCAGAACTGCTGCTCGACCCAACCTTGCCGCCTCAAACAGGCGCTTTCTTCGTCAATCCGCTTGACCCCGATGAGCCTGACACCAAACTGGAGTGCATCATCGACCCAGAAGCCTGTCAGGAAGAATCAAAAGAAGCGATAAATAGCGAAGTCGCCCCAATCACCTGAGAAGTTGAGATTTGCGACTTCTTTGAGAAGTCGCAAATCTGGGCACTCAATAACTTAAAACTGGGACAGCAACCAGGCACTCACTTTGCCATGATTCATCTGGCGACTGCGGCGCAACGCTTCCTCTAACAGTGCCATGTCTAACCCTGGAAACACCTGAGACTGCTCGATCTTGCGACTGCCTTGATTCTGCACTTCAAAGGCAATAAGCTGTACATTTTGCACATCAATAATCCAGTACTCCCGCACACCTAGCGCTTCATAGAGCAGTCGCTTCTCACCTTTATCATCTGCCAGAGAAGAGTAAGCTACCTCAATCACCAAATCAGGGGATGGGTAAACATCTAAATCAATGATTGTGGCTTCCCAGGGAATGACTTCTGCGTTTGCACCCAGGTAAAAGGAAACATCAGGCTGAGCCTCCTCACAGCCCGTTTTGCGATAGGTGCAGTTATCATGACCGTCCAGGTCAATTCCTCGGACGCTGGCAAAGAGAGCGATCGCACTAATCACAATAAAATGGTCGCGTGAATGGGGATTGCCAAGAGGAGACATTTCTAGCCTCATGCGTCCGTTGAAGTAATAGCCTTTAGTCTCTGAATAGGTAGGATCGTCAACCACCTGAAGATATTCCTCCCAGGAGGCATTCACCCAGGTGTCAGTTGGTATCTTAGTCTGTAGCTGACTCATCGCGGCACTTCAGTAGAACTCATCAACGGTAGGTTGGGTGAAGCAAAGCGCAACCCAACCCCCTTTGGCGACCGACTTCTCTTACTTTAGTCTAAAGCAGTTCCCACCTGGAGAAGGCATCCTCCAGATAGAGTAGAATTGCTTATACTCAGCATTTGCCAACCTTCATCCCCCATGCCTGACTACCTGGAGCGTATCCTGACTGCTCGTGTGTATGATGTGGCGCAGGAAACGCCGCTGGACTGTGCGCCAAATCTGTCTGCCCGGTTGAACAATCAGCTTTTACTGAAGCGGGAAGATATGCAGTCGGTGTTTTCGTTTAAGCTGCGGGGCGCTTACAACAAAATGGCGCAACTGCCGCCCGATGTGCTGGCACAGGGGGCGATCGCCGCTTCTGCTGGAAACCACGCCCAGGGAGTTGCCCTTGCTGCTCAACATCTGGGCACACGAGCCATGATCGTCATGCCAGTCACCACTCCCCAGGTAAAGGTAGATGCGGTTAGAGCCAGAGGCGCAGAAGTAGTGCTGCACGGCGACACGTTTGACGAAGCCTATGCCCATGCCCGTCAGCTAGAGGCAGAAAAGGGGCTGGTTTTCATTCACCCGTTCAACGATCCAGATGTGATTGCAGGACAGGGCACGATTGGCATGGAGCTATTGCGGCAGTACCAGAAGCCGATTCACGCGATTTTTGTGGCGATCGGCGGTGGGGGGTTGATTTCTGGAATTGCGGCTTATGTAAAACGGTTACGCCCTGAGATCAAGATAATCGGCGTGGAGCCAGTTGATGCAGCCGCAATGTATCAGTCGCTCAAAGCTGGACACCGAGTGCGGTTGCCTCAGGTTGGCTTGTTTGCCGATGGAGTTGCCGTGCGGGAAGTGGGCGAAGAAACCTTTCGCCTGTGTCAGCAATATGTCGATGACATCATTCTGGTAGAAACCGATGATATCTGTGCGGCGATTAAAGATGTGTTTGAAGATACGCGATCGATTCTAGAACCCGCTGGGGCGCTGGCGATCGCCGCTGCTAAAGCCTATGTCGAGCGAGAGCAAATCACCGGGCAAACCCTGATCGCCGTAGCCTGTGGCGCAAACATGAACTTCGATCGCCTGCGGTTTGTGGCAGAGCGGGCAGAACTGGGCGAACGCCGCGAAGCCATCTTTGCCGTCACCATTCCTGAAGAGCGGGGCAGCCTGCGGAAGTTTTGTGAGTGTATCGGCAAACGTAACCTCACCGAATTTAACTATCGAATTGCCGATGAGAAAGAAGCACACATCTTTGTGGGCGTGCAGATCGAAAACCGGGCTGATGCATCCCGTATGGTTGAAACCTTTGAATTAAGAGGATTTAGCACCATTGACTTAACCGATGATGAGCTAACCAAACTGCACCTGCGGCACATGGTAGGCGGGCGATCGCCCCTAGCTCATCATGAACTGCTTTACCGCTTCGAGTTTCCCGAACGCCCCGGTGCGCTGATGAAATTTGTCGGCTCCATGCACCCCAACTGGAACATTAGTATGTTCCACTACCGCAACAACGGCGCAGACTACGGACGAATCGTAGTGGGAATGCAGGTTCCCCCCCACGAAATGGAAGAGTGGCAAATGTTTTTGGATACGCTGGGTTATCAGTATTGGAATGAGAGCCAAAATCCAGCTTACAAGCTATTTTTGGGGTAGAGCAATGAAACGTGAGGAATGGGATTCTCTTGGCCAAAGGTTGTGCTGATTGGGCTTGAATCTGTTTGAGAACAACTCTAAATTATGTTGAAAAAATTACTCCTAACTGTTGCTATTGTCCTGACTTGCATACTCATGTTCTCTCCAATGAGTGAATCGATGGCAGCTACTTCACGGGTCCCGCTGCTCACGCTAGAAGACTTGCCGCCTGGATTTATTCGCAATTCAGATGAGACAATGCAAAGCAGTTCTTCTGGGGCGATCGCCAACTGTGAAGCGGCTAGAGCGCAAGGATACGCCTTTGTCTTACAGCATGATGGTGACGCGATTGAACAAGTTTGTGTAACATCGTCTCCCCTTAGCAGTATTTTTGGAGAGAATGAAACCACTTCTCCCGTCGGGGAAGCTTTTCTGGATGCAATGTTGAGTAGCCCCGATGCACTGTCTCAACTGTTGGGGCAAGAAAAACCAGCAGACCTGGAGTTTCTGGAGTTAACAGATATTGGCGACTCTGCGGTTGGGTTTAGGGGAACCGTAGAGGCGATCGGCAAGGCAGATATCGCTTTGTTTCGTGAAGGTGCAACGCTCAATACTATTTTTATCATTCATCCAAATCGTCCAGTTCCACTCACTTCCTTGCAAGAGGTTGCGAGTCAGTTAAGCGAACGATTGTAAACCCCCACTGAAGAAACTGCTTCAAATTCTTAGATGTTTATGGCGATCGCCCGTTCCACTCAAAGTGCTGCCTGGATGCGCTGAATCAACTCGTCAAGATGCTGTTCACAGAATTGTTCTGCTTGCTCCAGCGGAACGCCTCGTGCAACTGCATAGGTTTCAAAAGCATTGTAAACGATTGCTTTTGACAGATCTTTTTCTGCCTCACTAATCGCCCAGCGATGTTCAATACAGCCTTTAATGATTAGATTTACCAGTTGTTGCTCTTGTCGAAAGTCAGCCAGGATCTGATCGGCAACAGTTTTGGGAGAAAAGTCGGTCATTGAATTCAGTTACGCAAAAAACTCACTTCATACTGCCAGTTCTACAATTTCTGCGTGAATTGCGTTTCCTTCTATCTGTAGGTGAGCAACAGAAATGGGGAGCTTAAATCGTCGCGGCCCTGCACTGCCGGGATTGAGAAACAGAATGCCATCGCGCTCTACAATAGATGGCTTGTGGGAATGTCCGCTAATTACAACCTGTACGTTACCCGTTTCAAGCAAATTTAATTCTTGCCCGATGTGCAGCAGGTGAACGGATGTATTCTCAATTTTGAAAGTTTTGCGATCGCCGATCGCCTCTGCCCACTCTTCCATATCATTATTGCCGCGTACTGCAATCACGGGGGCGATCGCCTCCAACTCTACCAGCACTTCCGGCTTACCAATATCTCCCGCATGAAGGATCAACTCCGAATTTGCCAGAGCCTCTACCGCTTCAGGGCGCAAAAGCCCATGTGTATCAGAAATTACGCCAACTCGCATATCTTCAGATTGAATTGTGTTCAGTGCAGCTTCATAAAGAATTAGTACTACTCTTGAAATTACATTGTTATGGCCTCAAAAGGAACTAGAAGATCGGGAATGGCAAGGAGATTAAATTGATAAGTCACTCGTTTGGGTTTTACAGCATCGCTTTTTTTGGAGTTATTCTGTTCCGGTATTTTCTGGTGGCAGGAGGAACTTACCTCTTGTTCTACTCGCCATTCAGTCAATTCTTTGACAGTCAGATTCCACAGCACCGATCTCCTTCCTGGCGATCGATTCAACGCGATATTCAACTCTCTGTTCTTTCGGCAGCGGTGTTTGCGCTAGCGGCAGCGTTTATGGTGTCAGCTTATGGTTGGGGTATTACTCAACTGTATGGCCATCCTCAACAGTACGGGATGTGGTATCTGGGCATAAGTTACGTTGCGGTGTTAGTCCTCCAGGATACCTACTTTTACTTTACCCATCGCTTGTTTCACCACCCGGCACTCTTTCCCTGGCTGCACCAGGGACATCACCGATCGCGCTATCCTACCCCCTGGACTTCGTTTGCTTTTGATCCTTTAGAGGCAGTTGTTCAGTCGCTGTTCCTCGTCGGCATAATCTTTGTTCTGCCGCTGCATTTTGTCACGCTAATTGCAGTTCTCACTACAATGACCGTGTGGGCAGCATTAAACCATCTTGGGATCGATCGCTTACCCGCTTCATTTCCTCACCATTGGCTCGGTCGGTGGTTTATTGGTCCTGCCCATCATTCCATTCATCATCTCAAGTACACCAATCATTACGGGCTGTATTTTACTTTTTGGGATAGCTTACTCGGCACCCATGATCCTAGCTACGAAAAGAAAATTGGCGATCGCCCATAACAAATATAAAAATAGTGACTCAGATGTTAAGGCTTTGTTTCAGCCAGACGAGAATAATAGTAACGGCAACACTCAGTAGCTACAGGTGACAAATTCAGGCGTAGAGATTTTGGCGGGCGATCGCTCTCAAATTTTTGCCGAGAAAGCAGTCTTAAACTTCAGTTAAATCACTATTAATCAGTCAACGAAAAAAATGAGGCGCTCCGACCAATAGCTTTTCTAAAGCCGTCAAATATGTAAATAGTTGTTATACTAATTCACATAGCGCAACAATCAATCGGGTCATGTCTCCGCTCCTAGCCGCAGACCATTCAGGGACACTCGGCAGACTATCGGCTCACAAATTCAACCCTACTGGGGTTAAGGAGGCATCTATGAGTCAAGCAAACGAACTCACTTTAGACCAAGAGTTTAGTCTGAGACTCTTTGCAGACCAGGTAAAGCAAATGTCTCTTGAACAGGCACAAGAGTTCTTAATTGAACAGCATAAGCTCATGATGACTCAGAAGACAATGTATCAAAACCTTCTGAAGCACGAATGGAAACTGGATTTGGATGTTGCTTCTCTCTAAGCTGGACAGCAACTTCTATCTTCACGCTTTAATCAGTTAGGGCTATGCGCCAAAATAAAATTCCTGTAATGCGTTACGGCTAGCGCCTAACGTATCCTACAGCCGGGATATTGTTTGGTTGCAAGCCCGTTACACCCCACATACTCGGAGAAATCATCATGACAAGTTCTACAAAGGGGATTCCCTCTAGCGATCGCAACGGTTGGAAATGGGGATTTACGCCTCAAGCTGAGATTTGGAACGGTCGTCTAGCCATGATCGGTTTCGTGTTTGCTGTTGCGATTGAAGCGCTTTCCAGTCGGGGCGTGTTGCACTTCTGGAAGCTCATGTAGTTGGTCAGTGGCCCATCAAGTAAACACTCATTTCATTAAGGACTGTTATGACTACCCGCTCAAACGTTGAGGATCGGGGTCTGTTAAATGTAATCATTTTCAGTCCTTCCTTTGATTCATTCTTGAATTTGTTGAGTCGCACGCTCTTTGCGACTCTGTTAATTGGATTGGTTTGGCTACCGGGGCTGTCGATGAGTTCGGCAATGGCAGCACCTATCAATGCTGGTGAGCAGGCTGAAAGGATTATTTCACAAGTGGTTGAACCTGTGGAGGGCGATCGCATGAGTGCGCTGATTACTTGTTTACCGAAACAGCTAAGTCAGCCCGACCTCAAGCGCACTCTAAGCGAAATGGGTAATGACCAGATTGAAAGAATTCTGAGTTTGAAGTCCAATCCTAAGCTGAGTCAAGCAGAAACTGAGTTAAAAGACTGCCTGAGTCTCAAAGGATTCACCAACTAGTCAGTCTATTCACCCTTCGCACTCACACTAATTTCACAGGGATAAGATTGTAATGTCTGCAATTCTCTTACCTGACCTCTCACTGCTAGGGGCAGTGGCTCAGGATGACCTTTTGGATCGGCTATCAGTAGTTCAGTCACTAAGTTCAAGCCAATTCAATCTGGTCTATAACGGGTTCTCGTTTGCGATCGCCACTATGTTCGCATCCGCCCTTTTCTTTCTCAACGCCCGTGCCCAAGTAGGTCAAAAGTATCGCTTAGCGTTACTGGTTTCAGCGATCGTCGTTAGTATTGCTGGCTATCACTACTTTCGGATCTTCAACAGTTGGGATGCTGCCTACACTTTGCAGAACGGAGTATATACTCTGACGGGTGAGCCGTTTAACGATGCCTATCGTTATGTCGATTGGCTTTTAACGGTGCCTCTGCTGTTGGTTGAAGCAGTAGCAGTACTGGCGCTTCCGGTGAAGGAGGCAAAGCCTTTACTGATCAAACTAGCAGCCGCTTCAGTGGTGATGATTGCGACGGGCTACCCCGGAGAAATCTCTTCTGATCTTGTCACTCGCATTATTTGGGGTACAGTCAGCACGATTCCTTTTGCCTACATCCTCTATGTGTTGTGGGTCGAATTGTCCAAGTCGCTTGTTCGCCAGCCTGAAGCGGTGCAGTCGCTTGTTCGCAATATGCGATTGCTGCTGCTGCTCTCCTGGGGGGTTTATCCAATTGCCTATCTGCTTCCTATGCTGGGTATCACAGGGACTTCCGCCACTGTGGGTGTACAGATCGGCTACACGATTGCAGATGTGCTGGCAAAGCCCGTGTTTGGTTTGTTAGTCTTTGCAATTGCAGTTGCAAAAACAAAGGTTGATCAAGGTGGTGATAGTATCCCTACCGCAGCGGCCCAGGCTGCTGAGCTTGACCTGGTTGCAGCGTCTACTGAGTCCTAATACAGCAAGGACAAAGCTATGTTGTTCTGTGTTGACGGGTTTATAGAGCACCATACTTTTCAACAGTTTTCACTTGCATAAACCGCAATCACAGGTAGGGGCGAACGGATGTTTGCTCTTGCCTGTGATTTACCCGTTTAAAAGACGCTGCATCACGGATGTTGGGTTTGACGTTGTTCCATCCAACCTACATCTGGAAATCACTGAACAAGGGGCTTAAGGTATTAATGCTCAGCAATTTGTAGGTTGGGTTTCGCAAAGCTCAACCCAACATCCTACGCTTGTTGGGTTTCGCGGACTCAACCCAACCTACGGAAGTTATTTAATTTTCATTCCTAAGGAATAAGTAAGTCCTGTTGAATTGGTATTAATGCTCAGTTGCAATGGCTTAATGCTCAGTTGCAGTGGCTTAATGCTCGGTTGCAGCAGCTTAATGCTTGGTTGTAGCAGCTTAATGCTCAGTTGCAGTGGCTTAATGCTTGGTTGTAGCAGCTTAATGCTTGGTTGTAGTGGCTTAATGCTTAGCTGCAACGGCTTAATGCGTTGCTTCGATCGCCTAATGCGTTGCTTCGATCGCTTATTCTTTCGAGAGTACGGTTTAATCCTTTGCCTATACGACTTACAGCATCTTTCAAATGGGTAAATCAGTATAGTGCGGGGTTGCAAGCAATGGAACACGCATCCAACCCTTGAAACTTACCTACACTGGAGACAAGTCTCTGAGCATAGGGTCATGGTGCGATTAAAGC
>JAAUTN010000175.1 GCA_012031415.1 Leptolyngbyaceae cyanobacterium SM1_4_3 | reverse complement strand
AGGAGATTCGAGCAGCAGAAGACCCAGAGTTTGAGACGTTCTACACCAAGAACATTCTGCTCAACGAGGGCATCCGCGCCTGGATGGCTCCCCAAGACCAACCCCATGAACACTTCATCTTCCCTGAAGAAGTTCTACCTCGCGGTAACGCGCTGTAGGCTAAGCGAAGATTGGGTATGGCGAATGCGTAATCCATCAGAATCAAGTTAGAGGTTGGGCTTCGCTTTGCTCTAACCCGGCCTACCTCAGGTAATTCGCATAGCTCCTGTCTTCGGGCAGGAGCTTTTTTGGAATTTAGTTTGTCAACACCCCACAATCGAGTGAATGTGTTACATTACCTTTTAGGTGGATAACACCCAGAGCGAAATGCTCTGCCTCTTGAAAAAAAACCGTTCAGGGACAAGGAGGTGATGCCCATGCAAGATAGTAGTAAATTCATGGGTCGTCAGGTTGGACATAGCTGGCTGTGCGCCGGGGCTGCTCTCTAATAGTTAACTTCAGTTCCCCTCGGAACGAAGTCTTCTGAGAGATGCTGGGTTGGCATAGAGTTCCTCCCGGCAGTCTAGTTTCAATCTGAAGACCCGCTACACCGCTCTCACCATAAGGTCTAATAACTTTGTTATTGTCCTCCCGGTGAGAGCGGATAGTTTTTTAAACGCCCTCAAGCGCGAAACGCTCCAGAAGAATTCAATAGGAACGGAGTTAGGAACTATGGCTCAGTTATTAAACCAAACTGAAATTCAGGAGTGCGTTACTCAGCTTTCAGGCTGGACATTAGAAGGCAAAGAGATTAGGTGCGTTCGTAAATTCAAGGATTTTGTGGAAGCGATCGCCTTTGTTAATCGTCTCGTTGACCCTGCTGAGTCTGCCGGACACCATCCCGATCTAGCTATTTCCTACAACAAAGTGACCGTCTCTCTCACAAGCCACGATGCGGGAGGGCTGACTGAGCAAGACTTTGCAATGGCAAAGACGATTGACGGTATCAAGTAGAAAGAATCACGTCGTAACTCCAAAATTTATACCTTAGTTAATCTTTCCACCACTAGTTTCTCAGCGTATACTAATCGCCTTCTCAGTCTCAAAGCTTACGGTTCTAACTAGAGTTGTTAGTTCCGGTGTGAGGATTTGAACTGATGTTGATATCTAGGGTGATGTGGAGTTTATTGTTAGTTACGCCTGTTTCTGGTGCTGTTTTGCTTCCTTTAGAGGCGATCGCCACGCCAGACCAACCCACTCTCGCAACTGAAGATTTCGTAACTGAAGCAGCTTCCCCGATTGAGGCGGCTTCTGTAACAGAAGCTGCGACAGAAGTAGTTGAGATGCCGGAAGTAGAAGAGTTTCAGGTTCTGTCGCAACTGCCTGACGCATCTACCCAACCTCCTCAAACCAGCGGTTCAGAAACCTCAAGCCAGGACATTGTTGATGCCGATACCAATTCTCTAGAGCAGATCGTAGAGTACAGCAGTGAGAATAATGGCGATCGCCTTGATCAGGTCACGTCCATCTCTCAACTCTCTGACGTACAGCCGACCGATTGGGCATTTCAAGCCCTTCAATCTCTTGTAGAGCGTTACGGTGTGATTGCGGGTTATCCCGATGGCACTTATCGAGGCAACCGAGCATTAACCCGATATGAGTTTGCGGCAGGCTTAAATGCGGCTCTCGACCGAGTGAACGAATTAATTGCAGCAGGGCTTGCAGAGGCTGTTACGCAAGAAGATTTAGCAACACTACAGCGTTTACAGGAAGAGTTTGCAGCAGAGCTAGCAACGCTACGGGGTCGAGTTGATTCGCTAGAAGCTCGTACAGCAGAGCTAGAGGCAAACCAATTTTCAACCACAACCCGCTTGCAAGGGCGAGTACAGTTTCTTGTCTCCAACGTGTTTGACGAAGACAACCGCTTCGACGACCAAACAATCTTTGTTAACCGAGTGCGTCTGAACTTTGACACCAGCTTCACTGGAGAAGATCGGTTAAGGACTCGTCTTCAGGCTCGTAACATTCCCCAATTTGAAGGCGATCCTGTTGGTTTTCAGGCTGCTGGCAGCGATAGCGATAATAGTTTCGTACTCGATGACTTGACCTATTCTTTCCCAGTGGGTGAACGAATCGAAGTCTTAATCGGAGCTAACGGTCTTGATATTGACGACCTAACAGAAGGCATTATTTCTCCTTTAGGCGAAAGTTCTGACAGCGGTGCTATTTCTGAGTTTGCTGATCCTCGGCAATATGAGCAGGGCTTTGCAGGAACAGGCGCGGGTGCAGGTCTGGTTTTCCGTTTGATTGACAACGACAGCTTCAGCCTGGGCATCTCTGGTGGTTACGTTGGTGATGAGCCTGAAGATCCAGCAGCAGGAAACGGCTTATTCAACGGCGACTACAGTGCGATTGGTCAAATTACCTTCTTGAGCGACTTTGTAGATCTTGCCCTCACCTACGTCAATGCCTATGACGACTCAGGCTTTGGCGATATCTATGGTGCTGGTGAATTTTATGACATCGCAGCCATCAGTGATGCTTCCGTAGCCAACACTTACGGCGCACAGGTAAATTTTAAGCTGGGTGATACTTTTGAAATTGGCGGCGGCATTGCTTACACAGATGTAAGTGGGTTGGGGGGGAGACCCGATTACGAACTATGGAGCTACCAGGCGACTTTAGCAATTAACGACTTAGGCGGAGAGGGCAATCAGCTTGGCATCCTGGCAGGTATTCCAACTTACACCGCAGATCTACGCGAGTTTGGCGCTGAAGACGACAATGCTTTCCTCGCTGAGGTTTACTACCGATACACCCTAAGCGACAATATTGCCCTGACTCCGAGCGTCATCTATATCGTCAATCCATTCAATAACCAAGACGTGGATGATACTTTTATCGGTACTTTACGAACCACCTTCAGTTTCTAAGGCTCTGACTGGCGGCTAAGCTGTCAGTCAGTACGGTCATCTGCTTTTGACTTTAAAGCCTAAGCCTACGACAGCAGCAGGACTGACCTGTTCGACTTTGAGGCAAGGGCTTAAGCCCTTGCCTGCATGAAGCCTGCTCTAGCTTTACGCTTTGTTTACGTAAGCTCTGAGTTGTTGGACTCCACCCAAAGCCGAAACTTCCTGAGGATTCACACGGTTGGGTTCTGCCTAAGAGGGAGTCTGAAAAGTAGCGAATGTCCCCTGTAAGGGCGTAGCATTCGGCAGGTAGACCCTGAAATAGAGCAAAAATTTTGCCCGAATGCCACGCTCCTACAAGCCTTTGGGTAATAAATTAGACTTTTCAAACATCCTCTAAATCAAGAAATCCTAAAGTCTTGGAAATGTATGCCGGAAAACGTAGAATTTTGCGAAACATAGTGCTATGTTTTTGATTGGGCTTTAATGGATTACAGAGTCCCTCTTGAACATAGGTGTGAGGATTATGATTAGCAAAATCTTGTGGAAATCATTGCTGGTTACACCAGCCGTGTTAGGTGCCGCTTTAGCTGTTTCAACTCCAGCGATCGCGACTGAAGCTCAGGCTTCTTCTGAATCCGAAGCGCTAAGTGCAGAGGTTCTTGCAGTTGAGCCAGAGGTTTCTACCGTTGACTTGGCTGGGCTTGAGCCAGTCGTAGAACCCATTGCAGAAGTTGAGGTTCCGGTTGAGCTAGCTCAGGTTCCAGTTGAGCAGCCTGCTCCTGCTGCTGCTCCTGCAAACACGATGACGACTGTTGATTCCCTTGAGCAAATCATGGAATACAGCAGCGAAGGTAATGGCAACAGCCTTGACCAGGTTACGTCCATTTCTCAGCTATCTGACGTTCAGCCGACCGACTGGGCATTCCAGGCTCTCCAGTCCCTAGTTGAGCGCTACGGTGTGATTGCAGGTTATCCTGACGGCACCTACCGGGGCAACCGCGCTATGACTCGTTATGAGTTTGCAGCGGGTCTAAACGCTGCTCTTGACCGCGTGAACGAACTAATTGCGGCTGGACTTGCAGATGCCGTGAGCCGGGAAGACCTGGCAACCCTGCAACGCCTGCAAGAAGAGTTTGCCGCTGAGCTGGCAACGCTACGTGGACGGGTAGATGCACTCGAAGCGCGGACGGCTGAACTGGAAGCCAACCAGTTCTCCACCACCACCAAGCTGCGCGGTGAAACCATCTTCAACGTCGCTGGTGTGCTTGACGAAGATGAAGCCTTTGACAGCCAAATTACTTTCGGCTACCGTGTTCGTCTCAACTTCGACACCAGTTTCACGGGACGTGACACCCTGAGAACGCGCTTCCAGGTACGTGACGTACAGTCCTTTGACTCTAACCCAATTGGCTTTTCCTTTGGAGGAACCTCAGACGGAAATTTCCAGTTAGATAACCTTTACTACACGTTCCCAGTGGGCGATCGCGCTCAAATTCTGATTGGCGCAAATGGTTTAGATGTAGATGAACTGGTCGCCAGCACCATCAGTCCTTTGGATAGCTCAACTGACGGCAGCGTATCTAACTTTGGCTTCCCCACCCAATACACTTTAAGTACTGGTGACGCAGGCGCAGGGGCAATCATTCAGCTTACAGACAACCTCAGCCTTGACTTTGGCTACACAGGCGGTGAAGCGAGCGATCCTAGCCCCGGAGCAGGTCTGTTCAACGGTGACTACAGCATCATTGGTCAGTTGACCTTCCTCAGCGATCCGGTTGATGCAGCACTCACCTACGTCAATACCTACGTTGCAGATGGGCTTTCTGTCTATGATTTCGACGGCCCAACCGTAGCCAATACCTACGGGGCCCAGGTCAACTTCAAACTGCTCCCCGGAATTGAAATCGGTGGCGGCATTGCATACGCTAACTCAGTCTTCATTGAAACAGGTAGCGCAGAAGCCTGGAGTTATCAGGGAACTCTTGCTTTCCGCGACTTAGGGGGAGAAGGCAATCTACTTGGTATTCTGGCTGGTGTTCCTTTGTACTCGCGAGATATTGTGCCTAGAGACGACACAGGTTTCCTGCTGGAAGGGTTTTACAACTACCAGTTGAACGACAATATTTCCATCACGCCCAGCGTCATATGGATTACCGATCCGTTCAACGACGACAATGTGGACGACACAATCATTGGTGCGCTGAGAACCAGCTTTACCTTCTAGTGAAATATATGTTCCTCAAAAGGGGACTAGTGAATCAATCAAAGCCCAACTTAGGTAAGGAAGCGCAGTAATGGCTGTGCTTCCTTTTTTGTCTTAACGCTGCTAACCACAGCAATATGAATTGTGCTGGCAATTGTTGTAAACCTGCAAAACCCCACTGGAGAACCGGGGTATACTGGAGGTGGCTTATGAGACAATACTCATAGGCTAGCAGTAATGATCCCCCTTCTAAAGATTGCCTGTGGAACTCTCCTGTAAAAGTGAATACGCTATCCTTGCACTACTGGAACTCGCAGCGCACTACGATAGCGGAGAGCCGCTACAAATTCGGCAAATTGCGGCTGAGCAAAATATTCCTGACCGTTATCTAGAGCAGCTCCTTGCAACCATGAGGCGTTCTGGTTTAGTGCGTAGCCAGCGGGGTGCCAAAGGCGGCTACATCCTTGCTAGAGAGCCTTGGAAAATTAGCTTGCTGGATGTGGTTGAGTCGATTGAGGGTTTAGATTCTCAACCTCCTGAACCTAAACAAGGCACAAAGTCAGTGGAGGGTATGGTAATTTGGGAAGCTTGGAAAGAAGCTTGTCTGGCAGCCGAAGCAGTCCTTCAAAAGCACACGCTCCAAGATTTAGCAGACAAGCGAGACGCTAGACAACAGCTCGACTTGATGTACTACATCTAAGTCAGATTTTTCTGGCTTAGAAGAACCTTGAAAGTCACTAAGCATTTGAGCCAGTATTCAAAATTTATCAATATCTAAAGCCATGCGTATTGCCCACGATGTTACTCGTTTGATTGGTCGCACCCCGCTTGTACAGCTAAACCGAATTCCGCAGGCAGAGGGCTGTAAGGCGCAGATTGTTGTCAAGCTAGAGGGAATGAACCCGTCTGCTTCGGTGAAAGACCGGATTGGGGTCAATATGATTGAGGTGGCCGAACAGGAAGGATTGATCATCCCTGGTAAGACGGTTTTAGTAGAGCCAACATCTGGCAATACAGGAATTGCTCTGGCAATGGCGGCGGCGGCAAAGGGCTATCGGTTGATTTTAACGATGCCTGAGACGATGAGTTCAGAGCGGCGGGCGATGCTGCGAGCTTACGGTGCAGAATTGGAGTTAACCCCCGGAATTGAGGGAATGGGTGGCTGCATTCAGCGGGCGCAGCGAATTGTTGATACGTTGCCTTACGCCTATATGCTGCAACAGTTTCGCAACCCTGCTAATCCCCAAATTCATCGTGAAACGACGGCTATGGAGATTTGGGAAGATACAGATGGGCGAGTTGATTTTCTAGTTGCAGGAATTGGTACGGGCGGTACGCTAACGGGTGTAGCAGAAGCCTTGAAGCCACGTAAACCTGAGTTCAAGGCGATCGCCGTAGAGCCTGCCAGCAGCCCCGTTCTCTCTGGCGGCAAACCTGGCCCTCACAAAATTCAGGGCATTGGGGCAGGGTTTGTGCCTGAAGTTTTGAGAGTCGATTTGATCGATGAAGTGATTACGATAGCGGACGAAGAGGCGATCGCCTATGGTCGTCGGCTTGCCCGTGAAGAAGGGTTACTCTCAGGCATTTCCAGCGGTGCGGCCCTGGCGGCGGCAATTCAGGTGGCTCGTCGTCCCGAAAACGAAGGGCGGCTGATTGTTATGGTGCAGCCCAGCTTTGGTGAACGATACCTGAGTACACCGCTGTTTCAAGATCCAGAACTAGTTGCTTCAGCGGTCATGAGCTAAAGATAGCGATACTGGTAATGCGGCAATGATTTTAAGGGACGTAGACATTGTCTGCGCCCCTTAAAATTTGAGCCAATGACTGCCGTTTTACCTACGGTCGGTTGCTTACAATGGGCTTATGGCGCATTCTAATCACTACGAAATTCTGGATATTGATCCAGCGGCGAGTCAAGCAGAAATTAAGCAAGCCTATCGTCGCCTGGCTAAGCAGTTTCACCCCGATAGTAACCGTGAGATTGCAAACAACGACCGAATTACACGGATTAATGCTGCATACGAAATCTTGGGAGACCCGCAGCGGCGGCAGTCCTATGACCGAGAGCTAAGCTTTTCGAGGCGGACGAGAAGTGCAGGTGCCTATGGTGGAAACTCCCCGTCCTGGCACAATCGTCAACAGCGCACGGCGGCGGCTCAGAGACAATATCAGCAGCGACGAACCGGACGAGATACCGACGAACAGCTTCAGCAGTGGCTGAACCAGGTCTATCAGCCCGTGAACCAGATGCTTGGCTACGTGTTAAACCCCTTGAGGGAGCAAATTGACGATCTCTCGGCTGATCCTTTTGATGATGAGTTGCTCGAAGACTTCCAAACCTATCTGGATGACTGTCGAGATTATCTGCAAAAGGCTCAGCGTTCTTTCCGCTCAATGCCCAATCCGTCTAATGTGGCAGGTGTTGCGGCACATCTTTACTATTGTCTCAACCAGGTCGGAGATGGCATTGATGAGCTAGAGCGCTTTACTTCTAGCTATGACGAACACTATTTGCATACAGGGCAGGAGTTGTTTCGGATTGCTAAAGGGTTGCGGCGAGAAGCGCAGGTAGCACTCAGAGATATCACATGAGGATTGGGTAGGTTAGAACTATTTGCCGATACAGAAGCGGCTAAAGATGCGATCGAGGACGGATTCGGTGACTTCTTCGCCCGTGATTTCACCCAGAGCTTGAATTGCGCTACGAAGGTCGATTGTCCAGAAATCTAGGGGAAGCTGTTCAGCGATCGTGGTTTGTACTTGTTGAAGCGCGGTTTTTGTTCTAGTCAGGGCGGCAGTTTGGCGCTGGTTGATGGCTAGATCCAGATTGCCTGCCGTTAGGTTTTTAGCTTTTACTGTTTCCAGGATTGCGTTTTCTAAAGCCTCAATGCCCTGGCTGTGAGCCGCTGCGGTTTTGACGGCAGGATCGATTTGGAACGGCAACAGAAGGGATACAGACGGAGCCAAATCGATTTTGTTGATTACCAAGATTAGAGGTCGGTGCTGCACCTGTTCAAAAATTTCCTGGTCGGCTGTTGTCCATCCGGTTTGAGCGTCGATGATCAACAGGACTAGATCGGCCGCTTGAGCCGCTTGGCGCGATCGCTCCACCCCAATTCTCTCTACCTGATCAGTCGCATCCCGAATCCCTGCGGTATCCAGCACCTGCACTGGAATGCCGCTCACGACAAGCTGCGATTCCACCACGTCGCGGGTGGTGCCGGGAAGGTCAGTGACGATGGCGCGATCGCTCCGGCTCCAGGCATTCAGCAAACTAGACTTGCCCACATTCGGACGACCGACGATCGCCACCTTTAGCCCGGTTCGGAGTAATTCCCCCTGATCGGCTGTCGCGAGAATTTGCTCCACTTCTGCCAAAACTTGAGTAAGCTGCGTTTTTACCTGAGCTTCATCTAGAGGCGGCAAATCTTCTTCAAAGTCAATCCGTGCCTCAACTTCTGCGAGAATTTCCAGACAAGTTACCCGAAGCTGACGAATGGGCTGTGCCAGTTTGCCCTGAAGTCCGGCGAGGGCAGTCTGGGCGGCTTGGGGCGATCGCGCTCCCACTAAATCGGCAATGCTTTCAGCCTGAGTCAGGTCGAGCCGCCCATTTAGAAAAGCTCTCAGGGTAAATTCTCCTGGTTCTGCCAGCCTTGCGCCCTGCTCCAGGCACAGTTGCAGCACTTGCTGCACGGCCATAATGCCCCCATGGCAGTGAAATTCCACCACGTCTTCACGGGTGTAAGAGCGAGGAGCCAGCATCAACAGCAATAGCGCTTCATCCACCAGTTCTTTGGTCTGGGGATCGCGAACGTGCCCGTAGAGGATGCGATGGCTTTCCCAGGACTGATGACCAGGAGCGTGAAATAGCAAACGGGCGATCGCCACTGCCTCTGCACCCGAAAGACGCACAATGCCGACGCTACCCTGCTGGGGCACAATGGCGGTGGCGATCGCCGCGATCGTATTGCTTTGAACCCCGATTGCAGTCATGCCTAAAATATTCTCTCCTTAAAAATTCTTTTCATACTGGGCTGCGGCATGGGCGATCGCCATAGGATAAATCCGGTGTTCCTGCACCTGAATGCGCTGATGTAGTGTCTCAGCAGTGTCATGGGGAAAGATAGGAACGGCTACCTGCATGATGATGGGTCCGCTGTCTACCTCTAGCTGTACCCGATGAACCGTGCAGCCTGTGATCTTAACTCCAGCGGCGATCGCCTGCTCAACTGCCCGCACCCCCGGAAAGCTGGGCAATAAGCTGGGGTGAATGTTAAGAATTTGGTCGGGGAAGGCGTTGATTAGCACTTGCGTGACTCGCCGCATCCAGCCCGCCATAATCACCCAATCGACCTCATATTGCTGGAGCGTTTGAACGAGTTTTGCGTCTAACATTTCTCGCGTTGAGAAGTCGCGGTGGTTTAGGAGCACAGATGGAATTTTCCAATAGTCGGCTCGTGCGGCTGCTTTCGCATCAGGATTGTTATAGATCAGGACCTGAATTTGGGCGTTCAGTTTTTGGTCGGAAATGGATTGAGCGATCGCCTCAAAGTTGCTACCGCTGCCAGAAGCCATCACGCCCAGTTTCAACGGCACAGTTTGCATTGGAAATTGTGAAATAGCCGGAGAAACAAGGCTGTTTTCTGCTTCATGCGGTGTCATAACGTAGCACTATTTGTCAGAAATTTAGGTTATCTAAAATCATCGCTTACGAATAGCGATCGTATAAGAAGGTCGCTGTTTTGCTTCACGCTGACTTTTGACCAGGCGAAAATCAGCATCTATATATAAGTGTTCAAGCTGAGGAGAAGCGGATGAGATTCGCTCAAACTTTTTGGCTGTACTTTTGTCTGCCTTGCCAAATTGAGAGTCAGATTGTGAACCAGATTGCGAGTGAGTTGAGGAGGGCGATCGCTTCGCATCAACTTTTGTCGTAAACCAATTTTCTGCCCGTTCTACATTGAGGGGAATTGCTCTAAATCTAAAGGCTTGCTCAATTCCAACATTCTGAATTAGCCACTGTCCCTCCTTCACCTCAAACTTTTGAATAATCATAAAGTCATAGGCGAGCAAAATCTTGGACAGCTTCTTGAGAATGGAAAGCTTGTGCCCTGGTGCATAGCGGGCAACGTTGGCGTAATAGCCATCGTCATGAAAATTTGATAGGACTGGTCGTAAATTCGTCCTGGAAAATGTCTTGATAGGGAATCGTAGACCAAACCATTAACCAAACTCCAGGCATCAACGGCAACTGATCCTCAGCTTGAGGAAAGGGATTGCGTCGGCTCAATTCTGTAAACAGCGGCTCCAGTTCTTGCTTATAGAACAACACCTTTTGATTCAGCGGCTCTGCATCTCGACCTTCAACGGTTTCTAGCAGTCGCTCTTTCAATGCCTCTGTAGATAACTGATTTAAATCAACCTTCTCCGTTATTTCACGAGTCATAGCTCACCTCCAGATGCGCTCTCTTTAAAGGTAGTTCATGTTGCGATCCTAAATTAAACCCTTAAACAATTGCGTTAATCTCTGAGGGTTTAGCATTTGGGCAAGATTTTGTGGGATCGCTCCAAAGACTGTTGCCAAATGCTAAACCCCTACAGCAGGAGCTAGGGCAGAAATATATTTTTCCTCATCCTTCATCCCTCATCCCTCATCCCTCATCCCTCATCCCTCATCCCTCATCCCTCATCCTTCCCCCTCCGTCTGTGATAACCTGAATCACGCTCGACTCATTCCACAGCCATGCCTTCTCGCACTATTCAGAGTATTTATACAGACGGAGCCTGTTCTGGCAATCCTGGCCCTGGCGGCTGGGCAACGGTGATTTACTTTACCGATAGCTCAGTTCACGAATTGGGTGGAGCAGACGCAGCCACGACCAACAATCGTATGGAGATGCAAGGGGCGATCGCCGCTCTAGAGTTTCTGCTTACCCTCGACCAGTCTGAACCGATTCACCTTTACACCGATAGCGAATATGTCAAAAACGGCATCACCAAGTGGATTCAGGGCTGGAAAAAGAAAGGCTGGAAGACCTCAACTGGAAAGCCTGTTCTTAATCAAGATTTGTGGGAACTGCTCGATGAACTGAATCTGCGGGTAAAAAAGCACCTGAACGCCCCTATGGAATGGCGATACGTTCGGGGGCATTCAGGCAACGAAGGAAATGAACGCTGCGATCAGATTGCTCGGGCCTTTTCACTGGGCAAACGGCCTGTACTGCGGCGGCTGTCGTCTGAGCCGCCAATCAGCAAGGGACTAACGACGGGAGGGGTTACGCAAGCTGTGGAGGAGGGGCGATCGCCCCAAACGTTAACGCTAGAGCAAGAAATCTCAGACTTTGAGACTCAATCTGTAAAAAAATCACCCACAGATGCACTATTTGACGCAACCGCAACTAATGGAAACATTTCAGAGACGATACAATCCAGTTGCATCTCTGCTGACGCTGTTCCCTCTGACCCAGCTATGGTAGACTCCATTCCTCCAGCTACGTCTGATATTCCCGACCTTCCTCGTGAAGTCAGGGTTGCCCAACTGCGAAACCTGGTAGAAACCCTGCGAATGGCGGATGAAGTCGCCAGCCAGGGCTATCTGATTACCAGTTCAGAATTGGCTGACCTGATGGATGTTAACGCTAGCGCCGTCACCAGCCGGGGAGACAATTGGGTTTGGCGAAACTGGGTCGTTTCCAGGGTGCGCCGTGAAGGAAATCAGATTCTTTGGCAGTTAGAGAGAGTGGATTGAAAGGATGAGGGATGAGGGATGAGGGATGAAGTGGTTTCCTTCTGCTTCAATCAGCATCAAACTGTAGGATGGGCAAAGCAAGGCGTGCCTATTGCGACTATGCGTTTCTCTCAATCTACAAACCTTAGCGATTTCGGTCTGCCTAACTTCGCCCTGACTATAACTTTGCCCTCACTATATCCTCACTATATTTAGATCTCACTCATTTTCATCTGGCATTCAAACGGCATATCTAGTAGGCTAGTTGATCCAGAGTTACCCCAATCTTCTTCATCGTCAGCAACATCTGCGACACCTGGCAAAACAACCAGGCTCAGCAGGGCATTGTGTCGATTAAATTAGTCGTCTGGCAGTTAGCGGTAGAGGTCTGTCGTGGAAATCGTCCCGGAAATTTTTTGGAGTCAGGTGCTAGAGCGGCTAGAGCTACAGCTAAGCCGTCCTACCTTTGAAACCTGGATTAAGTCTGCCACTGTCGAACAACTCGACGAACACTGCCTGGTTATCTGCACACCTAATCCCTTTGCCCGCAATTGGATTCAGAAGTACTACATCAAGACGATGAACGAGGTCGTTCACGAAGTGTTGGGGCATCCGGTCGAGATTCACATCAACGTCCGGCCGGGGGGCGAGATGGAGGGAATGGAAGACATGGATATGCTCTGGCCACTGCCCGTAGAAGTTCCTCCCGTTGAACCGTCTTCTTCACAGGGAGCCAAGCAAACCGATTTGAATGTTAAATATGTTTTTTCCCGCTTTGTGGTTGGTTCTAACAACCGCATGGCTCATGCGGCTTCTTTAGCGGTCGCTGAATCGCCTGGCCGCGAGTTTAATCCGCTGTTTCTTTGTGGCGGGGTTGGGCTGGGCAAAACCCATCTGATGCAGGCGATCGGGCACTACCGTCTGGAGATTGACGATGAATCACGGATTTTTTACGTCTCGACGGAGCAATTTACCAATGACCTGATTGCTGCCATTCGTAAAGACAGTATGCAAAGCTTTCGAGAACACTATCGGGCGGTGGATGTGCTGCTGGTAGACGATATCCAGTTCATTGAAGGTAAAGAATATACTCAGGAAGAATTCTTTCATACCTTCAACACGCTGCACGAGGCAGGCAAGCAGGTGGTGCTGGCTTCCGATCGCCCCCCCAGTCAAATCCCCCGGCTTCAGGAACGGCTTTGTTCCCGCTTCTCAATGGGTTTAATTGCTGACATCCAGCCGCCCGACCTGGAAACGCGGATGGCAATTTTGCAAAAGAAGGCGGAATACGAAAATATGCGCTTGCCTCGTGAGGTGATTGAATACATTGCCTCCAGCTACACCTCCAACATTCGAGAACTGGAAGGAGCGCTGATTCGAGCGGTGGCGTATATCTCCATCTCCGGTCTGCCGATGACGGTAGAAAACATCGCTCCGGTATTGAATCCGCCCGTTGATCAAATCGAAGCTTCTCCCGAAGCGGTGATTACAGCGATTTCCGAAACCTTCAAAGTCTCTGTCGAAGACCTCAAGAGCAACTCTCGCCGCCGCGAAATCAGCGTTGCTAGGCAAATTGGGATGTACCTGATGCGCCAGCACACTGACCTCAGCCTGCCTAAAGTTGGAGAAGTCTTTGGCGGCAAAGACCATACAACCGTCATGTATAGCTGTGAGAAAATCGCCCAACTGAAGAATAGTGACCCCGAAATGGCAAGGACGCTGAGACAGCTAAGCGATCGCATCAACTTATCTGGACAGGCTCCGAATTGCTCGAAAGAGGAGGGGAAGTGGTCATTAGTCATTGGTGATTGACGGAATGTGCAACTTTTGCAAAGCCCCTG